>NZ_LHVI01000034.1:0-255278 GCF_001269755.1 Pseudomonas sp. Q12-87 | reverse complement strand
CGCGAAAGCGGTTGGTCAGCCAATCAATTGCGACTGATACACCGCTTTCGCGAGCAAGCCCGCTCCCACAGGACTCGATTGCCAGGCACCCATTGCAGGTGCCTGGTCTACAGCGCTTAGCCGATCGTCATCAGACTGGCGTTGCCACCCGCCGCAGCGGTGTTGACGCTCAGGGCCCGCTCGATCACCAGGCGCTCCAACGCAATGTTGGTTTCGCCCTGGGACAGACCATGGACCCCGACGATGGCGCCGGCGCGCTTGGCCACTTGCTGGCAAACGCCGCGCAGTTGGTCCGAGTCGCCGTGATGCAGGACGGCGTCGAACAGCACATCGTCCTTGGCCCAGTCGGACACCCGCTGGATGCGTGCCTGAATCTCTTTCGGCAAGCGTGCGAACAAGGCTTTGCTGGTGTCGGTTTCCGGCCACACGGCCGAGCCGCCCACGGCCAGTACGGCGGCCAGTTGCGTCAGCAGGTCGCCTTCGACGTCGGCCAGGCACAGCACGTGTTCACGCGGCAGGATGGCGTAGCTGTTGCGCTCACCGGTCGGGCCGGTCAGTTGGCGGGTGATGCCGCTTTGCGATTGGGCCGCGAACTGCACGCACAGGGCGCTCAGTTCGGCCAGCTTCTGGCTGTCGGCCCAGGCTTGCAGGGCGGTCAGCGGTTTGCTCATGGCATCGCGCAGGCGCAGGTCCGGTGCTGTCAGGGCATCGCCACGGACGAAGGATTGCTGGATCGCATCGGTAGGACGGGTCGACAGCAGGCGGTACAGGTACAGCGGACCACCGGCTTTAGGGCCGGTGCCCGACAGGCCCTCGCCGCCGAACGGCTGTACCCCGACCACGGCACCGACGATGTTGCGGTTCACATAGACGTTGCCGGCATGGACGTTGTCGATCACTTTGGCAATGGTTTCGTCGATGCGCGTGTGGACGCCCAAGGTCAGGCCATAGCCGGAGGCATTGATCTGGCTGATCAATTGATCCAGTTCCTTGCGCTTGTAGCGCACCACGTGCAGCACCGGACCGAAGATTTCCCGTTGCAGTTCGTCGAAGCTTTCCAGTTCGATCAGCGTCGGCATTACAAAGGTGCCGCGCTTGCACTCGTCGCTGTCGGCAATTGCCATCTGGTACACGGTGCGACCTTTGTCGCGCATGGCCTGGATGTGTTTTTCGATGCTGGCCTTGGCTTCGGCGTCGATCACCGGGCCGATGTCCACGGACAGGCGCTCAGGGTTGCCGAGACGCGATTCAGCCATGGCGCCCTTGAGCATTTCGATGATGCGGTCGGCGGAATCTTCTTGCAGACACAGCACGCGCAGGGCCGAGCAACGCTGGCCAGCGCTGTCGAACGCCGAAGACACCACGTCGATGACCACTTGTTCGGTCAGCGCCGAAGAGTCGACGATCATCGCGTTCTGGCCACCGGTTTCGGCGATCAGCGGGATCGGACGGCCCTGGTTGTCCAGGCGACCGGCGATGTTGCGTTGCAGCAGGCGAGCGACTTCGGTGGAACCGGTGAACATCACGCCTTTGACCCGATCGTCGCCGACCAGGCGGGCACCCACGGTTTCGCCACGGCCCGGCAGCAATTGAAGCACACCTTCCGGGATGCCGGCTTCGAGCATCAGGCGCACCGCCTGGGCGGCCACCAACGGCGTCTGCTCAGCAGGCTTGGCCAGCACCGGGTTACCGGCGGCCAGGGCAGCGGCCACTTGGCCACTGAAAATCGCCAGCGGGAAGTTCCATGGGCTGATGCAGACCACCGGGCCCAATGGGCGGTGGGCGTCGTTAGTGAAATCGTTGCGTGCCTGCACCGCGTAGTAGCGCAGGAAGTCCACGGCTTCACGCACTTCGGCGATGGCGTTGGCGAAGGTCTTGCCGGCTTCGCGAGCCAGCAGACCCATCAGTGGCTGGATCTCGCCTTCCATCAAATCGGCGGCACGCTCCAGGATCGCAGCACGTTCGGCCGGCGGCGTGGCCTGCCAGATCGGCGCTGCATTGAGGGCGCACTGGATAGCATTGTCGACGTCGACGACCGTAGCTTCCTGTACATGGCCAACCACGTCGCGCTGATCGGACGGGTTCAGCACCGGCAGCGGCGTTTCTTCGCTGGCGGCGCAGCCGAGCATCGGCACGGCTTTCCAGTCGTTATGGGCGGTGGCCAGCAGGGCGCACGACAGCGAGGCCAGGCGATGCTCGTTGGCCAGGTCGATGCCGCTGGAGTTGGCGCGTTCGCTGCCGTACAGGTCGCGCGGCAGAGGGATGCGCGGATGCGGCAGGCCGAAACCGCCTTCCAGGGTTGCCATTTGCTCGATGCTGGCCACTGGATCGGCCACCAATTCCTGGATGGAAATGGATTGGTCGGCGATACGGTTGACGAACGAGGTGTTCGCGCCGTTTTCCAGCAGGCGACGAACCAGGTAAGCCAGCAGCGTCTCGTGGGTCCCCACCGGGGCGTACACACGGCACGGACGGTTCAGCTTGCCTTCGGAAACCTTGCCTACAACTTGTTCGTACAGCGGTTCGCCCATGCCGTGCAGGCACTGGAATTCGTACTGTCCCGGGTAATAGTTCTGACCGGCGATGTGATAAATGGCCGACAGGGTATGGGCGTTGTGCGTAGCAAATTGCGGGTAGATGACTTCCGGCACCGAGAGCAACTTGCGGGCGCAGGCAATGTAGGACACGTCGGTGTACACCTTGCGGGTGTACACCGGATAGCCTTCCAGGCCTTCAACCTGGGCGCGCTTGATCTCGCTGTCCCAGTACGCGCCTTTTACCAGGCGGATCATCAAGCGATGACGGCTGCGGCGAGCCAGGTCGATCACATAGTCGATCACGTACGGGCAACGCTTCTGGTACGCCTGGATCACGAAGCCGATGCCGTTCCAGCCGGTCAACTGCGGCTCGAAGCACAGGCGCTCGAGCAGGTCCAGGGACAGTTCGAGGCGGTCGGCTTCTTCGGCGTCGATGTTCAAGCCGATGTCGTATTGCTTGGCCAGCAGGGTCAGCGACAACAGGCGCGGGTACAGCTCGTCCATGACACGTTCGTATTGGGCGCGGCTGTAACGCGGGTGCAGGGCCGAAAGCTTGATGGAAATGCCCGGGCCTTCATAAATCCCACGACCATGGGAGGCTTTGCCGATCGAATGAATGGCTTGTTCGTACGAGGCCAGGTATTTCTGAGCGTCATGTTCGGTGAGCGCGGCTTCACCCAGCATGTCGTAGGAATAACGGAAACCCTTGGATTCGAACTTGCTCGCGTTGGCCAGGGCTTCGGCGATGGTTTCGCCGGTGACGAACTGCTCGCCCATCAGGCGCATGGCCATGTCGACGCCCTTGCGGATCATCGGCTCGCCACTCTTGCCGATGATCCGGCTCAGGGAGGAGGTTAGGCCTGCTTCATTATGGGTGGCGACCAGCTTGCCGGTCAGCAGCAAGCCCCAGGTGGCGGCGTTGACGAACAGCGACGGGCTGTTGCCCAGGTGTGGTTGCCAATTGCCGGTGCTGATCTTGTCGCGGATCAGCGCATCGCGAGTGCCCTTGTCCGGGATACGCAGCAGTGCCTCGGCCAGGCACATCAGCGCCACGCCTTCCTGGGAAGACAGGGAAAATTCCTGCAGCAGGCCCTGGACAATGCCTGCACGGCCGCCAGCGCTCTTCTGGTTACGCAGTTTTTCAGCAATCGAAGCCGCCAGCTTGTTGGTGGCCTCGGCCATTTGCGCCGGCAGGCGGGCCTGCTCGATCAGCATCGGCACGACTTCCGGCTCCGGTCGACGGTAAGCAGCGGTGATGGAGGCGCGCAGGACCGATTGCGGCAGGATGCTCTCGGCAAACTCCAGGAAGCACTGGTGAGCGTGGTCGACTTGGACCTCGCCTGCGTCATCGCTGTCGGCACGGGTCGAACCGTTCAGCTCGGTCAGGGTTGCACCACCCTCGAGTTTTTCCAGGTAATTGAAAATTGCCTGCTTGATCAGCCAGTGAGGCGTGCGATCAATCGAGGTTGCGGCCGCCTTGAGGCGTTCGCGGGTCGGGTCGTCGAGTTTGACCCCGAGGGTGGTGGTAGCCATATTTTTATCCTCATGTTTGCCACGTATGGCGTGGCATCAGCTGGCGGCAAGATTAGCTGCGCGCTGAACGAGGTGCAACCGGGTGCAACCCTTTTTTTCTCGAAATGACCGGCTGTTCATCAGGAAGCGGGTGAGGGGCTGTCGAGCCTGCACTGCCTTAGTGCTTTAACTGATAAGTCGGGCGTGCGAACTGCACTAAAAGGGAGCAAAAAACACAGTTTTCGGGAGAAAACCGATCAGGTGCAACTGATTCGAGCGAAACAGGTTGCACCTCATTTCATTTGTTGAATAGCATTCGCGGCCAAGGTGCAACCGGTTCGTAACCGAGGGGCATCGGCTGATGGCTTTCCTGGGGAAACATCAGTCATAAATTCGCGGGACTGCAAATCGTCGCTACAACGTCTGTGTTGTCGGCGCTTTCAACTGCCACCGCTACATAAAAACAAAGCCAGGGCGTAATTCAATGAGTGTTAGCAATCCCACCCTGATCACTTTCGTGATCTACATCGCAGCCATGGTCCTGATCGGCCTGATGGCTTATCGCTCCACCAATAACCTTTCCGACTACATCCTGGGCGGCCGTAGCCTCGGTAGCGTGGTGACGGCGCTGTCCGCCGGTGCCTCCGACATGAGCGGCTGGTTGTTGATGGGTTTGCCTGGCGCTATCTACATGTCCGGCCTGTCGGAAAGCTGGATCGCCATTGGCCTGATCGTTGGCGCCTACCTGAACTGGCTGTTCGTGGCCGGTCGCCTGCGGGTGCAGACCGAGCACAACGGCGACGCACTGACCCTGCCGGATTATTTCTCCAGCCGTTTCGAAGATAAAAGCGGCGTGCTGCGGATCATCTCTGCCGTGGTGATCCTGGTGTTCTTCACCATCTACTGTGCCTCCGGCATCGTGGCCGGCGCCCGTTTGTTCGAAAGCACTTTCGGCATGTCCTACGAGACCGCGCTGTGGGCCGGTGCCGCCGCGACCATTGCCTACACCTTTGTTGGTGGCTTCCTGGCCGTGAGCTGGACCGATACCGTACAAGCCACCCTGATGATCTTCGCGCTGATCCTCACGCCGATCATCGTGCTGCTGGCGACTGGCGGCGTGGACACCACGTTCCTGGCCATCGAAGCGAAAGATCCTTCGGCCTTCGACATGCTGAAAAACACCACATTCATCGGTGTGATCTCGCTGATGGGTTGGGGCCTGGGCTACTTCGGCCAACCGCACATCCTGGCGCGCTTCATGGCGGCCGATTCGGTCAAGTCGATCGCCAAGGCTCGTCGCATCTCCATGACCTGGATGATCCTGTGCCTGGGCGGCACCGTGGCCGTCGGTTTCTTCGGCATCGCTTACTTCTCGGCGCACCCGGAAGTGGCCGGTCCCGTCAGCGAAAACCATGAACGCGTGTTCATCGAGCTGGCCAAACTGCTGTTCAACCCGTGGGTTGCCGGTGTGTTGCTGTCGGCGATTCTCGCGGCGGTGATGAGCACCTTGAGCTGCCAGTTGCTGGTGTGCTCCAGTGCCCTGACCGAAGACTTCTACAAAACCTTCCTGCGTAAAAGCGCTTCCCAGCTGGAACTGGTTTGGGTCGGCCGCGCCATGGTGCTGTTGGTGGCATTGATCGCCATCGCCCTGGCCGCCAACCCGCAAAACCGTGTGCTGGGCTTGGTGAGCTACGCCTGGGCCGGTTTTGGTGCTGCGTTCGGCCCTGTTGTCCTGATCTCCGTGATCTGGAAAAACATGACCCGTAACGGCGCGCTGGCCGGCATCCTCGTGGGTGCGATCACCGTGATCGTCTGGAAGCACTTCGAACTGCTGGGCCTGTACGAAATCATCCCGGGCTTCATCTTCGCCAGCCTGGCCATCTACTTCGTCAGCAAGATGGGCTCGCCTACCGCCGGTATGCTGCAGCGCTTCGAAGCGGCTGAAAAAGATTTCCGCCTGAACCAGTAAGGTTTTCAGCGAGGCCTTGATGGCTCGCTTGAGGGCTTGACCAAAACGGCCCGTCTCCCATGGAGACGGGCCGTTTTTTATGGGTGCGTCAATTACAGGTCTGTTCTACATCTTCATAGGTGGTGCCTATTTTCAGACCGGAAATGTAGTTTTTGACATCTTCCATGACGCCCGGCTGGTGCTTGTTATAGGCACCCCATTTAGGCTCGTTTGCACTCCTGTTCGCACCGTCCCAGGTCCTACCGAAAAATCGCTCCAGGCCATTGCTGAATGTCTGCACTTGACCCTCGAACCACAGCTCTGCCCAGCCGCGGGCCGATTGATTGGACGTATGGATGGCCAACACGACGCAATACCATTTGAACGGCTCAATGGGCTTGGTCCAGATCACGCCGGAGATATCGTCTGGCGTGCCGTAGTAGAACAGTCTCAAGTAGCCGTCCTTGGCATTCATCAGAAACGGATAGTTTTGTTGATGGCCTGTTTCATAGGACTTCCATTGGAAGGGGTGATGATTGCTGTGGGTGTCATTCAGCTTGAATGACCAGCCGATGAAGTAGGTTTTGTCTTGCTCGAATACATAAGGGGTGTGATTGGGGCCGGTTCTTATGCTGCGTGCCTCGCAGCGGGGCTCCCCGGCGCTCTTGTGGAACAGCCAGGCTTTGCCCCGGACGGCATCGTCGGTCACGGTGATGCTGGACGGGGCCGGGCATTCGCTTACGGCGTTCAGGAAGATTTTTTCCTTACCGATGGGGTTGGCAGCGTCGCCATCCCAGATCAATTGAGCCTCTGCGCGGGGGCAAAGGTAGAAGACCGCGATCAAACACGCAGCAAAAAGCGAGGAATGTGTCATCGATGATGATTCCTGAAGTTCCGGATCTTGTTTTGATGTATGGATTTCAACGCTGGAGCGCGCGGGCGGAAGAGCCTCCGCAACGCTCTGGCCACTCATGCCCTGTCGGGGTCCGCCTGGTTGAGGAATATCAACACGCCGAGGATCGCCATGTAGAACCTGAACGCGGCGTCCTGGCCATTCCAGGTGTCTGACTGCCACATCAGGAACCATTCGCCGCCGACAACCATGAAGCCAAAGAACCAGACGAAGAAGCCCACCGTCAAACCAGCCACGGTCCATCCCTTGGCGCGTTCGAACACCTTGGCCTCGGCCTTGCGCGCCTGCCACAGCTTCAGCGCGCCGTAACCCAGCAGCCCGGCCGTCGCCGCTTCGCCGAAAATGATCGACCAATAGGCGCTGTGCCACAGCCATGGCTGGTCGATGGCGCGGTACCGGGCGGCGTTGTCAGGGAAGGTGGTGTCCATGCTCAGCACGTGATGGACGAAATTGAAGTTGGAGCCATAGTCCGTGATGTTGTTGAACACGGTCAGGAAGGCGAATGCGGCGAGCGCCAGGGTCATGGCGATCTTTGCGTAGCGAATGGTCATGCGTCGCGTCCTTTGCTTTTTCCGAGCCAGGAACGTTAGCACGCCCTGTTGCGGTCCGAGCCTCGTCACGTTGTAAGACCTTGCTGATTGATATGTACGAAGGTTTCCGGTGGTCACGGTGCATGGAATGTCTATCGGAAAATACAGCACGTGCCGCGGCTTTTGGCGTTCAGCATGTAAGGCAAATCTGTTTTTCATGAGCGTCGATCATCTCCCTCGGGCACTCATGCAGAATCGCTCGCCTTCATTCAGCAGAGGCACATCGGATGTTCGCACCTGCCAACCAACCCAGTTTCACGCTGACCCTCGACAGCGAGCCAAGTGAATTCCGGGTATTTGAGTTCAAGGGCAAGGAAGCCATCAGCCAGCCCTATCGGTTTGTCGTGGAGCTGGTCAGCGAGCGCTCCGACTTGCCACTGGAAGAGCTTCTGCACCGCCAGGCGTACCTGGCTTTCGACGACCAGGGGCATGGCGTGCACGGCCAGGTCTATAGCGTGGCCCAGGGGGACTCAGGCAAACGCCTGAACCGTTACCAGATCCGCCTGGTGCCGCGCCTGGCCTATCTGCGCCATCGCATCAACCAGCGGATTTTCCAGCACCTGACCGTGCCCGGCATCGTCGAGCGGATCTTGAAGGATCACGGCATCCAGGGTGATGCGTTCCAGTTCAGCCTGCGCGGGCAGTACCCTGAGCGCGAGTATTGCGTGCAGTACGGCGAGAGCGACCTGGCGTTCATCGAGCGGATTTGCGCCGAGGTGGGCATCCATTACCATTTCAGGCACAGCCCCCGCGGCCATTTGCTGGTGTTCGGCGACGACCAGACGGAGTTTCCCCGTTTGACCGAGTCGACCCTGTATCTGCCGGGCAGCGGCATGGTTGCCGACGAACCGGCGATCAGGCGCCTGTCGGTGCGGCTCCAGGCCCGGACCAGTGCCGTGACGCGGCGCGACTATGACTTCCGCAAGCCTGGCCTGTCGCTCCAGGCCAACCTCGACAATCAGCAGCAACCGGTGCTGGAGGATTATCGCTATCCGGGCCAGTTTTCCGACCGTGATCATGGCCGTCACCTGACCCGGCGCGCACTCGAGCGCCACGTGGCCGACTACCGCCTGGCCGAGGGCGACAGCGATCAACGTGCATTGGTCAGCGGGCATTTCCTGCCTGTTCACGGGCACCCTCGGGCACAGTGCAATGATCTCTGGCTGCTCACGCAGGTCACCCACCATGGCCGTCAGCCCCAGGTCCTGGAAGAAACGGCGCCTGGCGGCCCGGACGGTTTCCAGGGCTACAGCAATACGTTCATGGCCACGCCATGGCAGGTTTTCTATCGCCCACCTTTGCGCCACCAAAAGCCGGCTGCCCATGGCTATCAGTTGGCGGTGGTAACCGGGCCTGTCGACAGCGAGATCCATTGCGACGAGTTCGGACGAGTGAAGGTGCAACTGATCTGGGATCGCGACGGCAAGCGTGACGAGCATTCCAGTTGCTGGCTGCGGGTCGCCTCCGGTTGGGCCCATGATCGTTATGGCGGTGTGATGATTCCCCGGGTCGGCATGGAAGTGCTGGTCGGATTTATTGACGGTGACGTGGACAAACCCGTGGTGGTGGGCTGCTTGCCCAATGGTGCCAATCCGCCGCCGCTGGACCTGCCAGCGGACAAGACCCGCAGCATCTTGCGCAGCCAGAGCAGCCCTGGCGGAGGCGGCTATAACGAATTACGCATCGAGGATCGCCAGGGCGCCGAAGAGATCTACCTGCGGGCCCAGCGCAACTGGACCCAGCATGTGCTGCATGACCTGCGGGTGCAGGTCGATCATGAGCGCAGCATCGTGGTTACCGGTACGGCGCGGCATGAGCTCAAGGCCGATGAGCAGCGTATTACCCATGGCCGGCGCCAGGCGGAAGTCAGGCAAGACGATCATTTGCTGGTGACCGGCGAGCGGCATATCCGCGTGAACAGCCAGGCCGTCAGCGCCAGCCAGCAGTTTCACGTCAGTGCCGGTCAGCAGGTTGTGCTGGATGCAGGTGTCAGCGCGACCATCCAGGCCGGCGGGCATTGGATCAATATCGGCGCGGGCGGGATTTTCAGTAGCGTACCAATCCAGGTCGGCGGTGGGCCGATGGCGGCCATGAGCGCGGCTTCCGGCAGTGCTGGAAAACCGTTGGCTGCGTCGCTGCCCCGCCTATCCCTCGCACAAATGCTCAGCCTGCAAGGCCAGGCGCCGTTCTGTGAGGAGTGTGAGCGTTGCCGGAGCGGCGTTTGCCCTATGCCGCCAACCGCCCGCCCAGCGGTCGACCTGCGAGGCCGGTCATGAGTGGCGGTCAATCGCCCCGCGCCTGGCTACAGGATCATCCTCTGCAAGCGTCAGAGCAGCTTTTCGCGATTCTCGGCAACGCCAGCGCCGCCGAGCCGTTGCCGGCCTGGAGGCGTTCGATGACGCTTGCGCCAAGTCCAATTTGGGCCGATACGCCTTATGCCGAGTGGGAATCGGTCATGCCCTATGTCGCCTCTGTCAGCCCCGACAGTGAATTCCTCGACTGGATAGCGTCGACCGACTCGCTCGACTGGGGGTGGCTGGCGGTGGCCTCGGTAAGCCAGCAAACCCTTGCCGAGCATCTGCGCGGGCTCACGCAGGTGCTATTGCCGGGTGGCCGGTCGGTTTTTTTCCGGTTTTGGGACGGGTGTTTTGTGCTGCCGATCCTGCAAGCGGCCGACGTTGATGCCGGTCAGCTTTTGCCGGTCGTCAGCCGCTGCCTGATAAACGGGCAATCGCTTGAGGTGGTGGGCAACGCCCGACGGCCGGCTCGGGCGTTTCCATGGTGGCAAGTGCCTGACGGGGTGCTCCAGGCATTGGCCGAGCGTTCGACCGACGCCCTGTTGAATAATCTGCTTGGGTGGTTGAGCGAGGAGCATCCAGACCTGTTCGAGCGGGTCGATGAACGCATCCTGCGGCGCAAGATCCTGCATTTTGTCGAGACGCCCGGGTTGGTCCCGGCGCCGAGGGCGCCATTACTGGCGTATCTGACGCAGGAGTTGGTTGAGCTTCGCGCACAGCCCTCCGCTCGGCTGCGACCCCCTGACGTTGAACGCACTTCAGGGTAAACTCGTCGCCCTTCGCAGGAGCCGCCATGAATTATCGTCACGCCTTCCACGCCGGCAATCATGCCGATGTGTTCAAACACCTGACCTTGACCCGCCTCATCGCCCTGATGTCGCGCAAGGACCAGCCCCTGGCCTACCTCGATACTCACGCCGGGATCGGGCTGTACGACCTGCAGGGGGATCAGGCCAACCGTACCGGCGAGTACCTGGAAGGTATCGCGCGGTTATGGGGCGCGAGCGATCTGCCGCCGCTGACCGCCGATTACATGAAAGTGCTGCACGAGATGAACCCGGATGGGCAATTGCGCTATTACCCCGGTTCACCGGAACTGGCGCGGCGCCTGACCCGGCCCCAGGACCGCGTGCTGCTCAACGAAAAACACCCTGAAGACGGCGTGCTGCTCAAGGACAACATGAAGGGCGACCGTCGCGTGGCGGTGCACCTGGGCGAAGGCTGGCATGTGCCCCGGGCGCTGCTGCCGGTGGCGCAGAAGCGTGCCCTGGTGCTGATCGATCCGCCCTTTGAGCAACTGGACGAGATGCAGCGCTGCGCCGCTTCCCTCAAGGAAGCCATCGGTCGGATGCGCCAGACAGTGGCGGCGATCTGGTACCCGGTGAAAGACCAGCGCATGCTGCGCCGTTTCTACCAGGACTTGGCCGGCACCGGCGCGCCGAAGCTGTTGCGTGTCGAATTGCTGGTGCATCCGCTGGCCACGCCCAACAGTCTGAACGGCTCCGGCCTGGCCATTGCCAATCCGCCGTGGGGGCTGGAGGAAGAGTTGCGTGAGCTGCTGCCGTGGTTGTCGAAAAAACTGGGGCAGACCCAGGGCGGGTGGCAGATGGATTGGCTGATTGCTGAGAGTTGATGGCGCCTGCTGGGGCGCCATCGCGAGCTAGCTAGCTCCCACATTGGACTGAATGTTCTGGAGGAATGCGGTCACTGTGGGAGCGAGCTCGCTCGCGAAGCCTTTCAGGGCAAAACCATCAGATTGGGCAGGTCACGCCCGTACCGCCAATCCCGCAGTACCCTTCAGGATTTTTCGCCAGGTATTGCTGGTGATACGCCTCGGCGAAGTAAACCGTCGGCGCCTGGTCGATTTCGGTGGTGATTTCTCCGAGGCCAGCCTTGATCAGTTCAGCCTGGAATACGGCTTTGCTCTTGTTCGCTGCGTCGAGCTGTTCGGGGGTGGTGCAATAGATCACCGAACGGTATTGGGTGCCGATGTCGTTACCCTGGCGCATGCCCTGGGTCGGGTTGTGCAGTTCCCAGAACATGGCCAGCAGTTGTTCGTAGCTGACCTTCTCCGGCTCGTAGACCACCAGCACCACTTCGCTGTGGCCGGTCAGGCCCGAGCAGACCTCTTCATATGTCGGGTTCGGCGTAAAGCCTCCCGCGTAACCCACCACTGTGCTGACCACGCCTTCACGCTGCCAAAATTTGCGTTCCGCGCCCCAGAAGCAGCCCAGGCCGAAGATTGCGAACTCGACCGTATTGGAGAACGGGCCCAACAGAGGCACGTCGTGGACGAAGTGTTTTTCCGGCAAGGCCATAGGCGTTTCACGGCCAGGCAAAGCCTGTTCTTGAGTTGGGAGCACGTTTTTGTTCACCAGGATTTCCGAGCGCAAGGCCATCATCAGTCCTCTCAGTCAGATTGAGTTGAGCGAATAAGACCGTCAGTGTGCCTCAGAAAAGCCGCCGCAAGCTATAAGCGGCTGCTTCAGACAAGCGGTCCGCGCGGGTAGCGCTTGAGCTTTTCGATCAGTTCCGCGCCGGGAATCGGCCGATCGAACAGATAGCCTTGGCCGACATCGCAACGGTGACGGCGCAGGAAGGTCAGCTGCTGGGCGGTTTCGATGCCTTCGGCCACGACCTTGAGCTTCAGGTTGTGGGCCATGGCGATCACCGCCGAAGTGATTTCCATGTCGTCCTGGTTATCCGGAATTTCATGGATGAAGCTGCGATCGATCTTGATGATGTCGATCGGGAATTTTTTCAGGTAGCTCAAGGAGGAGTAACCGGTGCCAAAGTCATCCATGGCCAAGGTCAGCCCCAGGCGCTTGAGCTGGTCGAGCTGCAAATGGGTGTCTTCGGTGGCTTCCAGCAGCAAGCCTTCGGTCAGTTCCAGTTCCAGCAACCGGGCGGGCAGCTGTTCTTCCTTGAGGATGCTGGCGATGGAGGCAACCAGGTCCGGGTCGGAAAACTGCTTGGGTGACAGGTTGATCGCCACTTGCAGGTTACCCAGCCCGGCGGCGGTCAATTGCTTGCTCATGCGGCACGCCTGGCGGGCGATCCACTTGCCGATGGGGATGATCAAGCCGGTTTCTTCAGCCACGCTGATGAACTGGTCCGGCCGGATCATGCCCTTGTCCGGATGGTTCCAGCGCAGCAACGCCTCCATGCCCAGCAAGCGGCCGCTGCGCAGGCACAGCTTGGGCTGGTAGAACACGTCCAGCTCGTTCTGGGTCAAGGCGCGACGCAGGTTGTTTTCGACGAACAGCTTGTAACTGGCTTCGGCATTCAGCGCTTCGGTGAACACCTGGACCTGATGCTTGCCGTTGGCCTTGGCCTTGTGCAGGGCCAGGCCGGCGTTGCGCATCAGGGTCTGGGGATCGCGCCCGTGTAGCGGCGCGCAGGCCAGGCCCACGGAGCCGGTCACGCTGATCAGTTGGTTGTCGACGAACATCGGCTTGTCGAGGGTCATCAGCAACTGGCTGGCCACTTGCTGCCCGGCTTCCAGGTCCGTGTCGTCCAGCAACACGGCGAATTCATTACTGGCGAACCGCGCCAGGCTGCCGCTGGGGCTCAGGCTGTTGCGCAGGCGCCGGGCCAGGCTGATGAGCAGTTTGTCACCGGTCTGGTGGCCAAGGCTGTCGTTAATGCGCTTGAAGTTGTCGATGTCCACCAACAACAGACTGATGGGCGAATCGCTGTCCCGGGCGAAGCGTTCATCGAGGTTGCGTATGAACGCCGGGCGGTTGCCCAGGTTGGTCAGGTTGTCGGTGTAGGCCAGGCGCTCGATGCGCTGCTGGGCCAGCTTGGTCTGGGTGATGTCCTCGTAGATGCCGATGTAATGGGTCAGCTCGCGGTTATCGCCATAGACCTTGGAAATCGACAACTGGCCCCAGTAGGGTTCCAGGTTTTTGCGCCGGCTCTTGAACTCGCCCTGCCAGCTGTTGTTCTGGGCCAGCGCCGACGGCGCATCGAACAGCAGTTCACTGAGATTCTCCAGGGCCGGCAATTCAGACAGGCGCTGGCCGTGGACTTCCTCGGTGGTGTACTGGGTGATCGCCGTGAAGCTCGGGTTGACGTACTCCACCACGCCGTCGCAGTTGACCAGCAGGAACGCATTGGCGCTCTGTTCGACGGCGCGCTGGAACAGATGCAGGGCGCTGGTGGCCGTTCGTCGGTTGTGATTGTTGATGACCTGCGCGAACTGATCCGCCAGTTCGCCGGCGAAGGCGATCTCATCCGACTGCCAGGCGCGGGTAACCCCCACTTGCTCCAGGCACAGGACGCCCACCACTTGGCCATCGATACGCACGCTGGCGTCAAGGATGGCGTTGACATCGCGGGCGCGAAGGTTCTCGGCCATTTCGCGGGTGCGCGGGTCGCGCATTGCGTTGTGAGCATCAATGGCGCGGCAGGTCTGCAGCGCTTCCATGTAGTCGGGAAACTCGTCGGCGTTAATCACCGCCGGCAGGAAATACGCCTGGGTTGCCTGGTTGTAGGCGGAAATCGGCACCAGCTTGCCGTCTTCCAGGTTCCACAGGCTGGCGCAGTCGATCTGGTAGATGTCACAGGCGCTGCGGGTAATGAGTTCGGCCGCTTCCAGCAGGGAGTTGTTGGCGCTGTAGCGTTGGCGGGTCAGCAGCAGGATCAGGTCCTGTTGAGCGCGCACCCGGTCCAGGTGCTGGAGCTGCTCCTGCTGCGCGCGCTGGTTCAGTTCCAGGGCGATCTGCAGTCGTGAGTTCTGGGTTTCCAGATCCAGTGCCGGCAGGGACGGCTCGTCTTCGAGCACATTGTCCACGACCAACAGATAGCCGCGCAGCAGATGCCGATTGTGCTGTTTGTAGGCCTCGCCCGTTTCCAGCAGGTTCATCGGCCCTTTGGCGGTGTGGAGCGTGTAGCGAATCTGGTAATGCGAAGCCTGGGCCAGTTGTTGCTGGATAGCGTCGTGCAATTGATAGCGAGCCTGCGGTTCCATCAGGCTGGCGTAGGGCGAGCTGACCAGCGAGCACAGTTCTACCGCTGGTAGGCCGAAGTATCGCTCGCAATTGGGATCGAGGAATAACAGCGCCCAGCTTGCTTCATTCAGCCGTTCGAAACGCAGCATACCGAGCCGCGCGGGCACCGGTAACTGCGTCACTACCTCGGCCGCCATACGGCTGGCGGCATCGGGTTGGCTTTTCATGGGGAAACTCGCTTCGAAAATGCTGATCGCGCCGGGCTGACGCCCTCGTTATTACGGATTGCCGCAAGGTTGCATCATTGCGGCACTGGCTGACAAGAGACATGAAGGCCAAGTGCTATAAACCTTTTATCGGCCGACAACCGGATTTCTTCAGTCGCCGGCCGATCAGAGGGCATGGCTGGTGCTTGCGCCTGTCAGCGCAGCGGGATATCGACGGTCTGCAAGGCCAGGCCGTCACGGTCGTGGAAGGTGACTTGAACGCTCTGCGCCGTGATATACAGCCGCGCGAAGTTATCCTGTCCGAGCACCTTGCTGGTCAGTTCACTGTGATATTCGCCGCTTTGCGTGCGAGCGATCGGGGCGTCGAAAACAAAATCCGCCGCTTTTGCATAAGGCAGCAGCTTGCTGTTGCAAAACGGCGAGGAAATGATGGTGTTGACTTCGAAATCAGGATCCTGGCTGTGACGCAAGCGACAGGTCATCGAACCATGGATGTCACCCGTCACGAAAAACACGTTCTTGATCCCATGGCGACGCAGGGTTTCCAGAACACGCAGGCGTTGGTCCGGGAACGCCTGCCAGGCGTCGGCGTCATTGTGCTTGCTGTCGGGGTAGAACAAGACGCTGGTCACGATGAGCTTGACCCGGGCACGGCTGTTGATGAGCCATTCGAGCAGGGCTTGCTCCTGTTCTTCATCGAGAATGCGTCGATCGTCTGCCGCCAGGTTGCGTTGTGTCCGGCTGTCGGTGACGAACCATTCAATATCGCCATGACTCAATCGGTACCAGTAGTGTTTCAGTGATTTATTTAAGCCATCCTCTGAATGTTCATGAGCAGGGCCATGGCTGGCTTGATAAATCCTATAGGCTTGCATGGCGTTCGCATATAACACGGCATCGCGACTGGTTTTATTGGCCGGCCAGTTATCTTCGATTTCATGATCATCAAGGATCATGTAGGTCGGTACGCTGGACATCAACTTGCTGATATGCGGTTGGGTAAAGGCCGTGCGGTATTTGAAAAGAATATTCTTATAGGTTCGGTCCGGCGCGACAACGTTCAAGTCGTCGAGATAAACCTGGTCTCCAGTCATTAATATCGCGCTGATTGGCGGGTTGGCCTTTTCCACCAGACGATTGATGCCGGCAAACGTCCGGTCCCCCAGCCCCGGCAACGACGGCACGCCGCCAGTGATCCGCAGATAACGGCAAGAGCCGACAACATAGGCCCGCGGTGTATCGGCTGCGCCGGATTGCGTGCGCAGACGGTAAGTTGTCCGGGGCCATTGCAGCGGCAGCTCCGCAATGGTTTCCACGGTATGGGTCGGGCTCAAGAGACTGAACCAGCCCGCCTGGTATTCATAAAGCGTATCGGCTTGAAGACCATTCAAGACGATGACATCGGACATGTCGCGATGGGCGTTCAATTGAACAAAGTGTCCCTTCGACCACGTTGTATCGCCTTGGCGCCTATGGCGAACGCCGGCAAATACCAAGTTGTCGGCATAGTCGCCTCGCAGAAAAATTCGACAGTGATCTGTTGTGGTGTGGCCGATAATGGGGCCGACGGTAGGCTTGAACATATTCGAATCCATTCGATATTCAGTTTTACAAAGCAGTTAGTTGCCTTGATCGATGGATGCTAAAGCTCGGCGCAGAATAAATATCGCAGGGGGAGGGGGCGCAGTTTGTGGGCAATGACTAACAGGCGGTGTAGTCATTCATGCGGGGGGAAGTAGGAAAGTTGTCTGGTGAATGGCCTGGTTCTGATGTCAGGCTTTTTTCCAGGCAAAAAAAGCCCCGCCAAATGGACGGGGTTGAGGTACGAGCGTGGCGCTCGGAAAACAGTGGTCCGAATGGCCCTCCGCGAGGGAGGGCCGCCCGGTGTTACAGCAGGATGGTGCGGATGTCGCCCAGCAGGTCGCTCAGACGCTTGGTGAAGCGTGCGGCGGCGGCGCCGTTGATCACACGGTGATCGTAGGACAGCGACAGCGGCAGCATCAGCTTTGGCTGGAACGCTTTACCGTCCCAGACAGGCTGGATGGTGGCCTTGGAGACACCGAGGATCGCAACTTCCGGCGCGTTGACGATCGGCGTGAAGCCGGTGCCGCCAATGTGGCCGAGGCTGGAAATGGTGAAGCAGGCGCCTTGCATGTCGTCTGCACTGAGCTTCTTGCTGCGGGCCTTCTCGGCCAGGGCAGCTGCTTCGGCAGCCAATTGCAGCAGGCTTTTCTGGTCGACGTTGCGGATGACCGGTACCAGCAGGCCTTCCGGAGTGTCGACGGCGAAGCCGATGTGCACGTATTTCTTGCGGATCACAGCCTTGCCGCTTGGCGCCAGGGAGGCGTTGAAGTCCGGCAGCTCCTTGAGCAGGTGCGCACAGGCCTTGAGCAGCAGCGGCAAAACGGTCAGCTTCACGCCGGCCTTTTCGGCCACGGCTTTCTGCGCAACGCGGAAAGCTTCCAGCTCGGTGATGTCAGCCTGGTCGAACTGAGTCACGTGCGGGATGTTCAGCCAGCTGCGGTGCAGGCTCGACGCGCCGATTTGCATCAGGCGAGTCATGGCCACTTCTTCGATTTCGCCGAAGCGGCTGAAGTCCACTGCCGGGACTGGCGGGATACCCGCGCCGCCGGTGGCGCCTTCGGCCGGTGCGTTCTTGGCCTTCTGCATCATGGCCTTGACGTAGGCCTGCACGTCTTCCTTCAGCACGCGACCGTGTGGGCCGCTCGGGCCGACGGCGGACAGCTCGACGCCGAATTCACGGGCCAGCTGACGCACCGCAGGACCGGCGTGCACCTTGGCACCGCTTGGAGCAGGCGCGGCGGCAACCGGAGCCGCCTCGGCCTTGGCGGCTGGCGCGGCAGCCGGAGCCGGAGCGGCTTCAGCCTTGGCGGCAGGCGCAGCGGCCTGGGCGGGAGCGGCCGGTGCGGCGGCACCGGCTACTTTCAGCTTGAGGATGAAATCGCCAGTGCCGACTTCGTCTTCCAGCTTGACCGCGATGCTTTCCACCACGCCGGCAGCCGGCGATGGGATTTCCATGCTGGCCTTGTCCGATTCCAGGGTGATCAGCGACTGGTCGGCTTCGACGGTGTCGCCGACCTTGACCAATACTTCGATGATCTTGGCCTTGCCCGACGAGCCGATGTCCGGGACATGGATGTCCTGGACGGTGGCAGCGGCAGGTGCAGCGGCTGGAGCTGGGGCGGCTTCGGCGGCCGGTGCGGCGGCCGGCTTCTCAGCGGCTGCCGGGGCTGGCGCAGGCGCGGCCGCTTCAGGCGCCGCAGCGGCGCCCTCGACTTCCAGCTCCAGCAGTTCGTCGCCTTCTTTCAGGCGATCGCCCAGCTTCACTTTCAGGCTCTTGATGATACCGGCCTTCGGCGCAGGCACTTCCATGCTGGCCTTGTCCGATTCAAGTGTCAGGATGCTCTGGTCAGCTTCGATACGGTCGCCGACCTTCACAAACAGTTCAATTACTTCACCTTCACCGCTGCCGATGTCAGGTACGCGAATGAGTTCGCTCACGAAAATTCTCCTCAGCAGTCCAGTGGGTTGCGTTTTTCTGGATCGATGCCGAACTTGGCGATGGCCTCGGCCACCACCTTGGGTTCGATATCGCCACGGTCAGCCAGGGCTTCCAGGGCTGCCAACACAACGAACTTACGGTCGACTTCGAAGAAGTGACGCAGCTTCTTGCGGCTGTCGCTACGGCCGAAACCGTCGGTGCCCAGCACCTTGAATTCCTTGGAAGGAACCCATTGGCGGATCTGCTCGGCGAACAGCTTCATGTAGTCGGTAGAGGCGATGACCGGACCTTTGCGGCCGTTCAGGCACTCTTCGACATAGCTCAGCTTTGGCTTCTGGCCAGGGTGCAGGCGGTTGCTGCGCTCCACGGCCAGGCCATCGCGACGCAGTTCGTTGAAGCTGGTGACGCTCCAGACGTCGGCGCCGACGTTGAACTCTTCACGCAGAATCTTCGCGGCTTCACGCACTTCGCGCAGGATGGTGCCGGAGCCCATCAACTGGACGTGGTGCGCTGCTTCGCGGGTGTCTTCCTCGAGCAGGTACATGCCCTTGACGATGCCCGCTTCCACGCCGGCCGGCATGGCTGGCTGCTGGTAGGACTCGTTCATCACGGTGATGTAGTAGAAGACGTCCTGTTGCTCTTCGGTCATCTTCTTCATGCCGTCCTGGATGATCACCGCCAGCTCGTAGCCGTAGGTTGGATCATAGGTGCGGCAGTTCGGGATGGTCCCGGCCAGCATGTGGCTGTGGCCGTCTTCGTGCTGCAGGCCTTCACCGTTCAGGGTGGTCCGGCCGGCGGTACCGCCGATCAGGAAACCACGGGTACGGCTGTCGCCGGCGGCCCAGGCCAGGTCGCCGATGCGCTGGAAGCCGAACATCGAGTAGAAGATGTAGAACGGCAGCATCGGCTGGTTGTGGCTGGAGTACGAAGTACCGGCGGCAATGAAGGAGCTCATGGCGCCCGCTTCGTTGATGCCTTCTTCGAGGATCTGGCCCTTCTTGTCTTCGCGGTAGAACATCACCTGGTCTTTATCGACTGGCTCGTAGAGCTGGCCGACGGACGAGTAGATGCCCAACTGACGGAACATGCCTTCCATGCCGAAGGTACGGGCTTCGTCCGGAATGATCGGGACGATGCGCTGGCCGATTTCCTTGTCCTTGACCAGCTGCGCGAGGATCCGCACGAAGGCCATGGTGGTGGATATTTCACGGTCGCCCGAGCCGTCCAGGATCGCCTTGAGGGTCTCGAGTGGCGGCGTCGGGATGCTGAAGCTCTTGGCACGACGCTGCGGCACGAAACCGCCCAGTGCGGCACGGCGCTCGGCCAGGTAACGGGCTTCGGCGCTGCCTTCTTCAGGCTTGAAGAACGGCAGGTTTTCCAGCTCGCTGTCCTTGACCGGAATGTCGAAGCGGTCGCGGAACAACTTCAGGCTGTCGACATCGACCTTCTTGGTGTTGTGCGCGGTGTTCTTCGCTTCGCCGGCACCGGTGCCATAACCCTTGATGGTCTTGGCCAGGATAACGGTCGGTTGCTCTTTGTGGTTGACCGCCTGGTGGTACGCCGCGTAGACCTTGTACGGGTCGTGGCCGCCACGGTTCAGTTTCCAGATCTCGTCGTCGGACAAGTCGGCAACCATCGCCTTCAGTTCAGGCGAGTTGAAGAAATGCTCACGGACGAACGCGCCGTCCTTGGCCTTGTAGTTCTGGTACTCGCCGTCGATGACTTCGTCCATGCGACGCTGCAGGATGCCGTCGACGTCCTTGGCCAGCAATGGGTCCCAGAAACGGCCCCAGATGACTTTGTTGACGTTCCACTGGGCGCCACGGAACACGCCTTCGAGTTCCTGGATGATCTTGGCGTTGCCGCGAACCGGGCCGTCGAGGCGCTGCAGGTTGCAGTTGATGACGAAGATCAGGTTGTCCAGCTTCTCGCGGCCGGCCAGGGAGATCGCGCCCAGGGATTCCGGCTCATCGCACTCGCCGTCGCCCATGAAGCACCAGACTTTCTGCTTGCCGGCCGGAATGAAGCCGCGAGCTTCCAGGTACTTCATGAAGCGTGCCTGGTAGATCGCCTGGATCGGGCCCAGGCCCATGGAAACGGTCGGGAACTGCCAGAAGTCAGGCATCAGCCAAGGGTGCGGGTACGAGGACAGGCCGTTGCCGTCCACTTCCTGGCGGAAGTTGTTCATCTGGTCTTCGGTGATACGACCTTCCATGAACGCACGGGCGTACACGCCTGGCGATGCGTGACCCTGGAAGTAGATCAGGTCGCCGCCGTGTTCGTCGGTCGGGGCCTGGAAGAAGTAGTTGAAGCCGATGTCATACAGCGTCGCGCTGGAGGCGAAGCTGGAGATGTGACCGCCCAGGTCAGAATCTTTCAGGTTGGTACGCATGACCATGGCCAACGCGTTCCAGCGTACCAGCGAGCGAATGCGGCGTTCCATGAACAGGTCGCCAGGCATGCGTGCTTCGTGGGTAACGGGGATCGTGTTGCGGTACGGCGTGGTGATGGCGTAGGGCAGTTGCGAACCGCTGCGGGTCGCGAGTTCGCCCATACGGGTCATCAGATAATGAGCACGGTCTTCGCCTTCTTTGTCGAGAACCGATTCCAGGGCGTCCAGCCATTCCTGGGTTTCGACGGGATCGAGGTCTTGCATGGCTTGCTCCAGGGCGGAAAGGCTACCAGAATCGGTTGCCTGAGTTTGCGACTGGCCTTGTGGGCAGACGATATAAATTCTTGGATTGCCGAAGGGTTGTTTCGGCGGCGTGTAGTTTTACTACAAATCGTCGGCCGTTTCAGCCTTTCGAATGTATAGACGAGTAGTAAAACTACACCTGAGCGGCTCGTGGCCCCTCGTTTCGTTGTGAGAATAATCGTTACTGTTGGTCTTTAGCCAACTCGAACAGGTAAAAACTTGATGCCGGCTGCCAATAAAATCAGATTTTCAGCTATTTATCATCTTTGTTCGACAGTCGATCAGGTAGTGTCTTTTGCAAAAACGCTACATCGAGCCTTTCCCGCGCCGATCAAGGATAGACCATGAGCCTGCCCTCGCTTGTCCCAATAGCTGAAAAGCTACCGGCAATTCTCCAGTCATTGGTCAGCCGTGCCGAGCAGTCGTTCCGTGCGGCGGTCACCTTGCTCGGCCATGACCATGAGCTGTCGACCTGGACGCCGCAGCGCTGGGAGGCGTTCCAGCGTGTCGCCGCCGCCAGCGACTTTGTCGTCGAGCAAAGTGTGCGCGACCCTGCAATGCTCTTGGCGCTCGTAGGCAGCGGTGAGCTGGACCGCAGCTTTGCCCCCGGTGAGCTGTGCGCACAGATCGGCGCCGCCGTGCAGGCTGCCGAGAGCGAAGAGGAGTTGGGTCGCGTCCTGCGCCGCCAGCGCACTCGCCACCAGGTGCGGATCATCTGGCGTGACTTGAACCGCCAGGCCGATCTGGTCCAGACCTGCCGCGACCTCTCGGACATGGCCGATGCCTGCATCGACCAGGCCTACCAATGGTTATACCTGCGCCTGAGCCAGCAATTCGGCACGCCTACCGGACGACGCACCGGCGAGCCGCAGCACATGGTCATCCTGGGCATGGGCAAGCTTGGCGCGGTGGAGCTGAACCTGTCGTCGGACATCGACCTTATCTTTGCCTACCCCGAAGGTGGCGAAACCGTCGGCGCCAAGCGGCCGCTGGATAACCAGGAATTTTTCATCCGGGTGGGCCAACGCTTGATCAAGGCCCTGGACCCGATGACCGTCGACGGCTTCGTATTTCGCGTCGACATGCGACTGCGCCCCTACGGTTCGGCCGGTGCGCTGGTGCTGAGCTTCAATGCCTTGGAGCAGTATTACCAGGACCAGGGCCGCGACTGGGAACGCTACGCCATGATCAAGGCGCGGGTAGTGGCCGGCGACCAGGTGGCCGGGGCGCAACTGCTCGACATGCTGCGTCCGTTCGTCTATCGCCGTTACCTGGATTTTTCCGCCATCGAAGCGCTGCGCACCATGAAACAGCTGATCCAGCAGGAAGTCCGGCGCAAGGGCATGGCCGACAACATCAAGCTGGGATCGGGCGGCATCCGCGAAGTGGAGTTCATTGCCCAGGCATTCCAGCTGATCCACGGCGGCCGAGACTTGAGCTTGCAGCAGCGTCCGCTGCTCAAGGTACTGGGCATCCTCGAAGGCCAGGGTTACCTGCCGGCCAAGGTCGTCGACGAGCTGCGCCAGGGTTATGAGTTCTTGCGTTATACCGAGCATGCGATCCAGGCCATTGCCGACCGCCAGACCCAGATGTTGCCGGACAGCCCGCAGGACCAGGCACGCATTGCGTTCATGCTGGGGTTTGCCGACTGGTCGAGCTTTCACGAACAGTTGATGCACTGGCGTGGGCGCGTGGCCTGGCATTTCGGCCAGGTCATCGCCGACCCGGATGAAGAAGAGGGCGGCGAAAGCGAAGTGGTGGTGGGCGGCGAATGGTTGCCTTTGTGGGAAGACAGCCAGGATGAAGAAGCGGCGTGTCGTCAGTTGGAAGAGGGCGGCTTCGCCGATGCACCCAAAGCGCTTAAGGCCCTCGCTGCCTTGCGCGGCAGCCCGCAATTGCGCGCCATGCAGCGCCTGGGGCGCGAACGTCTGGATGCCTTCATTCCACGTCTTCTGGCCCAGGCGGTGGAGCATGCCAACCCGGACCTGGTGCTGGAGCGGGTGCTTCCGCTGGTGGAGGCGGTGGCGCGCCGTTCGGCTTACCTGGTGTTGTTGACCGAAAATCCCGGTGCTTTGCGACGCTTGCTGACGCTGTGCGCGGCAAGCCCGTGGATCGCCGAGCAGATCACCCGGTTCCCACTGTTGCTCGATGAGTTGCTCAACGAGGGGCGCCTGTTCAAGCCGCCCTTGGCGCCAGAGCTGGCCGCCGAGTTGCGCGAACGCCTGACGCGGATTCCCGAGGACGACCTCGAACAACAAATGGAAGCGCTGCGGCATTTCAAGCTGGCGCACCGTTTGCGGGTGGCCGCTTCGGAAATCGCCGGCAGTCTGCCGCTGATGAAAGTCAGCGATTACCTGACCTGGCTGGCCGAGGCGATTCTCGAGCAAGTGCTGGCCCTGGCCTGGCGCCAGACGGCTGCCAAGCACGGCGTACCATTGCGCACCGATGGCAGCCTGTGCGATCCGGGCTTCATTATTGTCGGTTATGGGAAAGTCGGCGGCCTGGAATTGGGGCATGGTTCGGATCTGGATCTGGTGTTCATCCACGACGGCGATCCCCAGGCGGAAACCGATGGCCCGAAACCGATCGACGGCGCGCAGTTTTTCACCCGGCTCGGCCAAAGGATCATTCATTTGCTGACGGCCCAGACCAACTCCGGGCAGCTTTATGAAGTGGACATGCGCCTGCGGCCATCCGGTGCGTCCGGGTTGCTGGTCAGTTCCCTCGGGGCGTTTGCTCGCTATCAGGAGAACGAAGCCTGGACCTGGGAGCACCAGGCCCTGGTGCGGGCCCGAGTGCTGGTGGGCAGCCAGGATGTGGGCCAGGCGTTCGAGAATGTTCGTGCCCAAGTGCTGGGACGCAAGCGCGATCTGCCGATGCTGCGCCAGGAGGTCAGCGAAATGCGCGCGAAGATGCGCGACAACCTGGGCAGCAAGACCACCGCTGCCGGGACCGCACCGAACGCCTTCGAGGCTACGGCGCCCTTCGACCTCAAGCAGGATGCCGGAGGTATCGTCGATATAGAATTTATGGTGCAATACGCGGCCCTGGCGTGGTCCGAGCAATACCCGTCGCTGCTGCGCTACACCGACAACATCCGGATTCTGGAAGGGCTGGAGGAGGCCGGGCTGATGCCCGCTGAAGATGCTGCCCTGTTGCGCGAGGCCTATAAGGCCTTCCGCTCCGCCGCTCACCGCCAGGCCTTGCAGAAAGACGCCGGGGTGATCACCGGCGACCAGTTCGTGGATGAGCGTCGACAAGTGCTGCGGATCTGGCGAGAGCTGGGGCTGAGCTGAAGTTTTAAATGTGGGAGCGAGCTTGCTCGCGAAGGCGGAGTGTCAGGCGACATTGATGCTGGATGTGATGGCCTCTTCGCGAGCAAGCTCGCTCCCACAATGGATTGGCGGTGCAGCATTGAGCTGCAAATACATGCAAAACCCTGTGGGAGCGAGCTTGCTCGCGAAGGCGGAGTGTCAGGCGACATTGATGCTGGATGTGATGGCCTCTTCGCGAGCAGGCTCGCTCCCACAATGGATTGGCGGTGCAGCATTGAGCTGCAAATACATGCAAAACCCTGTGGGAGCGAGCTTGCTCGCGAAGGCGGAGTGTCAGGCGACATTGATGCTGGATGTGATGGCCTCTTCGCGAGCAGGCTCGCTCCCACAGTAGATTCGCGGTGTGTTGTAGATTGAAGGCAACAGGCAACGACCTAAGCCACAGTGATTCTCGAGGCGGGGAGGCGTAGGCCTCCCCGTATCGTTTTTGGAAAGCACATGAATATTCTGATCGTTGGGCCCAGTTGGGTCGGTGACATGGTGATGGCGCAGACACTCTTCCAGTGTCTGAAGCAGCGCCACCCACAGTGTGAAATCGACGTGCTGGCTCCAGAGTGGAGTCGGCCGATCCTTGAGCGCATGCCCGAAGTGCGCAAGGCCTTGAGCTTTCCGCTCGGCCACGGCGCGCTGGAACTGGCGACCCGTCGACGCATCGGTAAATCCCTGGCCGGTCAGTACGACCAGGCGATCCTGCTGCCCAACTCCCTGAAATCTGCGCTGGTGCCGTTTTTCGCGGGCATTCCCAAGCGCACCGGCTGGCGCGGGGAGTTTCGCTACGGCCTGCTCAACGATGTGCGCACGCTGGATAAAGACCGTTATCCGCTGATGATCGAGCGCTTCATGGCCCTGGCCTACGAGCCGGGCGCCGAGTTGCCCAAGCCTTATCCGCGTCCGAGCCTGCGGATCGATCCGGTGACCCGTGAAGCGGCGCTGGCCAAGTTCGGCCTGAGCCTGGATCGTCCGGTGCTGGCGTTGTGTCCGGGCGCCGAGTTTGGCGAGTCCAAGCGTTGGCCAGCGGAACATTACGCCCAAGTCGCCGAGGCGAAGATTCGCGAAGGCTGGCAAGTCTGGCTGTTCGGGTCGAAAAAAGATCACCCCGTGGGCGAAGACATCCGCTCGCGGCTGATCCCCGGGCTTCGAGAGGAATCGGTGAATCTCAGCGGCGATACCTCCCTGGCCGAAGCCATCGATCTGTTGTCCTGCGCTGATTCGGTGGTGTCCAACGATTCCGGCCTGATGCACGTGGCCGCGGCCCTGAACCGCCCATTGGTCGCGGTCTATGGTTCCACCTCGCCAGGCTTCACGCCGCCGTTGGCCGACAAGGTCGAAGTCGTGCGCCTGGGCATCGAATGCAGTCCATGCTTCGACCGTACCTGCCGCTTCGGTCATTACAACTGCCTGCGCCAACTCATGCCGCCGTCGGTGAACGAGGCTCTGGAGCGGTTGCAGGGCGCACCCGTGGAGGTCCGGTAACTTGCGGGTATTGCTGATCAAGACTTCTTCGCTGGGGGATGTGGTCCACACCCTGCCGGCTTTGACCGACGCCGCGCGGGCGATTCCCGGGATCAAGTTCGATTGGGTGGTGGAAGAAGGCTTCGCCGAAATCCCTACCTGGCACCCGGCCGTGGGCAAGGTCATCCCGGTGGCGATCCGACGCTGGCGCAAGAACCTCTGGCAAACCATCAAGAGCGGCGAATGGCGACGCTTCAAACAGAGCGTGCGCGCCGAAAAATATGACCTGGTGATCGATGCGCAGGGCCTGCTGAAAAGCGCCTGGCTGACCCGCTACGTCAAGGCTCCGGTGGCAGGCCTGGACAAAGACTCTGCCCGTGAACCCCTGGCCGCGCGGTTCTACTCTCGCCGGCTGGCAGTGGCGCGCGGTCAGCATGCGGTTGAGCGTGTGCGGCAATTGTTCGCCGTGGCGCTGGGTTATGACTTGCCCAAGACCCTGGGCAACTATGGCCTGAACGTCGATCGCCTGGTCGAGTTGCCACGCAAATATCCGTATGTGGTTTTCCTGCATGGCACGACGTGGGAGTCCAAGCACTGGCCTGAGCTCTACTGGCGCCAGCTCACCGAGCGCATGGGCCAATTCGGCGTGGTGGTAAAGCTGCCGTGGGGCAATCCGCTGGAGAAGGCCCGGGCCGAACGCATCGCCAAGGGCCTGCGCAATGTCGAGGTCTTGCCGAAACTGAACCTGGGCGGCATGGGCAAGGTGCTTGCCGGCGCCCAGGCTTGCGTGGCAGTCGACACGGGACTCGGCCACCTGGCCGCGGCCTTGGATGTGCCGACCGTTTCGCTGCTCGGCCCTACCAACCCGGTGCTTACCGGTGCCTACGGCAAGCGCCAGGTTCATCTCGCCAGCGATTTTCCTTGCGCCCCTTGCATGCAGAAACAATGCACTTACCCGCCGACGGCCGAAGACGCCCGTCGGTTTGACCTGAAACGCGAACAGCCTCTGTGCTTCACGCGTCTGAACCCCGAGCGTGTTGCCAGCCACTTGAGCACGTTATTGGCTGAGGAGCCGCGCTGATGCAATTGGCTTTTGTCCTTTATAAGTACTTCCCCTTCGGTGGCTTGCAGCGTGACTTCATGCGCATCGCCCTGGAGTGCCAGCGCCGCGGTCACCAGATCCGCGTCTACACACTGATCTGGGAAGGCGACGTCCCACCGGGCTTCGAGGTGCTGGTGGCGCCGGTCAAGGCGCTGTTCAACCATCGTCGCAACGAAAAACTCAGCGCGTGGATGGAGGCCGACCTGGCGAAGCGCCCGGTGGACCGCTTGATCGGCTTCAACAAAATGCCTGGCCTGGACGTGTACTACGCCGCCGACGGCTGCTTCGAGGACAAGGCGCAAAACCTGCGCAACTCGCTGTACCGGCGTTGGGGTCGCTACCGGCACTTCGCCGAATACGAGCGGGCGGTGTTCGCCAAGGACGCGAAAACCGAGGTGCTGATGATTTCCGAAGTCCAGCAGCCGCTGTTCATCAAGCACTACGACACGCCGCTGGAGCGCTTTCACCTGCTGCCGCCGGGCATCGCCCAGGACCGTCGGCGGCCCGCCGATGCCGACGAGATCCGCGCCGCGTTCCGTGCCGAATTCGAATTGGCCGATGACGATCTGCTGCTGGTACAAATCGGTTCCGGGTTCAAGACCAAGGGCGTGGATCGCAGCCTCAAGGCCTTGGCCGCGCTGCCCTCGGAGCTGAAAAAACGCACCCGCCTATTTGTAATCGGCCAGGACGACCCCAAAGTATTCCAATTGCAGAGCGCCGCCCTTGGGCTCGGTGACAACGTGCGGTTCCTCAAGGGCCGCAGCGACATCCCGCGTTTCCTGCTGGGCGCCGACTTGCTGATCCATCCGGCGTACAACGAGAACACCGGTACGGTACTGCTCGAAGCCCTGGTGGCCGGATTGCCGGTGCTGGTCAGCGCGGTGTGCGGGTACGCCCATTACATCGCCGAGGCCGACAGCGGCCTGGTGCTCGATGAGCCATTCGAACAGGCGCAGCTCACCGAGTACCTGGGCCGGATGCTGAGCGATGCCGATGCACGGGCGGCCTGGAGTCGCAACGGTCTGGCCTTCGCCGAGACGGCCGACCTCTACAGCATGCCGCAGCACGCGGCCGATGTGATATTGGCGGAGCACGCACAATGAAACTGATGCTGGCCGAACCGTTCAAGAGCCTTTGGGCCGGACGCGATGCGTTCACCGAAGTCGAAGCGCTCAAGGGCGAGGTCTATCGCGAACTGGAAGCCCGGCGCACGTTGCGTACGGAGGTGGACGGTCGCGGCTTTTTCGTGAAGATCCATCGTGGCATCGGTTGGGGCGAGATCTTCAAGAACCTGATCACCGCCAAATTGCCGGTCCTCGGCGCAGGGCAGGAATGGAAAGCGATCCAGCGCTTGCAGGAAGTCGGCGTGCCGACCATGACCGCCGTGGCTTATGGCGAGAAGGGTAGCAATCCGGCGGACCAGCACTCGTTCATCGTCACCGAAGAACTGGCGCCGACCATCAGCCTTGAAGACTTCAGCATCGACTGGGTCAAGCAGCCGCCACAGCCGGCGCTCAAGCGTGCCCTGATCGCCGAAGTGGCGCGCATGACGGGCATGATGCACCGTGCCGGGGTCAACCATCGTGACTGCTACATCTGCCATTTTTTGCTGCACACCGACAAGCCGGTGACGCCTGGAGATTTCAAGCTCTCGGTGATTGACCTGCACCGTGCCCAGACCCGTCCGGCCATCACCACTCGCTGGCGCAACAAGGACCTGGCGGCGCTGTATTTCTCGGCGCTGGACATCGGCCTGACCCGCCGCGACAAGCTGCGCTTTCTCAAGGGCTATTTCCAGCAGCCGCTGCGGCGGATCCTCGCCGAAGAGGCGTCGCTGCTGAGCTGGCTCGAAGGCAAGGCCAACAAGTTGTATGCCCGCAAACAGCGGTACGGGGACGCGCTCTGATGTCGGGCTGGAAACTGGAACCGGCCTACGCCGACCTGGCACAGGATTTTGGCAGTCTCGACGCGGTGTTTGCCCTGCAAGGGGAGCGGCTGACCCGTGATCCGTTGTCGGAGGTGGTCCGGGTGCAGCGCAACGGCGTGAATTACTACGTCAAGCGCTACGTCGGGGCTGGCAAGGGCTTGCGCCGCTACTTGGGTAAGCCGCGGGTAAAGTCCGAGTGGCAGAACCTCAAGCGCTTCGCCAAATGGGGCATTCCCACCGCCGAAATCATTGCCTGGGGCCTGGAGCGCAACGGCGCGACCTACGCACGTGGCGCGATGATCACCCGTGAGCTGCCCGATACCGAAGATCTCTCGGCCCTGGCCGAACGTCATGATCCGCGGCTGGCGGATCGTGCCTGGGTCGATGGCGTGAGCCAGCAACTGGCGAACTACACACGGACCATGCATGGCCATCGCTTTACCCACAACGATTTGAAATGGCGCAACCTGCTGATCGATGACCAGTCACGACTGTTCCTGATCGATTGTCCGAACGGGGATTTCTGGCGTGGTTTCTGGCTCAAGTACCGGATCACCAAAGACCTGGCGTGCCTGGACAAAGTGGCCAAGTATCACTTGTCGGCCACCCAGCGACTGCGCTTTTACCTGCAATACCGCCAGCGTGATCGGCTCGATGCGTGCGACAAGAAACGCATCCGCCACGTGGTGAGATTTTTCGAGGGGCGTGAATGACTGATTTTCTGGCCGCTGAAGACCGGGCGTTGCTGCAACGTCATGGCCTGGACAGCTTCGAAGCCTTATGGGCGCGCGAACTGGACGCGGTGGATGAGCCCAACACTTCGGGCGATGGGTGGAGCAGCGTGTTCCGGCTGGAGCTGGAGGGCCGCGGCTACTACCTCAAGCGCCAGAGCAATTACCTGACCCGGACTTGGTCGCATCCCTTTGGCGAGCCGAGTTTTTCCCGGGAGTTTCGCAACATCAGCCGTTATCGCCAACTGGGGATTCCGGCCCTGCAAGCAGTCTTCTACGGCCAGCGCAAGGTGGATGGCGAAGTGCGGGCGATCCTGCTGACCCGAGCCCTGGATGGCTGGGATGACCTGGATTCGCTGTTGCAACGCTGGCCGACCCTGACGGCGGCGCAACATGCCACCATTCTTGAAGCCTGCGGCCAGTTGGCGCGGCGCCTGCACGAGGTGCGCCAGGTGCACGGTTGCTTTTATCCCAAGCACATCTTCCTGCAAGCCACTGCCAGCGGCTACCAGGCGCAATTGATCGATTTGGAAAAGACCCGGCCGTTGCTGTTCGGCCAGCGTGATCGAGTCAAGGATTTGGAGCCGTTGCTGCGTCGCGCCGCCATATGGAGCGACGCTGATGTGCGCCAGCTGTTGTCTACCTATCTGGACCAGCCGCCCGACAGCGGGCTGGTCGATGGCTGGGTGACTCGACTGAGCGCCCGGCGCAGCCATAAGGAGGCCCGTTGATGCAGTTGTCCGAATTCAAGAGCGCTGGCCGCAGCCCCAGCCTGCCACTGAGCCTGACATTGGCCGATGCCGCAGGCCCGGCGCAATTGCAATTGCTGACGCTGCTGCGGGTACTGCCGGGGCAGCGTTACGTCGGTGCGGGCGTCTGGCGCGGTCGCCCGGTCCTTGCAAAATTGCTGGTAGGCAGCAAGGCCGCCCGGCATTTTCAACGGGAATTGCAAGGCGTGCGCCTGCTGGCGGAACAAGGGCTGACGACTCCGCTATTGCTCGCCGATGGCCTGAAAGAGGGCGAAGGTGGCTGGTTGTTGTTCGAGTTGCTCGAAGGCGCCGAGAGCCTGGGGGATGCCTGGAGACACGTCGAGCAGTTGCCATTGTTGGCAGATGAACAAACAGCGGTGCTGGCCGAGGCTTTGGGCGCCATCGCGCAATTGCATGGCAAAGGCCTGTGGCAGGAAGACCTGCACCTGGACAATCTGCTGCGTCACGATGGCAAGCTCTATTTGATCGATGGGGCTGGCATTCGCGCCGAAACCCCGGGACAGCCATTGTCTCGACAAAAAGTCCTCGAGAACCTGGGCGTGTTTTTCGCCCAATTGCCCAAGTCCCTCGAGCCGTTCAATGAAGAGCTGCTGGTGTATTACCTGCTGGGCAACGCCGAACATGCGTTGCCCATGGAAGCCCTGCAAAAACAGATCGACAAGGTTCATGCCTGGCGCCTGAAAGACTTCCTGGAAAAGATTGGGCGCGAGTGCAGCCTGTTCAGTGTGCGGCGCGGGGCGTTTGGCCTGCGGGCGATTCGTCGCGATGAAGAAGCGGCCATGCTCCCGGTGCTGGAACAGGCGGACGCCTTGCTCGACCAGGGTCACCTGTACAAGACCGGTGGCGCGGCGAGCGTCGGCAAGGTCGAGGTAAGCGGTCGCCCCCTGGTGATCAAGCGCTACAACATCAAGAATTTCGCCCATTGGCTCAAGCGCTTCTGGCGCCCGAGCCGTGCCTGGCACTCCTGGCGCGAAGGCCATCGCCTGGCTTTCCTCGGCATCGCCACGCCCAAGCCCCTGGCGGTGATGGAAAAGCGTTTCCTGTGGCTGCGCCGCGGCGCTTACCTGGTCACCGAATACCTGGCGGGGCCGGACATTATCGAGCGCTTTGCGCCCTATGTGGCGAACGGCGAAGCGCCCGAGCGTGAATTGCTTGCGCTGGACCGGCTGTTCACCGACCTGATCCGCGAGCGCATCAGCCACGGCGACTTCAAGGGCCATAACCTGTTCTGGCAGCACGACCGCTGGGCGTTGATCGACCTCGACTCGATGTGCCAGCACCGCTCCGACGCCAGCTTCGCCCAGGCCTACGCCCGGGATCGCGCGCGGTTCATGCGTAACTGGCCTGAGGACAGTGCGTTGTATCGGGTGATTGATCAGCGGGTGCCCAAGGTCGTCGACAACGCTTGAACCCTGCTGTGACCGTGCCGCTCACTCGAGGCAATCGATGACCCCGTGGCGAGGGAGCTTGCTCCCGCTGGGCTGCGTAGCAGCCCCAAAGCCATTCAACGCCGTGCACCAGTGAAAAACAGTTGGCAGGTTTTACGACCGCCGCGCAGTCGAGCGGGAGCAAGCTCCCTCGCCACGGGGTTATGCCTGGCTGCCAATAAAGCTACTTGCCACTCACCGCTAGAGGCTTGCTGCCGCTTTTAAGCTATAATCCCGCCCTTTAGCTGCCCCGCGCCCTTGGCGAGCGGCACATCAATTTTTCGAGGCGCTTGTCGCCCGTATGCAGACATAAGAGGCTAGACCCCTGTGGCATTGACGATTCTTGGCCTGTCCGGCGCCCTTAGCCATGATCCTTCCGCAGCGCTGTACATTGACGGCAAGCTGATCGCGGCGGCCGAGGAAGAGCGCTTTGTACGCGATAAACATGCAAAGAACCGCATGCCTTATGAATCGGCGAAGTTCTGCCTGGAACAGGCTGGCATCAAGCCGTCCGACGTCGATGTGGTGGCGATTCCTTTCGCCCCGATCAGCCTGTTCGGCGAGGCGCGCTGGCACTACGCCAAGCGTTACTGGTACGCCCCGGATCGTGCCCTCGATGCGATCCTGATGGGCAACCGTCGCTACAAGCGCTATCACCGCAAGATCGTCTGGTGCCTGGAGCAACTGGGCTTCGATCCGAAAAAAATCAAGATCGAGCCGGTCGAGCACCACTTGGCCCACGCCTCCAGCGCCTATCACTGCTCGGGTTTCCAGGAAAAAACCGCGATCCTGGGCATCGACGGCAAGGGCGAATACGCCACGACCTTCTTCGGTTATGGTGAGAACGGCAAGATCCACAAGATCAAGGAATTCTTCGATCCGGACTCCCTGGGCGGCCTGTATGGCGCGATCACCGAGTTCCTCGGTTTTGAGATGCTCGACGGCGAATTCAAGGTCATGGGTATGGCGCCCTACGGCGATGCCAGCAAGTACGATTTCTCGCGCCTGGCGTCGTTCGAAAATGGCGAGTTGGTGATCAACACCGACTACGCCAACGTGATCGGCTTGCGTCGCTATAAAGAAAAGGGCAAGGGCTTCTACTTCTCGCCGAAGCTGATCGAATGGCTCGGCCCGAAACGCGAAGGCGACATCGCTGACGAGCCGTACATTCACTACGCGGCCAGCATGCAGGCGCTGTTCGAGAAGCTCGCGCTGCAAATGATCGACCATTACCTGGGTGACGTGCTCAAGGAAACCGGCAAGCTGGCGTTCGCTGGCGGCTGCGCATTGAACGTCAAGCTGAACCAGAAAATCATCGCCCGTGACGACGTCAAGGAACTGTTCGTGCAACCGGCTTCCGGCGACGCCGGCACCGCAGTAGGTGCGGCGGCCTATGTGTCCCATGCCCGTGGCGTGCCAGTGGAGAAGATGGAACATGTCTATCTCGGCCCGGCCTACAGCAACGAAGACGTGATCGCCGCGTGCGCCCGCCACCCGAGCAAACCGGCCTGGCGCAAGATCGACAACACTCCTGAGCGGATTGCCAAGATCATGGTCGACGGCAACCCGGTCGCCTGGTTCCAGGGACGCATGGAATTCGGTCCGCGCGCCTTGGGCGGTCGTTCGATCATTGGTTGCCCAAGCGCCAGTGGCGTGGCTGATCGCATCAACGAACAGATCAAGTTCCGCGAGCGCTGGAGGCCTTTCTGCCCGTCGATGCTCGACACCGTCGCGCCGCAGATGATCAAGGTCGATCACCCGGCCCCCTTCATGACCTTCACCTTCGAAGTGGCCGAAGAATGGAAGACCCGCGTGCCGGAAGTCGTCCATGAAGACGGCACTTCCCGGGCCCAGGTGCTCAAGCGCGAATACAACCCGCGCTACTACGACATGATGAAGGCCCTGGAAGTCCTGACCGGCAACGGCGTGTCCCTCAACACTTCGCTCAACCGCCGTGGCGAGCCGATGATCTGCTCGCCGACCGACGCGCTGAACATGTTCTTCGGCTCCGACCTGCAGTACCTGATCATGGAAGACATTCTGGTGGTCAAAGACGGCGTGGATGCTTATGACACGCTCGGCTGAGCGACATGTGCTGCAGTTTTGCCACGGTTATGACGGGCCGTTCCTGGACTGTGCCCGTCAGTACGCCAGCCTGTTCGCGGGGACTGGCTATCGCGTGACCACGGTGTTCCTCACCGGGGCGGCGGACGCGCAAGTCGCCGCTGGTTGTGCCTCGGACGAGGTGCTGTTCATGGAGTACAGCTCCAGCGCCATTCGTGGCCTGAAGCTGGGCGCCATCGGCGATTTGCGCAAGATCGCCGCTTCGCGCAACTTCAGTTTCTGCATCGCCCATCGCTTCAAGCCGATCTACATCGCCCTGCTTGGCACCGGCCTGCCGGTGATTGGCGTGCACCATGCCTTTGGCGATTACCAGCGGCGTACCCGCCGTCTGTTCGCTCACCTTTTTCGCAAGCGCCTGAGCTTGCTCGGGGTCTCCGACGCGGTGCGCGACGACATGCGCCGCTGCCTGCCGAAATGGCCGGTTGCCAGGATCCAGACGCTCTACAATCGCATCGATCTCAAGGCCACCCAGGCCTGCCTGGTTTCTCGGGATGAAGCGCGCCAGACCCTCGGGCTGGATACGAACGCCTGGATTGTCGGCAATGTCGGTCGCCTGCACCCGGACAAGGATCAGGCGACCTTGCTGCGCGGATTTGCCGCGGCACTGGCGTACCTGCCCGTCCATAGCCAACTGGCGATCCTCGGCAAGGGCCGTCTGGAGCAGGACCTTCGTGAGTTGGCGCTGGAGTTGGGCATTGCCGATCGCGTGCTGTTTCTCGGTCAGGTGCCCGAGGCGCGCCGTTACTTCCGTGCTTTTGATGTATTTGCCCTGAGCTCCGACCATGAGCCATTCGGCATGGTGCTGCTCGAAGCCATGGCCGCCGGGGTCCCCCTGCTGGCCACGGCCTGTGGCGGTGCGAAGGAAGTGGTCGAGGGCATGGGCATTCTGTTTCCGCTGGGCGACGCCGAACATATGGCCCAGGGGCTGCAACACCTGGCTGCCATGGACGAATCGCAGCGTCGCCAATGCGCCGAGCTGATGCTCGACCGCCTGCGCGAGCGGTTCTCGGATCGCGCCGTTCGCGAGGCATTCTGGCGCTTGCCCCAAGTCACCGAACTGGCGCCGAGGGCCTGATGCTCAACCGATTCCAAGGCTGGCGCGAGCGCGGCTGGTCAACCATAGACGCGTCGATGTATGCCCAGGCCTGGCAGCGCTATGGCGGCAGTGTGGCCACCCATCCGCAGGTGATCGAACGTCTGGCGGCCCTGGCCGGGATTCCCGTGCGCTACCTGGCGTTCGAACAAGATGGTGAGCTCAAGGCAGCCATTGCGACCTGGGGTCGTGACCTCGCGTTATCCAAGGACGTGCTCAAGCGCAACGGCAAAAAGGGCCTGTTCGACTTGGGGAACGCCGAGTTGATTCTACCGGCGGCTCCCGACGCCCAGGCGCCGTTGCGCCACCGCGCACGTTACCTGTCGGCCCTCAACGAAGGGCGCTTCAGTGGCATGAAGTTGCAGCAGGAACAACTGGCCATGGCCCGTACTCCGGAAGAGTTGTCGAAGAAGTTTCGCTACAACCAGCGTCGTGAGCTGCGCTTGCTGGAAGAAGCGGGCGGTGTGGTACGGCCGGTCGACGAGTTCTCCAGTACGGAGCTGGCTGCGATTTACTGCGACCTCTTCCTGCGTCGCTGGGGCTTTGCGGCCACCGGAGCCGAGCGCATGGCCGAAGTAATCGAGCTGTTGCGCGAATGGCTGATCGGTTCGGTGATCTTCCTCAACGATGCGCCGATCGCCATTCAATTGGTGTACCGCGTCGAAGCGCCGGAATGGATCAGCGTCGAGTACATCAACGGCGGCGTCGACCCGCAGACCCGTGAGTTCAGCCCCGGCAGCGTGTTGAGCTTCCTCAACACCCAGAGCGCCTGGGAACATGCCCGTGCCGCCGGCAAACCGTTGCGTTTTTCATTCGGTCGGGCGGACCGGGAGTACAAGGACCGTTGGTGCAACCCCGTGCCGGTGTTTACCGTATGAACCCGCCGATAAGTCGAAAGCAGCAATTGCTCAAGCGTCACCGCCGCAACAAGCGCGTCGGGCTGTTGCTTGCGTTTGTCGTACTGGTCTTGCTCGGCATCCTGGTGGCCTGGTGGTTGCCGCTGGTGTTGGCGGTACTGGCCTGGGTCGCCCATGAAGCGTGGTTCGCCGACCACTTGTTTTATTCGCCTCGCGACGACTACCAATACAGCTTCCCGCCGTTCACCCAGCAACCCAAGGTGCACCTGAATAATGGGCACCTGCGGTTGGACGAAGGGGTGATCCTGGACGATGGCGCGACGCTGATCCTCGCGTTGCGAATGAAAAGTACCTGGCTGGGGCGCTTCATCGACCCGGCTGTCGAGTTGTCGGGCGGTGAATGTCCGGACCGGCAAACTTTCGAGCGCGGCGTCAACGGCCTGCGCTACCTCAACCTGAGCGAGCAGGGCCCGGCGCTGTCCCGGGGCGAGCTGCGCCTGCGCGGACGTTTTTGCCGCTTGCAGGGCGAGCCGACGCTATGGTCTTTCACCTCGCCGCAGGTCCAGCGTCAGCGGGTGATGGTCATCGCGCCCCACGCCGACGATGCGGAACTGGCCGCCTATGGGCTGTACAGCCAGGCGGATGAAGCCTGGATCGTGACGCTGACGGCGGGTGAAATCGAAGCCGAGCATTACCAGCAGATGGGCCTGGATCGTGCCGAAGCCGCGCGGCTCAAGGGCCGCTTGCGCGCCTGGGACAGCATCGCCGTGCCGCGCTGGGCCGGGGTTCCGGAGGCCCATTGTGTTCAGCTGGGTTACTTCTGCCTGCAACTGGCCGCGATGCAGGCCGCGCCCGACCAGCCCCAGGGCTCCCGGGAGGCGGACCTGAGCGATACCCGACTGTTCCGCCAGATGAACCCGTTTTCCCTGCCAGGCGATGCCGATGGCGCGCCGACCTGGAACAATCTGCTGGCCGATCTGCGCGAACTGCTGCTCAAGGCGCGTCCCGAGGTCATCGTGTTGCCGCACCCGACCCTCGACCCGCATCCCGACCATCTCTGCGCACACCATGCCGTCCTGCAGGCCCTCGAAGGCTTGCCATGGCAACCCACCACCCTGTTGGGCTACGCCAATCACCTGCACGACAACGACCGCTGGCCCATGGGCGATGCGGGTGCGGGCATTGCGTTGCCGCCGTACTTCGACCCGGGCCGGCCAATGCATCCCGTCAGCCTGCCGTTGGCACTGCCCGGCCAGCGCGACAAGGCCATGGCGTTGGGCATGATGCACGATCTGCAACCGCGAGCGCCGTTCAAGCGTCGCCTGCGCCGTGGTCTCCAACGTTTGCTGGCTGGGCGTGCCGGATCGCCTTATGGCGAGAACGAATTTTTTCGCAAGGCCGTGCGTCGCCATGAACTGTTCTGGCGGCTTTAACGGCTCAAGGCGGGGCGTCTTTGCGCTACGGCACATCAAGGCCCCCGGTTATTTATCAAGTCGTTCGGTGCCGCAAGGAAGACGATGAAAGTTCTATTTCTGGTGCAGAAAGAGCAGCGGGCCATCCTGGACCGACTCTACGAAGGTGTGGCTGCTCACTGCGAATGCGACCTGCGTTGGCTCGACAGCCAGGAGCAACGCAACCTGCGTGGCTATTTTAGGCGGCACGTGGATGTATCGCGCTACGACCGGATCGTATTTTTCCTGCGCTTCAAGCAGGAGATCCGCCAGGTCGGTTTCATCCGCACGATCCCCAACCTGGTGATCCTAGAGCACGACGCCTACCAGAACTACATCCCGTGCAAATACACCGGCAAGTTCAGCGCGCACTATCGTCGCCTGCCGTGGGTGCGTGTCATCAGCTCCGGCTTCATGGTGACTGAACGCCTGCGCGGCGAAGGTTTCGATGCGGTATTCGTGCCCAAGGGCTACGATCAGTCGCTATTGCAGGATCAGGGGCGTGAGCGCGATATCGAACTGGCCTTCGTCGGCAGCACCAACAGTGTCGCCTACAGTGGCCGCAAGGCGCTGCTCGATGAGCTGGGTCGCGTTGAGCCGCTGGTCGTCACCCGGACCAAGTCCGGCGAAGAATATTGCGATACGCTCAACCGTATTCGCTTTTTCGTCAGTGCCGATGTCGGTATGGGCGAGTTCATGATCAAGAATTTCGAAGCCATGGCCTGTGGCTGTGTGCTGCTGGCGTTCGATCAAGGTGCCGATGAGGCACATGCGCTGGGTTTGCAGGACATGCATAACGTGGTGCTGTACCGCGACATCGCGCAACTTCAGGAAAAACTGTCCAGGCTGCGCGCCGACCCCGAGCTGGCGCGCAGCGTGGCCCGCAACGGCCAGGAGCTGGCGCTGGCGCAGTTCAGCTTCGCGCGCATCGGTCAGAAAATCGTTCAAGCGCTGGAACCGCCGTTACGGCCTCGGGCACCGTTGAGTCTTCTGGAAACATTGCGCCTGAAGCTAGGCGTTTGACAGGAACCGTTGCGTCATCCTGATGTTCGGGTGGCGTTTGGTTAAATGGTATTTCACGTGCAGTTTTCCGACGATAGTGACGTTACTCTGGTGGTGACCAGTTGTGGCCGGCTCGATTTGCTCGAGCGAACGCTGGAGAGTTTCGACCGGTTCAATACCGCGCCGATTCGTGAGGTCTTCATCACTGAGGATGCCGGGGACGAAGGCGTCCACGCCGTTGTCCCTGCCAGCTGGAAACACCGCACCACGGTTTTCGTCAATCGGCCGAAGCTGGGGCAGTTGGCCTCGATCGACCTGGCGTACGGGCAGGTGAAGACGCCCTACGTCTTTCATTGCGAGGATGACTGGGAGTTCTATCGCCCGGCCTTCGTGGAGGATTCGCGCACGGTCCTGGAGCAGCGTCCCGAGATCCTGCAAGTGTGGCTGCGCAATTATGTCTATGACTTGAGTGTCCATAGCCCTTACATCCACCTGGGCGAGCGGGAAGTCATCGGAGGAGTGCCCTGTTATCCATTGATTTCAGATAAACCTGAATGGCAGAGTTTTTCTCTCAACCCGGGGTTGCGACGGTTGAAGGAGTATCGGCTTTGCGCGCCCTTTGCCGGTTTCGGTGGTGAAAAAGCCCTGTCCCTTCGCTATGCACAGCTGAACTTGACGGCGGTGATGCTGGAAGGGGATGCTGTTTTGCACACCGGATTCGGCGTCCATGTGGAAGTGCCCATGGAGCGTCGGCGCAAGGCGCGTCGCAAGCGCCGCGAGCAACTCAAGATATCCCTGGTTCTCTTGCTCGGAGTCTGCATTGGCTGGCTTATCAATTACTGAATGCCGCGAAGCACGAGTTCCGGTTCGCGATAAAAGGTTTGCCGCTCGATGAGCATTATCAATGTCATGTGGGCGGGCGGTTCGCCGTTCGCTTCGGTACACAAGGTTCATGAACAGATTCTTTCGCGGATGGAGCCTGCGATGCCTGTCAGAACCTGGCTCTTGCAGGGCTCGGCGTCCGCCTGCCAGGTCGACGTAGGGCCGGCGCTCGAGTGGAATCTGACCTCTTCGCGACTCAAGGGCCGGCATGTCTGGCGCCTGTTCAAACCCCTCATGCACAGCCGTTTTCGCCAGGCGTTGCTCGACGGCGATGCTCGCGTGGTGTTGCTCGATGGCGCCGGTGTGGCCCGGACCTTATTGCCTGTTCTCAAGGACATGCCGCAGATCCGGGTGGTGGTGATTTTCCATGGCGCAACGCGGCTCAGTCGTGCGGGGCGTGATTTGCTGCGCGGGTTCCCGGCTTCACGCCTGATCCTTGCTGCGGTTTCCGAGACCCTGGCGACGTCGCTCCAGGATGACCTGGACATCCCGGTGACCGCGTTACGCAGTGCCTTCGATCCAGTGGCCTTCCAGACCGCGCTCTTGTCCCGTGAAGAGGCGCGAGCCCGATTGGGCTTGCCTTGTACGCAAGGGCGGGTATTTGGCGCAGTCGGGCGACTGGTGGACAACAAGGGGTTTGCCAGCCTGCTTGAGGCGTTTGGTCGGGCAGCGGCCGATCATTCCGATTGGCGTCTGGTGATTGTTGGTGAAGGGCCCAGTCGCGAGGCGCTACAAGCACGTATTGAACAGCCGGACCTGCTAGGCAAGGTCTCGCTGACAGGACATATCGAGGACGCGGCGACGCTTTACAGGGCGTTTGATTGGGTGCTGGTCCCGTCCAGGAATGAGGGCCTCGGGCTGATCCTTCAGGAGGCTGTGCTGGCTGGTATTCCGGTGCTGGCCAGCGATCTCGCGGTCTTTCGCGAACAATTGGGCGACACTGGTTGGTATGCGCCGGTCAACGCGGAAGGTGACTGGAGTGCGGCGATCGCAAGGGCGGCCCAGGCGCCGGCCGACGCAGTCGCTGCGGCGCAATACCAGGCACTGGCGCCTGATAAGGCCTGGCTGAGTTTCAGTCAGACCGCCCGCCAGCTGATTTCAGGCAGCCAATAAGGCGTTTTCCAATGCCTGCATTGGAAAGCTCCCGTTCAGGTTCTCTCGGGCAATATAACGAGCGAAATGTTGTAGATTGCGGCGTGCCAGGTAGCGTGGCAGGGGAGAGCGCAGGAAACGCATGTCAGCAACGTCAATCAGTCCCAGCGTGTTTTCAGGGGTGACGACGATGTTGCCCAAATGCAGCGAACGAAAATAAATGCCGCTGGCATGCAGGCTGCGAATCAGTTCGACCAGCGCCGGAAGGGCCTGCTGCCAGCTGAAGTTTTCCTGAATCGATAACTGACGCAGGGTTTTTCCTGGGAGTGGCCGATACAGTACAGCGGTCATGCCGGGCTTTTGCAGCTTGTAAAAGGCCAGCACTTCAAGCGTCGGTACGCCGAGCTCCTGGAGGCGGGCAGCATTATCGATGAATCGTGCGGAATATGGCCGTAGAAGGGCCGAAGAAAAAAGCCGCTTGCGGCGAAACAATTTAAGGATGTTCCCATCCTGCAGCAGATAGACTTTTGGGCCGTAGCTGTCGGCCTCCAGAATGTTGGCGCCTTCAATCAATTGATTCAAAGCGGCTTGGGGAAGCCGTGAGGATTGCATCGTAGGGAAACCTTGTTGAAAGAACCGGTGCCATGGCGGGCCATGATGCCCAAAAGTTTTTGTTTTCACCATGCCGGTTTGGCAGGTAGACCGTTTAGGAGCGATAGATGCAGGCAACGCGTTGGGCACAATGTTGGATGGCCTTTGGCTTGTTATGGTTTTTGCTGGCAATAGCCCTGGCACCGACCAACAAAGTCTATCAACAAGGTTTGGTTGCCTTCGTCTGGCTGCCGGCGATCATCTTCGCCTGGCCGGCCCGTCAACGACTGCTGGAGTTGTGGCGCGCGCAGCGTTTGATTTATACGGCTTTGTTGGCGCTGATGGCCTGGGCATTGATCACGCTGCTCTGGGCCGAAGCCGCCGAACCTGTTCGCGAGATCAAGCGGCTGCTGTATATCCTGGTGTTCCTGTTGTTTTTCCCGATCCTTGCCAATGGCCAACCCGATCGAGTGATTCGCATCATGCAATGGGGTGGCCTGGGGCTGGCGCTGACTGCCTTGATGGCCATCGTCCGTTTCTACGGCTTGGCAAACAACCCATGGGATGCGCGCGTGGAAGGGCTGGGAGAGTTGTCCCATCCGATCCTCGGCGGTTACGTGATCGGTCTGGCGGCTGTCTGGATGCTGCACTGGGTGCCGCGCCATTTCGGCCTGCGACTGCTTTGGGTAGTCGCCCTGGCGCTGCTGGCGGTGTTCGTGGTGGCGAGCCAGAGTCGCGGCGCCGCACTGGCCCTGCTGCTCAGCGTATTGGCCATGCCGATCTACTGCCGGGACCAGCGTGCCCGCATAATCGCCGCCACGGCGCTGGTGCTGGCGATGCTGACCTTCTGGCTGCTCGAACCGCTGGTAATGGCTCGCGGCGCCTCCTATCGCCCCGAGATTTTCATATCGAGCCTGCACATGATCGCCGAGCGTCCATGGGGCGGCCTTGGAATCGCCGCGGACTACCGGATTACCAGCCACGGCCTGACGTTTGATCATGCTCACAATCTGTTCAGTCATGTTGCCATCCAATTCGGGTTGCCTGGGCTATTGCTGTGGTGCGTCGTCTGGTTCGCCGTGTTGCGCGAAGCCTGGCGGGCCCGGGACAGCCTGCTGGGCCGGGGCGTGCTCGGCATGTGGGTATTTTCGTTCCTGGCGATGCAATTCGATGCCGCCAGCCTGGCTGGAACCCCCCGCGCCGAGTGGTTCATCAGCTGGCTGCCGATTGGCCTGGCGAGCGTTTTGACCTGGGCGCGGGTCAATTCCGATGGCTGTGATAAAATTCCGCGTTCTTCCTAACCAGTGAGCCTGACGATGAGTGACGCACCGCCAAAAGCGGAACAGGATTCCAGCCTGAAGATCTATTTTCGCTTGCTGGGATACGTCAAACCCTACGCGGGCATTTTCCTGCTGAGTATCGTGGGTTTCGTGATATTTGCTTCCACCCAGCCCATGCTGGCCGGGATCCTCAAATATTTTGTCGATGGCTTGAGCAACCCTGATGCGGTGCTCTTTCCCAATGTGCCATACCTCAAGGACCTGAAACTGCTGATGGCGGTGCCGCTGCTGATCATCCTGATCGCTGCCTGGCAGGGCCTGGGCTCATTCCTGGGCAACTATTACCTGGCCAGGGTTTCCCTGGGGTTGGTGCATGACCTGCGGGTCGAGTTGTTCAAGAAGTTGCTGGTGCTGCCCAACCGCTATTTCGACACCCACAATTCCGGGCACCTGATTTCCCGAATCACCTTCAACGTGACCATGGTCACCGGCGCGGCTACCGATGCGATCAAGGTGGTGATACGCGAAGGGCTTACCGTGGTGTTCCTCTTCGCCTACCTGGTGTGGATGAACTGGAAGCTGACTCTGGTCATGCTGGCGATCCTGCCGCTGATTGCGGTCATGGTCAGCAGCACCAGCAAGAAATTTCGCAAGCAAAGCAAGAAAATCCAGGTGGCCATGGGCGACGTGACACACGTCGCCTCCGAAACCATCCAGGGCTACCGCGTGGTGCGCAGCTTCGGCGGCGAGGCCTACGAGGAGCAGCGCTTTGCCAGCGCCAGCCAGGGCAATACCGATAAGCAATTGCGCATGACTCGCACCGGTGCGGTCTATACGCCCATGCTGCAACTGGTGATCTACACCGCCATGGCGGCCCTGATGTTCCTGGTGCTGTTCCTGCGCGGCGACGCGACCGCCGGTGACTTGGTGGCCTACATCACTGCGGCGGGCTTGCTGCCCAAGCCGATTCGCCAGCTCTCGGAAGTCAGTTCCACCATCCAGAAAGGCGTGGCCGGTGCCGAAAGCATCTTCGAGCAATTGGATGTCGAGCCTGAAGTCGACAAGGGCACCGTCGAGCAGGAACGCGTCAGCGGCCGTCTTGACGTGCGTAACCTGAGCTTTACCTACCCCGGCGCTGACCGCGAGGTGCTCAAGGACATCAGTTTCACGGCGGCACCCGGGCAGATGATCGCGTTGGTGGGGCGTTCGGGCAGCGGCAAGTCGACCCTGGCGAGTCTCATCCCGCGTTTCTATCACCATGAGGTCGGCCAGATACTGCTCGACGACGTGGAAATCGAAGACTACCGGCTGCGCAACCTGCGTCGTCATGTGGCCCAAGTCACCCAGCACGTCACGCTGTTCAATGACACAGTGGCCAACAACATCGCCTACGGTGATCTGGCCGGCGCGCCACGGGCCGACATCGAAAAGGCTGCCCAGGATGCCTACGCGATGGATTTCATTGCGCAGTTGCCCAACGGCCTGGACACCGAAGTGGGCGAAAACGGCGTGCTGCTGTCCGGCGGCCAGCGTCAGCGCCTGGCGATTGCCAGGGCACTGTTGAAAAACGCACCGTTACTGATCCTTGACGAGGCGACCTCGGCGCTGGATACCGAGTCCGAACGGCACATCCAGGCGGCACTGGACCAGGTCATGAAGGGCCGCACTACCTTGGTCATCGCCCACCGGCTGTCGACCATTGAAAAGGCCGACATGATCCTGGTGATGGACCAGGGCCGTATCGTCGAACGGGGCACCCATGGCGAGCTCCTGGCGCAGAATGGCTACTATGCGCGTCTGCACGCCATGGGCCTGGACGCTCCCGCTCAGAATATCGCCTGAGTCTGTGGGAGCGTATGGACCTGTTCAGTGGCTACACTCCGGTAATGCCGCTGCGGTGGGTGTGCCCGTGTGACGATGAGATGCCCGGCCATGAACGAAACGACAGGGATAGCGATGCAACAGGCACAGGTTCGCCCTTATGCGCTGGCGGTCACGCCACAGGATCGGGCCGCCATCAAGGCCCAGCGGCCACGCTGCATCTGGCTGACCGGGTTGTCGGGGGCTGGCAAGTCGACGCTGGCCAACGCCTTGGAAGCGCGGCTCAATCGGCAAGGGCTGCATACGTCGCTGCTCGATGGCGACAACCTGCGCCAGGGACTGTGCCGGGGCCTGGGCATGGATGCCGAGGCCCGCAAGGAGAACATTCGGCGCATCGCCGAGGTGGCGCGGCTGATGGTCGATGCCGGCCTGATCGTCATCGTCGCGGCCATTTCGCCGTTTCGCGCCGACCGGGAGGCGGCCCGCCAGTTGTTTCCTGCAGATACCTTTATCGAGGTATACATCAGCACACCTTTTGAAGTCTGCGCGCAGCGGGACCCAAAGGGGTTGTATCGCGAAGCCCGTGCCGGGCGGATCAAGAATTTCACCGGCCTGGACAGTCCCTACGAAGCGCCACTTGCGCCGGATTGCCAGATTGACACCAGCGAGGTGGAGCTGGCCCAGGCCTGTGAGCGCCTGCTGGCGCTGCTGCAGGATTGACCGGCGACGCGTCCTGTCATCGCGTCGCTGCCATGGCCAAGCCTGCGCCAACCCTGTGCTAATATCGCGGCCCTGTTCATTTTGTATGTGGGATGTTCCATGAAGTTGTCCATGCCGCGATTCGATCAAGCCCCTGTATTGGTGGTCGGCGATGTCATGCTCGACCGCTACTGGCATGGCGGTACCTCCCGGATTTCCCCTGAGGCCCCGGTACCGGTGGTCAAGGTCGAGCACATCGAGGATCGCCCCGGTGGTGCCGCCAACGTTGCCCTGAACATTGCCGCCCTCGGCGCGCCGGCTTCCCTGGTGGGCGTGACCGGTGACGACGAAGCCGCCGACAGCCTGACCAATAGCCTCAAGGGCGCTGGCGTGCGGGCGATTTTCCAGCGCATTGCGCACCAGCCGACCATCGTCAAGCTGCGGGTCATGAGTCGCCACCAGCAACTGCTGCGCATCGACTTCGAAGAACCGTTCGCCACCGATCCCCTGGCTCTTGGCGCCGAAGTCGACAACCTGCTCGAAGGCATCAAGGTGCTGGTGCTGTCGGACTACGGCAAAGGCGCGCTGAAAAACCACCAGGTGTTGATCCAGGCCGCCCGTGCCCGTGGCATTCCTGTGTTGGCCGATCCCAAGGGCAAGGATTTTTCCATCTACCGTGGCGCCAGCCTGATCACGCCGAACCTCAGCGAGTTCGAAACCATCGTCGGCGGTTGCGTCGATGAGCATGAACTGGTGAGCAAAGGCGCCCAGTTGATGGCAGACCTCGACCTCGGTGCCCTGCTGGTGACCCGTGGCGAACATGGCATGACCTTGCTGCGCCCCGATCACCCTGCGTTGCACCTGCCGGCCCGTGCCCGTGAAGTGTTCGACGTGACAGGCGCCGGCGACACGGTGATTTCCACGCTGGCCGCCGCTATTGCCGCTGGCGAGGAACTGCCTCATGCCGTGGCCCTGGCGAACCTGGCGGCGGGCATCGTCGTTGGTAAGCTCGGTACGGCGGCCATCAGTGCCCCGGAACTGCGGCGCGCCATCCAGCGCGAAGAAGGTTCCGAGCGGGGCGTGCTGGGCCTGGAGCAGTTGCTGCTGGCCGTTGACGATGCCCGTGCCCACAACGAACGAATCGTCTTTACCAACGGTTGCTTCGACATCCTCCACGCCGGCCACGTGACTTACCTGGAGCAGGCTCGCGCCCAGGGGGATCGCTTGATCGTTGCGGTCAATGACGATGCCTCCGTAAGCCGTCTCAAGGGGCCGGGTCGTCCGATCAACAGCGTTGACCGGCGCATGGCAGTCCTCGCCGGCCTTGGCGCGGTGGATTGGGTGATCAGCTTCAGCGAGGGCACGCCGGAAAACCTGCTGCGCCAGGTCAAGCCGGATGTGCTGGTCAAGGGCGGCGACTATGGCATCGACCAAGTCGTTGGAGCGGACATCGTCACGGCCTACGGCGGCACGGTGAAAGTGCTGGGGCTGGTGGAAAACAGCTCGACGACGGCGATTGTGGAGAAGATCCGCAATAACTGAGTCGCACTTTGTAGTATGGCGACTGTTGTGGCGAGGGAGCTTGCTCCCGCTTGGGTGCGCAGCGCCCATAAAAAGGCTTGCTGCGCAACCCAGCGGGAACAAGCTCCCTCGCCACAACAGCGTTCCAATTGCTGTAACTAGCGAGCCACCTTGCGCGGCACGATCTTCTTGAGCAATTGCCGGGCCTTGCCCTTGAGTCGGGTCAGGCCCGATTCCTTGCCTGGCGGCGTCAACCCTTGCTGGCGCAGCCAGTCCTTCCAGCGAATTCGCTCGTCACGCACCAGCCAGCCTTCCTGCCTGGCGAAACTTTCCGCCAGGTACAGCCCGCGCGTGCTGGCCGGATACAGTTGATCCTTTTTCAAGGTATATAGCTCGGGAAGGGGTTGCCCATCATGCAACGGCATTAGATAAAGATCAGGGCGTTTGCGGTCCAAGCGTGCCACCAACTGATCGCCCTCAAGTCGCTCATCGACATGAAACAGGCTCAGGGACTTGGCTTCCTTGGGCACATCCAGGCGCAAGTCGTAGATCAGTTGCAGTGACGCCGTCGGCAGGTGCACGTAGGCCCGTGGCCGCTCGATCAATTGCAGATTGGCGCTGCGAACGGGGCGGGCCGAGCCCGACAGCGGCGTCAGGCGAAAGGGCAAGGCTTCGCGATAATGCAGCGCCGTGGCGTAGGGTGCCGGTAGCCAAGTGTCGTTGAAGCGTCCGCCGAGCCAGCCTTCCGGGGTTTCCAGCAGGCACTCTTCAGCGATTTCATTGATGGCGGTGAGCAGCGGCAGGTTCAGTTCATGGGCCGGGACGTAGCCGGAAATCAACTTGAGCACCACATCGCCACGGTCCTGTCGGCGTTGGCGCACCAGTACCCAATAGTCGCGATTTTGCCAATGTAGGGTCAGGCGCACCGAGACGCCCAGGTTGGCGAGCTCCAGCGAGAAACGCTCAGCATCGGCGACGGCCACGGGACGGCGGCGCTGCAATGTTTGCGCAAAGTTAAGCGGCATCCCGACGCTCTGATAAGTCAGGCCTTCGGGCGTCGCTTCGACGAACAGGGGCAGGGTCTTGAAGTTGCTTGGATTTTTTCTGATGAGCGTACGCGGCATGTCGGCTCCTTCCTTAATGCCGCGCAAAGCGGCGTCAGTTATTACGCAGGACCTTGGCTACGGTCGCGACGTTATGGGCGAGGTGCAGCGGATTAATGGTGCCGACAATAGCACTGGCAACCCCGGGATGCTCAAACAACAGTTCGAAGCTGGCGCGAACCGGGTCTACCCCGGGGCTCAGGCAGGCGTGACCGCTGGCCAAGGCTTTTTTCACCAGGATCGCCTTGCCGTGTTCGACAGCGTAGTCAATGACAGCTTTCTCGCTTCGTTCGTTCAGATTGTAGGTGACCATCGCGCAGTCGCCTTGCTCCAAGGCTCTGAGACCGCCTTCGACGGTCTTGCCGGAGAAGCCGAAGCCGCCGATCTTGCCCTCACGCTTGAGCGCGGCCAATGTCGGGTAGACTTCGCTGTCGTTGAGGATCGCCAGATCATTGCCGTCAGAGTGCACCAGCACCAGGTCGATATAGTCCGTTTCCAGGCGCTTGAGGCTGCGTTCCACCGAGACTCGGGTATGAGCGGCGCTGAAATCGTGACGCGACTCGCCGTTGCTGAACTCTTCCCCGACCTTGCTGACAATCACCCAGTCCTGGCGCTGGCCGCGCAGCAGCGGGCCAAGACGCTCCTCGCTGCGGCCATAGGCCGGCGCGGTGTCGATCAGGTTGATGCCCAGGTCGCGCGCCAGCTTGAGCAGCATGCGCGCTTCATCGTCATCGGGAATGCGGAAGCCGTTGGGGTATTTGACACCCTGGTCGCGGCCGAGCTTGACGGTACCCAGGCCGAGTGGGGAGACCCACGGGCCGTTAGGGCTCAGCGGACGATGAAGGTCGTGCAGGGTCGGTTGGCTCATGGCAGTAATTGATCCCAGGCAGGCACACCCATGGGCGGCTTCGGCAACTCGGGGAGTGGTGTCGGATGGCTGGGCTGGATGCCGTCGCGTTGCAGCGCACTGAACACCCGATCGGCGAAATCCGGGGCCAAGGCCAGTTTGGTCGGCCAACCCACCAACAGGCGATCCTGCTCGGCGAGAAAGGCGTTGTCCGGGCGCGTCAGGCCCGATTGCAAGGGCTCGGCGCGATCGACTCGCAGCGTGGCCCACTGCGCGGTGCTCAGGTCTATCCAAGGCAGTAATTGGCCCAGCTCTTTCTGCGCGGCGGCAATCTGTGCGGCAGGCTCGCGGGCCACAGCGTCACCTTCGGCGAGATCGCCACCCAGGTACCAGACCCATTGGCCGTCGGCGGCCGGGTGAGTGGTCACGGTGACGCGCGGCTTCGGCCCGCCGCCCAGGCAATGGGCATAGAGCGGCTTGAGGCTCGGCCCCTTGACCAGGACCATGTGCAGCGGCCGGCGTTGCATGGCCGGCTGGTCCAGGCCCAGGGCGTCGAGCAGGTCGGCAGTACCGCCACCGGCGCTGAGGACAATGCGCTGGGCACGGATCTCGCGGCCGTCCACTTTCAGACCGGTCAGCTCGCCGCCTTCGCGCAGTGGTTCGATGTGTTGTCCGGCCAGCAGGCTGTCGCCAGCCAGTTCCGCCAGGCGAGCGATCAGGCTGGGGACATCTACCACCAATTCGGCCAAGCGATAAACCTTGCCCTTGAAGCGCTTGTCTTGCAGGGCTGGCGGCAGTTGCTCGCCCTTGACCTGATCGACCCGCCCGCGCACGGCTTTGCTGGCGAAAAAGCTAGTCAGGTTGCCAGCCAGGGTGCCGGGGGACCAGAGGTAATGGGCATCGGAGAGCATGCGCACGCCGGACAGGTCCAGCTCACCGTCGCCCTTCAGGGCTTCGCGCCAGCGGCGGGGCATGTCGGCGATGGCTTCCGAGGCACCGGTCAGGGCGCCATGCAAGGCGTATTTGGCGCCGCCATGGATGATGCCCTGGGATTTGACGCTCTGCCCACCACCGAGGGTGGCGCTTTCCACCAGCACGGTCGAAAAACCCTGGCGACGCAGGCGTGCGTTCAACCAGAGGCCGGCGACTCCGGCGCCGACAATCAGGACGTCGGTGGAAATAACGGATGGCATGCGGCGACCTCAGTGTTCTAGACGAGGACGCAGTATACAGACTCGATGCTATTGGGATTTGCTGGCGATCAACGTCGGCAGCTGGCGAGGAAAGCTTTGTGGCGAGGGAGCTTGCTCCCGCTTGGGTGCGAAGCGCCCATTAAAGATGGGGTTGCTGCGCAACCCAGCGGGAGCAAGCTCCCTCGCCACACATGTGTTCCAACACGATGATCGGTGTGTTCTCAGTGTCCAGCGGTCTTGGAGAACAGCTGGATCACCACCACTCCAAGAACAATCAACGCCATCCCCAGCATCGCCGGCACGTCCAGCTTCTGCCCGTAGATGAACAGCGCAGCCACGCTGACCAAGACAATTCCCATTCCCGCCCAGACCGCATAGGCCACGCCCACCGGAACAGTGCGCACCACCAGGGTGAGCATCCAGAACGCGATGCCATAACCGGCGATGACGAGCAGCAAGGGCAGGGGTGTGCTCAAGCCTTTGATCGCTTTCATCGAAACGGTGGCGATCACTTCGGCGCAGATTGCGATGCCCAGGTAGTAGTAAGCGTTCATAGGCCGTTCCTCGTTGAATGTGCCGTCTTTCGTGTCGCTTATTTTAGAGTGATCCCAGATGCGGTAAAGTCATTACCTATCTGTTTATGAGATAGGTCGCGCCATGAATGTTCAATGGAATCTGGAGCAACTGCGGCTGTTCGTCGGTGTCGCCGAAAAACGTTCGTTTTCGGCCGTCGCCCGGGATCAGCGCAAGGCTCAATCGGCCATCAGCAGCGGTATTGCCTTGTTGGAAACCGATCTGGGTGTAAGCCTGTTCGAGCGCAGCAGCGGCCGTCAGCCCAAGCTCACCGATGCAGGCGAAGCCCTGCTGGAAGAAGCCAAGGAAGTGCTGCGCCAGTGCGAGCGCCTCAACGGTCGCGCCCTGGCCCTGATGCGTGGACAGGAAGCGTCGCTGCGCTTGGCCCAGGACGAAGCCATGCCCTATCAACCCGTAATCGACAGCCTGGCGGCGCTGGCCGAGCGATTCCCCACCCTCGAAGTGCAACTGGCCAGCGCCGCCCAGGGCGATGTGGCGCGCAAACTGGTGGAGCGTCGCGCTGATCTGGGGTTGCTGTTCTATCACGACCAGATTCCCGAGGCGCTGGAGCGCCGGGTGTTGGGCAGCGTCGAGATGGTCACGGTGTGCGGCAGGCAGCATCCGTTGGCAAACCATGGTTATGTGACCTGCCTGGAAATGGCCCGGCACCGGCAGTTGTTAATGGCAACCCAGTCCAGCGTCTATCCCGGCAGTGAGCAGGCCAGCCCGCAGGTCTGGCGGGCCGACAGTTTCTACGTGCTGGCCGAATGGCTTCGGTGTGGCTTGGGCTGGGCCTGGCTGCCGCGGCATGTGGTGCAATACCCGGCGTACCTGGGCGATATGGTCGAGCTCAAGAGCGAATGGACCCCGCCGGCCCTGGTGGTGGAACTGGTCTGGCGCCGCGACGAGCCCCTGGGCCCGGCCGCACGCTGGCTGGCGGAACGTTTTGCGGTGCAGTTGCAGGCGCTCGGTTGAAAAACCGATAAACTCCGCCGCCATGAACAGAACTCTCTATAGCGCGTTGTTTTATCTGGGGCTGCCACTGGTAGCGATTCGGCTGTGGCTGCGGGCTCGCAAGGCGCCGGCTTATGCCCGGCGCATCGGCGAACGTTTTTCCTGGGGACTGCCGAGCCTGGTACCGGGCGGGATCTGGGTCCACTCGGTGTCGGTGGGCGAGAGCATTGCCGCCGCGCCGATGATTCGTGCCTTGCTGCAACGGTATCCACAGCTGCCGATCACCGTCACTTGCATGACGCCCACCGGCTCGGAGCGGATCCAGGCGCTGTTCGCCGACGAGCCGCGCATCCAGCATTGTTATCTGCCTTACGATTTGCCTTGCGCCGCCAAGCGTTTCCTCGACCGGGCTCGTCCGATCCTGGCGGTGATCATGGAAACCGAACTGTGGCCCAACCACATCCACCAATGCGCCCGGCGTGGCATTCCCGTGGCCTTGGCCAACGCGCGGCTGTCGGAGCGCTCGGCCCGTGGTTATGCGCGATTCCCCAAACTGACCCGGCCGATGCTCGCCGAGATGAGCCTGTTCGCCGTGCAGACCGAAGCTGAAGCCGAGCGCTTTCGCCAGTTGGGTGCCCGGGCGGAAACCGTCGAGGTCACCGGTTCGATCAAGTTCGACCTGACCATCGACCCGCAATTGCTCGAAAGCGCCAGTGCCTTGCGTCGTCAGTGGCAAGCCACGGAGCGCCCGGTGTGGATCGCCGCCAGCACCCATGAAGGCGAGGACGAAGTGGTGCTGGCTGCCCACCGTCGGCTGCTCGACAGCTATCCCGATGCGTTGCTGATTCTGGTGCCGCGGCACCCCGAGCGCTTCGACTCCGTATACCAGCTCTGTGAGGGGCAAGGTTTCGCCACGGTCCGGCGGTCCAGCGCACAACCGGTCGGTGTCCAGGCTTCGGTATTGCTGGGCGACACCATGGGCGAACTGCTGTTTCTCTACGCCCTGGCCGACAGCGCTTTTGTCGGTGGCAGCCTGGTGCCCAACGGTGGGCACAATTTGCTGGAGCCGGCGGCGCTGGCAAAACCGGTGCTCAGTGGGCCGCACCTGTTCAACTTCCTCGAAATCGCCGCCCAGTTGCGCGCCGCCGGTGCGTTGCAGGAAGTCGAGGATGCCGAAAGCCTGGCCCTGGCGATACAACGCCTGTTCGAACTGCCCCGTGATGCCCAGCGCATGGCCGAGGCGGGCTTGAAGGTGATGCGCACCAATCAGGGGGCGCTGCAGCGCTTGCTGGAGGGGTTGGGGCGGCTGATCGATTGAGCTTTTGTGGCGAGGGAGCTTGCTCCCGCTCGGCTGCGAAGCGGCCGTAAAACCGGCATCACGGTTCTGGCTGGCAGAACGCGGTGACTGGTTTTGGGCCTGCTTCGCAGGCCAGCGGGAGCAAGCTTCCTCGCCACAAGGGTGTCGTTATTGTGCCGGCCGCGAGCGCAACTGTGCGGCCGCGGCCTGGGCCAGGTCCGGCGGGAGGAAGTCGCGGTCCGGGTTGTAGTCGGGCTTGAGGTAGCGCGACAGATCCTGCAAATCGGCCGGGCTCAGGGTGCCGGCGGCCTGCTTGAGGCGCAGGTTGTCGAGGATGTAGTCGTAGCGGGCGTTGTTGTAGTTGCGCACCGAGGTGTACAGCTGACGCTGTGCATCGAGCACATCGACGATGTTGCGGGTACCTACCTGGTAGCCGATTTCCGTGGCCTCCACCGCGCTCTGGTTGGAGATGATCGACTGGCGCCGGGCCTGGACCTGCTCCACATCGGTGTTCACCGCACGGTGCAGGTTGCGGGTGTTTTCCACCACTTGGCGGCGCAGGCCTTCGCGCTGCTGTTCGGTCTGGGTGAGCTGCGAGTAGGATTCGCGCACTTGGGAACTGGTCAATCCGCCGCTGTAGATCGGGATACTCAGTTGCAAGCCAATGGTGCGTTGCTCGGCATCGCCACCGTAGCGCTGCCCGGTAGGGTTCGGGTTGGTGAAGCCGAGGCCGTCGTTGTCGCCTTTTTTATACTGCGCGATCGCATCGAGGGTCGGTGCATGGCCGGCCTTGCGTTGGCGCAGGGTGTCTTCGGCGGCGTCGACGGCGTAGTTGCTGGCCAGCAGATTCAGGTTCTGCTTGGCTGCCGTGTCGACCCAAGCCTTGGCGTCGTTCGGTGTCGGCGCCAGGATCGGCAGGGTGTGGACAATCCCCTGGAGCGAGTTGTACTGACGGTTGGTCAGGGTGATCAGTGCTTCGAACGCATCCTCCACCTGGCGCTGGGCGAGGATCCGGTTGGCCCGTGCGGTGTCGTAGCTGGCCTGGGACTGCAACACGTCGGTCTTGTCCGACAGGCCTACGTCGAAGCGCTCATTGGACTGGTCGAGCTGGCGCTTGAATGCGGCTTCCTCGGCCTTGGTCGAGGCCAGGTTGTCCTGGCTGCGCAGCACATTGAAATAACTCTCGGCGCTTTGCAGGATCATGTTCTGTTCGGTAGCCGACAGCTGCAGCGACGCTTGTTCGTTGACGGATTTGGCTGCCTGGAGCTGGAACCAGCGGTCGGCGCGGAAAATCGGTTGGGACAACGTGGCCTGGTAAACCGTGGAGCTGCGGGTGGCGGTCAGGGCCGGTTGGTCGAGCTCGGTACGGGTGTTGTTCAGGTCGGCACCGCCTGAAATATTGGGCAGCAAACCGGCACGCGCCTGGGGCACGACTTCCTTCTGGGCGCCGTACTGGGCGCGGGCAGCAGCCAGGTCGGCGTTGTTATCCACGGCCTCCTGATAAACGCTCACCAGGTCGGTTTTGGTGGATAACGGAGCTTCGGCAGCCCAAGCCATTCCATTGGACGCACAAGACACGGCAAGGGCCAGTGAGAGTTTGCGCAACATGAGGCGATCCCTACGTTCAAAGATAAAGGCGCAATACAGGCGCGCGGCGTAGCGAGTGTAGTTGCGTGCAGGCACGGCAACAATCCTGCATATGCGCCATTCATCAAGCCTTTTGCCCGGACGATGGCGTTCTGCGCCGGTTGTGTCTAGACTGGCCGGGTTCTTGTCGGGGTGCCTTGCTATGAGGCTGAGATCGAATAATTTCGGATCCCGTTGAACCTGATCAGGTTAACGCCTGCGTAGGGAACAAGATTTCTCGTCACCCGGCGAGTCCTCTTGTGCTTCGTCCGGGATGTTGTTCGACCATCGACTTTCGATCTTCGAACATGTTCGAGCAGCAAGCACAGCGTCCGCACTTTCGTGCTGGGACGCGTCCATTCGTTACAGGTTCGCTCCGACAAAAATCCACTGCCTGGATGTGTGTCTGGAGAGCCCGTGATGACGACAAAATCAAAAAACGCGACCAACCTCAGTGATTCGGCCCAGGTCGATGAGCAATCGGTTCAGCCCTTTACCCGCTCGCAAAAAATCTATGTCCAGGGCAGCCGCCCGGATATCCGCGTACCCATGCGCGAAATCAGCCTCGACGTGACGCCTACCGACTTCGGCGGCGAGATCAACGCGCCGGTGGTGGTGTACGACACTTCGGGTCCGTACACCGACCCGAACGTGAGCATCGACGTGCGCAAAGGCTTGGCCGATGTGCGCTCTTCGTGGATCGAAGCCCGTGGCGACACTGAGCGCCTGGCGGGCCTGAGCTCCAACTTCGGCCAGGAGCGCTTGGCCGATCCCGAACTGACCAAGCTGCGTTTCGCCCATGTGAACAACCCGCGGCGTGCCAAGCCGGGCGCCAACGTCAGCCAGATGCATTACGCGCGCAAAGGCATCATCACCGCCGAGATGGAATACGTCGCCATCCGCGAAAACATGAAGCTGGAAGTGGCCCGCGCCGCCGGCCTGCTGGACCAGCAACACGCCGGCCACAGCTTCGGCGCCAGCGTGCCGAAGATCATCACTCCGGAATTCGTGCGTGACGAAATCGCCCGTGGCCGCGCGATCATTCCGGCCAACATCAACCACACCGAACTGGAACCGATGATCATCGGCCGTAACTTCCTGGTGAAGATCAACGGCAACATCGGCAACAGCGCCCTGGGCTCGTCCATCGAAGAAGAAGTGGCGAAACTGACCTGGGGCATCCGCTGGGGCTCGGACACGGTCATGGACCTGTCGACCGGCAAGCATATCCACGAAACCCGCGAGTGGATTATCCGCAACTCGCCGGTACCGATTGGCACCGTGCCGATCTACCAAGCCCTGGAAAAAGTCGGCGGCGCGGCCGAAGACCTGACTTGGGAGCTGTTTCGCGACACGCTGATCGAACAGGCCGAGCAGGGTGTCGACTACTTCACCATCCACGCCGGCGTGCTGCTGCGCTATGTGCCGCTGACCGCCAAGCGCGTCACCGGCATCGTCAGCCGGGGTGGTTCGATCATGGCCAAGTGGTGCCTGGCGCACCATAAGGAAAACTTCCTCTACACCCACTTCGAAGACATCTGCGAAATCATGAAGGCCTACGACGTCAGCTTCTCGCTGGGCGATGGCCTGCGTCCGGGCTCGATTGCCGACGCCAACGACGAAGCGCAGTTCGGTGAGCTGGAAACCCTCGGCGAGCTGACCAAGATCGCCTGGAAGCACGACGTGCAGTGCATGATCGAAGGCCCGGGCCACGTGCCGATGCAGTTGATCAAAGAGAACATGGACAAGCAGCTGGAGTGCTGCGACGAAGCGCCGTTCTACACCCTCGGCCCACTGACCACCGACATCGCGCCGGGCTACGACCACATCACCTCCGGCATCGGTGCGGCGATGATCGGCTGGTTCGGTTGCGCCATGCTTTGCTACGTGACTCCGAAAGAACACTTGGGGCTGCCGAACAAGGATGACGTCAAGACCGGGATCATTACCTACAAGATTGCTGCCCACGCGGCCGACTTGGCCAAAGGTCACCCCGGCGCGCAGATCCGCGACAATGCCTTGAGCAAGGCGCGCTTCGAATTCCGTTGGGAAGACCAGTTCAACCTCGGCCTGGACCCGGATACCGCCCGCTCGTACCACGACGAAACCCTGCCGAAGGACTCGGCCAAGGTCGCGCATTTCTGCTCGATGTGCGGGCCGAAATTCTGCTCGATGAAAATCACCCAGGAAGTGCGCGAGTACGCGGCTAATCAGCGCATTGAAACGGTGGACGTGGACGTCGCCCAGGGTTTGGCGGAGCAGGCTGAGCGGTTCAAGCAGGAAGGTAGCCAGCTTTACAAGAAAGTGTGATGTGAGCCCAAGGTGGCGGTGACTTCACCGCCGCCTTCGCGAGCAAGCCCGCTCCCACAGTAGATCGTTGGTGTACGCAGCTTTTGTGTTCACAGCAGGTCCATTGTGGGAGCGGGCTTGCTCGCGAAGGCGATCATCAAAACAACAAAATATTCCTCTGAGATAACACTCTTGAACATCCAACCCAGCACCTATTCCCCGGACACCGCGGTCCCCCTGGACAAACGGGTCTTCGGCGCCCGCGATCTGTTTTCCCTGTGGTTCTCCCTTGGCATCGGCCTGATGGTCTTGCAGGTTGGCGCCTTGCTCGCGCCGGGCCTGGGCCTGAGCGGTTCGTTGCTGGCGATTTTCCTCGGCACCCTGGTAGGCGTTTTGCTGCTGGCGGCCGTCGGCGTGATTGGCAGCGACACCGGCCTGTCGGCCATGGCCGCCCTCAAGCTCAGCCTAGGCGCCAAGGGCGCGAGCGTGCCGGCGATATTGAACCTGCTGCAACTGATCGGCTGGGGCTCGTTCGAAATCATCGTCATGCGTGATGCGGCCAGCCTGCTCGGTGCCCGAGCCTTCAGCGAAGGCAGCCTGGGGTCGAATCCGTTGCTGTGGACGTTGTTTTTCGGCGCCCTGGCGACCTTGCTCGCGGTCAGCGGGCCGCTGACGTTCGTGCGCAAGGTCCTGCGCAAGTGGGGCATCTGGTTGCTGCTGGCGGCGTGCCTCTGGCTGACCTGGAATCTATTCGCCAAGGCTGACCTGGCCGCATTGTGGGCTCAGGCGGGCGATGGCTCGATGCCGCTGGCGGTGGGGTTTGATATCGCCATTGCCATGCCGCTGTCGTGGTTACCGCTGATTGCCGACTATTCACGCTTCGGCAGACGCGCGAAAAACGTCTTTGGCGGTACTGCCGTTGGGTTTTTCATCGGTAACTTCTGGCTGATGAGCCTGGGCGTGGCGTACACCCTGGCGTTCGCGCCGAGCGGTGAAGTCAACGCGCTGCTGCTGGCCCTGGCTGGCGCCGGGTTGGGCATTCCGTTGCTGCTGATTCTGCTGGATGAGTCGGAAAATGCTTTCGCCGACATTCATTCGGCGGCGGTATCGAGCGGCATGCTGTCCGGGCTGAAGGTCGAGCACCTGGCCTTGGCGATCGGCGTTATCTGCACGTTGATCGCGTGCTTCGCACCGTTGGCCCAGTACCAGAACTTCCTGTTGCTGATCGGCTCGGTGTTCGCGCCGCTGTTCGGCGTGGTGCTGGTGGACCATTTCATCTTGCGCAAGCGCAGCAGCCAGGTGGTGTCGGCTGCGTTGCGCTGGCCGGCACTGTTGGCCTGGCTGGGTGGGGTGAGCACTTATCACCTGCTGGCCAACCTCTATCCGGACGTCGGCGCTACCCTGCCGTCGCTGGTCCTGGCAGGGTTGCTGCAGTTGTTGCTGGGCCGGGCCTTCAGCTACGGCCGGGGAACAGCTCGGGCTTGAGAATGCCATTGAGGCGTGGGTAAGCGATCTTCAGTTCGATGTGGCCCAACGCGTATGGCGCGATGGTACTCACTTCGTACTTGAGGATCACCCCGCCGTAAGTCAGCGCCACATGCGGAGTCTTCTGGAAGGACCACTGTTTCAAGAACTCGGGTTCCTGATCCAGCTTGGTGCTGATCAGCCAACTATTGTGGGCAACCTGGGCGGCTTTCCAGAAGGCCTCTTCCTGGCCCGGCAGCAGCATGTCCGACAGGGTCAGCACCTTATGCTGCTGGCGCGAATAGTTGATGAAACCACGCCCCGGCGTACCGTGGGCGCCGCCGGTGTCCAGGTAGCTGGACACTTCGATGATCACCAAGCCGTCATGCTGCTCGCGTACCTTGGCCTGCAAATAGCTGCTGTTGCGCGGCGCTGCGTTGCGCAGAAACTGTTCGCGATAGGCCGAAAGCGTTGGCGCCGTCGGTGCGTCCGGGGTGGTGCGGGTCAGTTGCAGCAGGCGTTTTTCGACAATGCCGTCCAGTGCGGGCTCGGTGGGAAAATGCAAGGTATCGATGTTGACCAGCGGGCAGTCGGCACTGGCGCAGCCGGGCTGCAACTGCTCAGAAGCATCGCGAGTGGTCTCGAGCGGGGCGCGATAGTTGGGTTGGAACAGGCTTTGGCAAGCACCCAGGGTCAGGGCAATGGCGGCCACGGAGACAGTTTTGAAAAGCGACATGGGCGTCCTTCATGAAACAGGGAAAGGCGAAAAGTTACCCGCTTCGACTGTCAGCAGGGCAATCAGTTCGCCACTAAGCTCATTAGAGTGATTTTGAGCGCAGCCGTCCATCCTGATGAAGGGAAAGGGGCTGCATCAAACGGTACGAGCGCGTTAGGATGGCGCGAAGCCGAGGTTGGAACCTCGTATTGATCCATTGCAACGAGGACTGTCATGACCGACTTCACCAACGCCACGCCGAGCACCGTGGACATCGTCAAGCGCGAGAACTGCTTCCAGGGTTTCTACAAGCTCGACCGCGTCCACCTGCGTCATGAATTGTTCGCCGGTGGCATGAGCCGTGAAATCAGGCGTGAACTGTTCGTGCGCCATGACGCGGTGTGCGTGCTGCCCTACGATCCGCAGCGCGATGAAGTGGTGTTGATCGAGCAGTTTCGCGTGGGCGCCATGGGCAAGACGACCAACCCTTGGCTGGTGGAACTGGTGGCCGGCCTGATCGATAAGGACGAGCAACCGGAAGAAGTTGCTCATCGCGAAGCGCAGGAGGAAGCTGGGCTTGTCTTTGCTGCGCTCTGGCCGATGACCCAATATTTTCCATCGCCGGGCGGCAGCGATGAGTTCGTCCATTTGTTCCTGGGGCGTTGCGACAGCACGGGGGCCGGCGGTCTGCATGGCCTGGAGGAAGAAGCCGAAGACATTCGGGTGAAGGTCTGGGCTTTCGAAGATGCCTTGCAAGCTGTACGCGACGGACGTATCTGCAACGCGGCCAGCATTATTGCCTTGCAATGGCTGGCCTTGAACCGCGATGAAGTGAGGGGGCTATGGTCCTGAACAAGCTGCGCGATCGTTATCGCGTCGATCTGGTGGGGCTGCAGGCGGCCTGTGAGGCCAACTACGCCCGCCTGATGCGCTTGTTGCCGGACATGCGCAACGACCCGGCGCCGCGCCGCATCGCCGTGACCCATGGCGACCAGATGCTCGGCGTGCTAGCCCTCGAAGTGCTGCAGACCTGCCCCTACACCACCACCTTGCAAGTGCGCCAGGAGCACAGCCTGCCCTGGTTGCCGGTGCCGCAACTGGAAGTTCAGGTCTATCACGATGCGCGCATGGCCGAAGTCGTCAGCGCCGAACATGCACGACGCTTTCGTGGCATCTATCCTTACCCCAATGCGTCGATGCACCAGCCGGACGAAAAGGCCCAGTTGAACCTGTTCCTCGGCGAGTGGCTGAGTCATTGTCTGGCGCTGGGGCATGAGTTCGAAGTCGTTCGGTAGTTGTCTTTCAAATACTGGACCCTGGTTGTGAACCGGTTCCGGTTCGCGGGTTTCCCCTTTCGATCTTCCCCAGCATAATTGCGGCTTCATCCAATGGCGTGAGTGCGCCTGGGAGAGAGCGATTTGCCGAACGAATCCATCCTGACCACTGCTGATGCTGCGCTGTTGGTTCAACTGTCCGACAGCCACCTGTTCGCCGAGGCCGACGGGTCGTTGCTGGGCATGAACACCCGTGACAGCCTGCGCTCGGTGATTGACCTGGTGCTCAATCAGCAGCCGAACATCGACTTGATACTTGCCACTGGGGATTTATCCCAGGACGGAACGTTGGAGTCTTATCAGGCGTTTCGGCAGATGAGTGGGCGAATCGATGCGCCCGCACGTTGGATTCCGGGTAACCATGATGAGCCGCAGGTCATGCTGGAGGCGGCGGTCAAGAGCACCTTGCTCGAGCCGGTGGTGGACATTGGCAACTGGCGAATCACGCTGCTGGATTCTGCCGTGCCGGGTTCGGTTCCCGGTTTTTTGGCTGAGGAACAGTTGATTCTGTTGGCCAATGCCTTGAGCGAGGCGCCGGAGCGTCATCATCTGGTTTGTCTGCATCATCATCCGGTGTCGATTGGGTGTGCGTGGATGGAGCCCATTGGGTTGCGTAATCCTGAGGCGTTGTTTGCGGTGCTGGATCGGTTTCCTCAGGTGCGGGCGGTGTTGTGGGGGCATGTGCATCAGGAGGTTGACCAGGTGCGCGGGGGCGTTCGGTTGTTGGCTTCGCCTTCGACTTGTATTCAGTTTGAGCCTGGGAGTGAGGATTTTGCGGTGGGCTCGCAGGCGCCTGGGTATCGGTGGTTGCGGCTTTGGCCGGATGGGCGGTTGGAGACGGGGGTTGAGCGGGTGGTTGGGTTTGCTTTTACTCCGGACTATGAGTCCGACGGGTACTGAGGTTTGGTTGAGTACATATCCATTTCTGCGGTAACGGCTACTTATGGTTCCGCCCTTACGGCGTCTCACTTTTGAGAAGCGCAAAAGTAAGCAAAACGCTTTATGCCCCACCACTTGGTGCCTCGCCTAGGCTCGGCATGCCCTCACTCCGGCATTGCTCCGTGGGCCCGCCGCGAAGGGCCATCCATGGCCCAGCGCAGCTATCCCGGCATCCATGCCGGGATGCCCACTCCACAATGCCTGCGTTCGGCCAGCGTGGTTAACGGGGCGCCGAGATCAACGTCCGCCGCGAGGCGGCCTGAGAGCCGGCCTGGCTCTTTTGTCGTACTCCGATCCCATTGTGGGAGCGGGCTTGCTCGCGAAGACGGCCTTACAACCGACCTGGTTCTATGGTCGTACCCCGACCCCATTGTGGGAGCGAGCCTGCTCGCGATGGCGGCCTGATTGAGTACATATCCATTTCTGCGGTAACGGCTACTTATGGTTCCGCCCTGACGGCGGGTCACTTTCGAAAAGCGCGAAAGTAACCAAAGCGCTTTTGCCCCACCACTTGGTGCCTCGCCTAGGCTCGGCATGCCCTCACTCCGGCATTGCTCCGTGGGGCCCGCCGCGAAGGGCCATCCATGGCCCAGCGCGGCTATCCCGGCATCCATGCCGGGATGCCCACTGCGCAATGCCTGCGTTCGGCCAGCGTGGTTAACGGGGCGCCGAAATCAACGTCCGCCGCGAGGCGGCCTGAGAGCCGGCCTGGCTCTTTTGTCGTACTCCGATCCCATTGTGGGAGCTGGCTTGCTCGCGAAGACGGCCTTACAGCCGACCTGGTTCTATGGTCGTACCCCGACCCCATTGTGGGAGCGAGCCTGCTCGCGAAGACGGCGGCACATGCAATGCTGATGCAAACTGACCCACCGCTTTCGCGAGCAAGCCCGCTCCCACAGTGGATCGCTGGTGTACACAGACCTTGTGTTACAGGAGGTCCATTGTGGGAGCGAGCTTGCTCGCGATGGCGGCCTGACAGCCGGCCAGATTTGTGGGAGTGGTCCGACATTCGAGCAGACTTTTCCGACGAGCTCTGGCGGTTGCCGGGTGGGAAGGGCTGTCGCTAATCTTTTTCCGTCGCTGCAAATTCAGCGGCCAGGCCTGGAAACCTGAAAAAAAGGGGCTTTATTTCAATCTTAATGGAGCGCCAACATGTATGAAGATAACTCTGGGCCAACAAAAAACGATTCCATCTCTTCCGATGCCAGCCAGATTTCCCCGAAGCTTGATGAAGCCGCCAAACGCGCCATCGACCACTATCTCGACCCCAAACCTCAAGCCAAAAAGAAACAGCCCTCAGGTCAACTGTTCACCGTCGTGAACGGCGTCGACACCGAAAGCCTACTGGCCAACCTCAGCGAAACCTTGGCTTCAGCCGACGCCATGGTCAGCGACCTTGCCTTCGACCTGGAAGGCTCGCGACGCCATGTTGCCCTTGGCATTCAGCAACTGATCGAGCTGGGCGCTTTATTGGCAAATCGGATGCTGGACAACGTCAACACACAACCCTGACCACACCGCGCGCAAAAGCGAGCAAGCCCGCTCCCACTGGAGAAACGCGATCACCCTAAACCAGGCCGGCTCTCAGGCCGCCTCGCGTCGGACGTTGATTTCAGCGCCCCATTAACCACGCTGGCCGAACGCAGGCATTGTGGAGTGGGCATCCCGGCATGGATGCCGGGATAGCTGCGCTGGGCCATGGATGGCCCTTCGCAGCGGGCCCACGGAGCAATGCCGGAGTGAGGGCACACCGAGCCTAGGCGAGGTGCCGAGTGGTGGGGCATGAAGCGCTTTGGTTACTTTCGCGCTTTTCGAAAGTGACCCGCCGTCAGGGCGGAACCCTAAGTGGCCGTTACCGCAGAAATGGATATGTACCCAATCCAGCTGTAGGGGGCCGCTTCGCGCCCCAACGGGGATAAATCCCCTCGCCACAGGGTTTTGTGTTGTCTTGTATGAACAGATCACCCCCAAACCCCCATAAACTCCCTGTAAACTCCGGCCTTTGCCCAACACCCAGGGAGTCGGCAATGTCGGGTTCTATCCTTTATATCCACGGCTTCAACAGCGCCCCAGCCTCGACCAAGGCCCGCCAGCTAATCGACGTAATGGCGCAACTGGGCCTGAGCGACCACCTACAAGTTCCAGCCCTGCACCACCATCCCCGCCAAGCCATCGGTCAGCTGGAACAGGCGATTGCACAACTGGATCGGCCGCTGCTAGTCGGCAGCTCGCTCGGCGGCTACTATGCCACTCACTTGGCCGAACGCCACGGCCTCAAGGCCCTGCTGATCAACCCTGCTGTCAGCCCGCATCGCATGTTCGACGGCTACCTGGGCACGCAGAAGAATTTGTACACCGACGAAACCTGGGAACTGACCCACGACCACGTCACGGCCCTGGCCGAACTGGAAGTGCCGGCGCCCCGGGATTCGCAGCGGTATCAGGTATGGTTGCAAACCGGGGACGAAACGCTGGATTATCGCCACGCCCAGCAGTATTACCGCGCTTGTGCCTTGCGCATCCAGGCTGGCGGCGACCACAGTTTCCAAGGGTTTGCCCAGCAGTTGCCGGCGCTGCTGAGTTTTGCCGGTATTGGCGCCGATTTGTACCAGGCGATCGACTTCACGTCGCTGTGAGCCATCGCCCCTTTTTCATTGAACACTGACGACGAGACCCCATGGCCACTCCCAGCGCTAGCTCTTATAACGCAGACGCCATCGAAGTCCTCTCGGGCCTCGACCCGGTGCGCAAGCGCCCCGGCATGTACACCGACACCAGTCGGCCGAACCACCTCGCCCAGGAAGTCATCGACAACAGTGTCGACGAAGCCTTGGCCGGGCATGCGAAGTCGGTGCAGGTCATCCTGCACGCCGACCATTCCCTGGAAGTCAGCGACGATGGCCGCGGCATGCCGGTGGACATTCACCCTGAAGAGGGCGTGTCGGGCGTCGAGCTGATTCTTACCAAGCTCCACGCCGGCGGTAAGTTTTCCAACAAGAACTATCAGTTCTCCGGCGGTTTGCACGGGGTGGGTATTTCCGTGGTCAACGCCTTGTCGACCCAGGTCCGGGTGCGGGTCAAGCGTGACGGCAACGAATACCAGATGACGTTCGCCGACGGCTACAAGGCCACCGAGCTGGAAGTGGTCGGCACCGTCGGCAAGCGCAACACCGGGACCAGCGTGTATTTCGCGCCGGACCCGAAGTACTTCGATTCGCCGAAGTTCTCCGTCAGTCGCCTCAAGCATGTGCTCAAGGCCAAGGCCGTGTTGTGCCCGGGGCTGCTGGTCAGTTTCGAGGACAAGGCCACCGGCGAGAAAGTCGAGTGGCATTACGAAGACGGCCTGCGCTCTTACCTGGTGGACGCGGTCAACGGTTTCGAACGCCTGCCCGACGAGCCGTTCTGCGGCAGCCTGGCCGGTAACAAGGAAGCCGTGGATTGGGCGTTGTTGTGGCTGCCCGAAGGTGGCGAAAGTGTCCAGGAAAGCTACGTCAACCTGATCCCCACGGCCCAGGGCGGCACCCACGTCAACGGCTTGCGCCAGGGGCTGCTGGATGCCATGCGTGAGTTCTGCGAGTTCCGCAACTTGCTGCCCCGTGGCGTGAAGCTGGCGCCGGAAGACGTCTGGGAACGCATTGCGTTCGTGCTGTCGATGAAGATGCAGGAGCCACAGTTCTCCGGCCAGACCAAGGAGCGCCTGTCGTCCCGTGAGGCGGCGGCGTTTGTTTCCGGAGTGGTCAAGGACGCGTTCAGCCTTTGGCTCAACGCCAACCCGGAAACCGGCCTGGCCCTGGCGGAGCTGGCGATCAACAACGCCGGCCGTCGGCTCAAGGCCAGCAAGAAGGTCGAGCGCAAGCGCATCACCCAGGGGCCGGCCTTGCCGGGCAAGCTCGCCGATTGCGCCGGGCAGGACCCGATGCGTTCCGAGCTGTTCCTGGTGGAAGGTGACTCCGCCGGCGGCTCGGCCAAGCAGGCGCGGGACAAGGAGTTCCAAGCGATCCTGCCGCTGCGGGGCAAGATCCTCAACACCTGGGAAGTGGACGGCAGTGAAGTGCTGGCCAGCCAGGAAGTGCATAACATCGCCGTCGCCATCGGGGTCGACCCGGGCGCCGAAGACATGAGTCAACTGCGCTACGGCAAGATCTGCATTCTCGCCGACGCCGACTCCGACGGCTTGCACATCGCCACGTTGCTCTGCGCCTTGTTCGTCCAGCATTTCCGTCCGCTGGTGGATGCCGGTCACGTCTACGTCGCGATGCCGCCGCTCTACCGGATCGACCTGGGCAAGGAAATCTACTACGCCCTCGACGAAGCCGAGCGCGATGGCATCCTCGACCGCCTGGTGGCCGAGAAGAAGCGCGGCAAGCCCCAGGTCACCCGATTCAAGGGCCTGGGCGAAATGAACCCGCCGCAGCTGCGCGAAACCACCATGGACCCCAACACCCGTCGCCTGGTGCAGTTGACCCTGGATGATTTTGAAGCGACCTCGGAAATGATGGACATGCTGCTGGCGAAGAAACGCGCCGGCGACCGCAAGTCCTGGCTGGAGTCCAAAGGTGACCTGGCCGAGGTGCTGGCCTGATGCGCAACGGTTTCGCCCTGGCGTTATTGCTGTGGGCGGGGGTGGTAGTCGCCGGGCCCGCGCCTGAGTTGAAGTTGCTGTCCGAGCACGCCGTGGATGGCATGCGCGGCGGCAACCTGTCCGGGCTGGCGCTGTGCGGCGGCGAAATGTGGACGGTGTCCGATCGCGACGATGACCGAATTTATCGCCTCGCGCTTTCCGATGCGCCGGTCTGGCAGGCCGACGTGGTGGATATCGACGTTCCGGCGGTGCCCGACAATGGTTTGCCCTGGGGCTTGCGCTCCCGGACTTGGGCCGCTTCGTTCCTGCGCGGTGGCGAGTTGGATTTCGAGGGCATCAGTTGTGACAGCGCCGGCAATCGCTATGTGGTCAGCGAGTCGCATGCCGCGGTGTTGCAAGTGGCGCCGACAGGCGAGGCATCGTGGTTGAAAATCGCCCCGACGTTGATTCGCCAGGCCCGGGCCAGCGGTATGTTGCTGCATTTCAATGCTCTGTTCGAAGGCTTGGCGATCAACCCGGCCGGCGACCAGCTGTGGCTGGCGGCCGAGCGCGAACGTCGTGGGCTGCTGCTGATCAAGCGCCAGCAAACGGTGTGGGACTGCGAGGGCAATTGCGTGTTGCTGAGCGAAGCGGGGCTGGAGATGCAGCCGGCGCAGTTCCCCAAGGCCAAGGCGGTTTCGCGGGATTTCGCCGATCTGTCGTTGTTCGATGGCAAGCTATTTACCCTGGAACGCAACGCTTTTCAGATCTGTCGGCGTGATCCGCAGACCGCTCAAGTGGAGCGGTGTTGGTCGTTCGCCGCCGAGGCGTTGCAGGACAATCGCCGCTACTCGCAGGCCTACGGGCTGGCCGAAGCGCTGGTGGTGGACGCCACAGGCGCCTGGATCGGCCTGGACAACAACGACGGCGCCCGCGCCGACGGCGAAACGCGGCCGATCATCTGGCGCTTCGCCGCGCCGGACGGTGGCTGGAGCGCCTCGCCGTGAGCCAGCCGCCGGGCAAGCGTGCCGGCCGGGTGCTGATGATTGTGGCCTGGTGTGCGGCGTTGTTCCTGGCTACACGATTCTTTGCTCAATGGGAGCAGCGTCAGCAGAACCCGAATGCCCAGGTGTATTCGCAAAGAGGCGAAGGATTTATCGAGGTAAAGCTGGTCGGCAATAAACAAGGGCATTTTGTTGCCAGCGGCCAGATCAATGGCCAACCGGTGGATTTCATGCTCGACACGGGGGCCACCGACGTGGCAATTCCGGTGGAGCTGGCCGAGCGCCTCAAGCTGGAAAAAGGTTTCGGCGTGACATTGAGTACCGCCAACGGTTTGAGCGAGGGCTATCGCACCCGCATCGACCGGTTGCAATTGGGTGACATCGTGTTGCGCGATGTCCGTGCCCTGGTGGCGCCAGGCCTGGGCGGCACGCAAGTGCTGCTGGGCATGAGCGCCCTGAACAAACTTGAATTTACCCAGCGCGACGGCACCATGCTGCTGCGCCAGACAACGAACTGATGAGGCCCGCATGAGCGACATTCTTGCAGACAGCTTAGACGGCGTAGAACGCCGATCGCTGGCTGACTTCACCGAAAATGCCTACCTCAATTACTCCATGTACGTGATCATGGACCGCGCCTTGCCGCACATCGGCGACGGCTTGAAGCCGGTCCAGCGGCGGATCATCTATGCCATGAGTGAGCTGGGGCTGGATGCCGACTCCAAGCACAAGAAGTCGGCGCGGACCGTCGGTGACGTGCTCGGTAAATTCCACCCCCATGGTGACTCGGCCTGCTATGAAGCCATGGTGCTCATGGCCCAGCCGTTCAGCTATCGCTACACCCTGGTGGACGGCCAGGGCAACTGGGGTGCGCCGGACGATCCCAAGTCCTTCGCCGCCATGCGCTACACCGAGGCGCGTCTGTCGCGCTATTCCGAAGTCCTGCTGAGCGAATTGGGCCAAGGCACGGCGGATTGGGGGCCAAACTTCGACGGTACCCTCGATGAGCCGTTGGTTTTGCCGGCACGTTTACCGAATATCCTGCTCAATGGCACCACCGGCATCGCGGTGGGCATGGCCACTGACGTACCGCCACACAACCTGCGGGAGGTGGCCACCGCTTGCGTGCGTCTGCTGGATGAGCCAAAAGCCACGGTGGAACAGCTCTGCGAGCACATCCAGGGTCCGGACTACCCGACCGAAGCGGAAATCATCACGCCGCGCGCCGACCTGCTGAAAATCTACGAGACCGGTCGCGGTTCCGTGCGCATGCGCGCCGTGTATCACATCGAAGACGGCGACATCATTGTCACCGCGCTGCCGCATCAGGTGTCCGGTGCGAAGGTTCTGGAACAAATCGCCGCGATGATGCAGGCAAAACCGTCGAAAGCGCCGCAAGTTGCAGACTTGCGCGACGAGTCCGACCATGAAAACCCTTGCCGTATCGTGATCATCCCGGTCAACAGCCGGGTCGACCATGACGCGTTGATGCAGCACCTGTTCGCCAGTACCGACCTGGAGTCCAGCTACCGGGTCAACATCAATATCATTGGCCTGGACGGCAAGCCGCAGTTGAAGAACTTGCGGGCCTTGCTGGTGGAATGGCTGGAATTCCGGGTCAAAACGGTGCGCCGGCGCCTGCAATTCCGCCTGGACAAGGTCGAACGTCGACTGCATCTGTTGGACGGCTTGCTGATTGCCTACCTCAACCTGGATGAAGTGATCCACATCATTCGCACCGAGGAACATCCCAAGGCCAGCCTGATCGCGCGCTTTGCCCTGAGCGAAATCCAGGCCGACTACATTCTCGATACGCGCTTGCGGCAGTTGGCGCGGCTGGAGGAGATGAAGTTGCGGGCCGAGCAGGATGAACTGCTCAAGGAACAGGCCAAGTTGCAAGCTTTGCTGGGCAGCGAAGCCAAGCTCAAGAAACTGGTGCGCACCGAACTGCTCAAGGATGCCGAAACCTATGGCGACGATCGCCGCTCGCCAATCGTCGAACGCGCCGAAGCCAAGGCGCTGACTGAGCATGATCTGTTGCCGAACGAGAAAGTGACGGTTGTGCTGTCGGAAAAAGGCTGGGTGCGCTCCGCCAAAGGCCACGATATCGACGCCACGGGGCTTTCCTACAAGGCTGGCGACGGCTTCAAGGCCCTGGCGGCCGGGCGCTCCAACCAGTTTGCGGTGTTCGTCGACTCCACCGGTCGCAGCTATTCGGTGCCGGCTCACACGCTGCCATCGGCGCGCGGCCAGGGCGAGCCGCTGACCGGTCGATTAACGCCGCCACCGGGTGCAACTTTTGAGTGCGTGCTGATGCCTGATGATGACGGGCTGTACGTAATTGCATCGGACGCCGGCTACGGGTTCGTGGTCAAGGGTGAGGATCTGCAAGCCAAGAACAAGGCGGGCAAGGCGTTGTTGAGCCTGCCGAACAACGCCAAGGTCATTGCGCCACGCCCTGTCAGTGATCGCGAAAATAATTGGCTGGCGTCGGTGACGACGGAAGGCAGGCTACTGGTCTTTAAAATCAGTGACTTGCCGCAGCTTGGCAAAGGCAAGGGCAACAAAATCATCGGTATTCCCGGCGAACGGGTTGCCAGCCGTGAGGAATATGTCACGGATATTGCAGTGTTGCCGGAAGGCGCCACGCTTGTGCTACAGGCTGGAAAGCGTACGCTTTCGTTGAAAGCAGATGATCTTGAGCATTACAAAGGTGAACGCGGGCGACGCGGTAATAAGCTACCAAGGGGTTTTCAACGGGTCGATGCACTGCTCGTCGAAAACTTGAATTAGGCGTCCTAGAGCGCTTGGTCTGCGATTAAATGCCGCAGACCGGCGTTTTCGCGCTGGAGTCGCGGCGCATATTCACGGATGATAGGCCCTTTCAAGCGCCGGCGTGGCTGAGCGTTCTTCATAATGACCAAGTATTTTTCACTGTGGTAAGCCTTGTGGCCGCCACCTGGACGGGACGATGACTGCTCTGCGCCTTCCTATTTTGTGGCTCGCTGGCCTGCTTGGCCTGGCGGGCTGCAGCGTCAATCAGCCTGTTTCGCTGTATCAACTGGACAGCGGAACCCCGGCCCAGCCTGCGCAAAGCGCCGGCATGGCAGTACTGCTGGGCCCGGTATTGATTGCTGACTACCTGCAACGTGAAACCCTGCTGCAACGCCAACCTGACGGTAGCCTGCAAGCCGCTGTCGACGGTCGCTGGGCGGGCAGCCTGTCGTCGGACATCGATCAACTGCTGTTGCGTCAGGTCGCCGGGCATCTGGACAGCCAGCGTGTCGTGCTGGCGCCCGCTACCCAAGGCTTTACCCCGGACGTCCAGGTACTGCTGTCGATTACCCGCCTGGACTCGGGCAAGTCGCAACCAGCGGTGCTTGATGCCCAGTGGCGGCTGATCGACCGTCGCGGCAAGGTGCGTGAGAACCGCATCGTGCACCTGCAAGAGCAGCATGCCGGTACTACGGCGGCACAGGTCCAGGCCCAGGGCGTGCTCCTGCAACGTCTGGCCGAGCAGTTGTCTGTGTCGCTCAAACCTCTGGCCAACCAGCCTCCTATCGCAGAAGTCCCTCGAAAATCTGCTCCTGCCCCAACCAAGCCGGCAGGGAAGGAAAAGGACAAGATTCCCATGGCCCTGCCAATTCGTACGGACATGGAAGTGTTCAGGTTCTGAGGGTTGGACTGCCAACAAGACAAAGCCCGCGCTGATGCGGGCTTTGTCGTTTCTGTCGATTGGATTGGCGGTGCCTATCCTGGCCTCTTCGCGGGCAAGCCCGCTCCCACATTCAATCTCCAGTGAACCCAGGCTCTGTAGACCATGAAGATCTCCTGTGGGAGCGAGCTTGCTCGCGAAGAGGCCAATGAAGGCAACAAAAAAGCCCGCAGATAAACACTCATCTGCGGGCTTTTGTTTGCTTCAACTACTGAATATCAGGCCTGGCGCTCATGCATCCGCGCCAGTTGCCGCTCGAGCATCGACGGATAAGGTTCCATCAAGCGCTCCACGCAGCAAGCGCCCTCGGGACTGGCGATGGGGCGGATGCGGGCGCGCTGTCGGATCAGGGCGTCGTCGTTGATCTTGCGTTCCACCAGCAACAGGTTGCGGCTGTGTTGCGACAGTGCCAGGGCGTCCTGGGCGGTTTCGGTCAACAACAAGTCGATCTGGCTCATGCCGAACAGGCCGTCGCCCAGGGTCAGGCCCAGTTGCAGTTGCAGGGTGATGCCGCTGTCGGCGACCTCGATCTGCAATTGATGACCCAGCGCCCGGAGCAACTCGCCACAGCAAATGGCGTTGGTGAGGTAGTCGTCACCGCTGTCCTCGGTGTGAAACAGCATCAATGTGCTGCCATCATTCAATGTATGCAATTCGCCCTGGTACAGCGATGCAGCCTGGTCGAGGCAGTCGCGGTAGCGTTCGAGCAACTCCTTCAGGCGCGCTTGGGGCAGGCGGCGCAGTTGGTCCTGGGCGCCCAGTTGCACGGCCAGCACGGCGCTGTGCTGGGGCAGGTTCGAGACGACAGGCTTGGCGAGCGGTTTCGGCTCGCCGGCAGCGGACTCGTCACGCAGGTCGGCGAAGGCATCGTCGTCTTCATCGTCTTCTACCGTGCGGACCACGTGGCGTGGAGCCGGTCTGGACGCAGGCATTGGCTGGCTTTCATCAAAGCCCGGATCACGCAGGTTGCGCACCTCGAAGCCTGGCTCGGCCTCATCGTCGTCAACGTAGTCGATGTCTTCAGGTTCCGGCACGGGTTCAGGTTCCGGCGCGAAACTGGCGTGGAGTTGCCGGGCCAGGTCGCCGATTTCATCCTGGCGCTGGGTGGCCGGCGTGTGTTCGTCGATGTCCCGCAGCCAGACGCGCAACTGCAACAGCGGCGTGGAGATGTGCCGGCCCAGGCGCAGGCTCAAGGCCAGTGCCAGCGCCAGCAGTATCGCGCTGAGAATGCCCATGCTTTGCAGGCTGATGGTCATCGGCTGTTGGAACTGGTCCATGTCCAGGCTGATGCGCAGTTGCCCGGCGGTCACGTCCTGGAAGGTGATCTTGCTCTGGTACATGCCACCGGATTCGCCCAGCAGGCCTGGCTTGGGACGCTGGCCTGCCTCGGCGAGGATACGGTTGTCCACGCTGTAGATGGCCGCGTGGGCCACCAGCTTGTTCTTGGTCAGATTGTTGAGCAGCACGTTGAGACTGAGGATGTCGTTGGAGACCAGCAGCTCGGTGGCGGACGTGGCGGTCTGGGTGGTCAGGCTCTCACCCAGGGCATCGGCCTGCTCATGCATCGCCTGTTTGAATTGCAGGCCCATCACGCAGGCATAGATAACCAGGGCCAAGGCGACCAGGATCACGTTATGGCTGGCAATGCGCAATGCAATCGGCACGCGACGGTGGCGCAGTGCACGGAAGATCAGCAGGAAGAAGTTGTCGGTTTTGACTGGCGTGGGCCGGTTCACTGAGCTCGGCTCTTTGTCCGTGAAATTGACGCGCAGTATAGCGACAGGCCCATGACCGGCAAAGCACTGGCGGTGCCCGATGGTCACTGAATGTGGGTAGAATGCGGTTTTTTTCCACCTGCGGGGGTGCGCCTTGCGCGAAATCGTCCTGATAAACATCACTGGCAGCGACCGTCCGGGTCTGACTGCGGCCATTACCGGCGTTCTGGCCCAGGGTGGTGTGAACATTCTCGACATTGGTCAGGCGGTGATCCATGACACGCTGTCGTTCGGCATCCTGGTTGAAATTCCGGACGCTGAACAAAGCAAGTCGGTGCTCAAGGACATCCTGTTCACGGCTTACAAGCTTGACCAGCAGGTGCGTTTTACCCCGGTGTCCGAAGCCGATTACCAGCAATGGGTGGCCGGCCAGGGCAAGAAGCGCCACATCGTGACCTTGCTGACCCGCAAGGTCACCGCCGAGCAATTGCAACGCGTCAGTTCGATCACCGCCAAATATGACCTGAACATTGATCACATCGACAGGCTCTCCGGGCGCATGCCGCTGGACACGCCGGATGACAAGGGCAAGGGCTGCATTGAGTTTTCCGTGCGCGGCGAGCCGGCTGATCCCCAGGCTTTGCGGGCCGAGTTCCTTAGCGTGGCCCAGGAATTGAACGTCGACATCGCCTTCCAGGAAGATTCGCTGTTCCGCCGAAATCGCCGCCTGGCGGTGTTCGACATGGATTCGACGTTGATCGAAGCCGAGGTGATCGACGAATTGGCCAAGGCCGCCGGCGTGGGCGACAAGGTATCGGCCATCACCGAGCGGGCCATGGCCGGCGAGCTGGATTTTCGCGCCAGCTTCAAGGAACGCCTGGCCCTGCTGCAAGGCCTGGACGTCAGCGTACTGGATTCCATCGGCGCCTCCCTGCGCCTGACCGAAGGCGCCGAGACCCTGTTCGCCGAACTCAAGCGCCTAGGCTACAAGACCGCCATCCTGTCCGGCGGCTTCACCTATTTCGCCAAGCAGCTACAAGCCAAGCTCGGCATCGATTACGTGTTCGCCAACGAGTTGGAAGTGGTGGACGGCAAGGTGACCGGCGTGGCCGTGGAGCCGATCGTTGACGCCCAGCGCAAAGCCGATCTGCTGCGTGAACTGGCGGCCAAGGAAGGCCTGCGCCTGGAGCAGACCATCGCCGTAGGCGACGGGGCGAATGATTTGCCGATGTTGGCGATAGCGGGCCTGGGCGTGGCGTTCCGGGCCAAGCCGCTGGTCAAGCAGTCGGCCAGGCAGGCGATCTCGACCCTGGGGCTGGATGGGGTCTTGTATCTGTTGGGGTTCAGGGATCGTGATGGGCAGCTCTGAGCCTTCCACCGATTTGGAGCGAACGTTTTTGTGGCGAGGGAGCTTGCTCCCGCTGGCCTGCGCAGCAGGCCCCAATGCGGTGAGCCTGACACACTGGGGGGGGGAGGGTTTAGGGCCGCTTCGCGGCCCAGCGGGAGCAAGCTCCCTCGCCACAAGGGGGTGTTTGGCTTACAGCGACCTCCACAACGAATCGAAATTTCCCTCAGGCTCGCTGCCCTCCCCGGCGGGGCCTGAATCCTCCGGGTGATAGGCAAACTGGTTGAAACTGTGGGTGCTGGTGACCCGCCGGTCCAGGCCGGCCCGGCGTTCTTCGCCGTTGGTCTTGATCAGCACCTGCTGGCCCTCCTGGAATGGCAGGCGAGGGGCGATCATGGTCGGGGGAAGGTCGATGGCGCTGATCTCGGGAAGCAATAACCCGCGCAGATAGTGGCCTTGTTCGTTTTCCTGGCGAACCAGTTGCAGCCCGCAAGGCTGGGCGTGCGGGGCGACCAGTTCGATGCCCATCTGCATGGTGCCGTTGCGCACCTGTCGAATCCAGCGCACCACCGCGATGCTCCAGGCTTCGTCGCTGGTATCCCGAATGCCGACCATTTCCCCCGCTTGCAGCTGTTCCGGCACTTCTTTTGGCCAGCCGAGGCAATAGCCGCCGGGGCTGTGGTTGATGATTGGCAAGTCATAGAGGGGAAAATGATGCTGGTTGTCGGAGGTGGTGCCGTCGTCATCGGACGGGCTCACCGGATATTCGATTTCCTCATAAGGCAGCAGGTCGCTTTCGCCGCTGGGGGCTGCGTCGAAGGCCTGGCTCCATTGATCGTTGGTCTTGCTCGGCCGGGCCTCGAAGCGTGCCTTGCGCGTGTTGGGGGTTTTCAGGAGTTCACTGAAAGAACGCTCGCCGCCAAGGTAGTAATGCAGCGCGCTCATGCCCACGCACAAGGTCAGCGTGCCGTTGCCCTCGGTGCGCTGGAAGCTGCGTTCGGCCGCTTCGCCCCAGGCGGCTTGCAGGTGATGCAAGGTGTCGGCGCTCATGCCGCCGGGCACTGGCAGGGTGGGGTCGGCCGGTTGTTCCAGGTGGATGGCGATGGCACGCACCAGCGGCTGTGGATCAAAGCCCTGCAAGGTTGGCTGTTGCTCGGCCCTGAACTTGGAGCGATAGCGTGGCCCGACATCCAGTTGCGGAGCGACGGCGAACAGGCTGGTGGCCGTGGCGGCAGGGTCCAGCTTGACCCAATGGCTCCAGGATTCCAGCGCCTCGGCCAGTCGCGCGATCTGGTTCTGGCGTAACTGATTACTGCGTGAGGCGCCCAGCAGCAGGGCGACGGCGTAGGTTTGCTCGGCGTTCAACTGATGGACCTGGCTAGCCAGTTCGTCACCGACATTCAAATGCTGAAGTCGGAGTTGGCAGGCGATCCGGTACAACTGGTGCAAATCGAGCCACAACCCTTCAGGCACGGGACTGTACAACTGGCCGGCCCGCAGCAGCGGGCCGTTGAGCGCATGGATCGCCCGTTGCAATGCGGTACTCAGCACCCGGGCCCGGTCCTTGGTGAACTTCGCAGCGATGCGCGCCACGATCTGCTTGTAGCCCATGGCCAATTGGGTTTGCAGGGCCTGGCACAGGTTGGCGATTTTGCGCGAGCGGTCATCCAGCACGATGGCCTGTTGCAGAAAATGCCGTTCCAGGTGTTTGCAGACGTAATACACCTCGGGACGCAGCAGTTCGAGCAGTTGCAGACGGTTGTCGCTGGGGGTGAGCAGTTGGTTGAGTTCGCCAAGGGCCTGGTACAGCAACCGGGCGGTTTCGCCGATGTTGGCCTTGGGCAGGTTGGCGATCCAGCGCTTGAGGTCGCGTGGCGTGGCGTCGCAGAACGATAGGCGCGATTGCGTCGGGGTCAGGACGCGCAATAGCTGGAGAGGGCTGGTCTCATTCATGCCGTGGACGGGCTCCGGCCGAAAAATTGAAAAGGATCTTTCAACTCTAGCAGCTGTAGCCAAAAACGAAGGGCTCTATCCAGAGGCTGTGGCCCCTTGGGGGAGCGAGCAAGCTCGCTCCCCCAACAAGTTAATCGATGATTCAGCCCTTGGGCAGTGCCAGCCCCTGGCCCATCTGCACTGGCGAACCGGCCACCAGGTCGTCGGTCCATTTCACCTGGTCCGGCCCGAACAGCACGATGGCGGTCGAACCCAGCTTGAAGCGGCCCAGTTCGGCGCCTTTTTCCAGATGAATCGGCGCACGAGCGGCTTCGTCGTAGCGCAAGGTTTTCAGTTCGCGCTTGGGCGGTGTCACCAGTCCGGCCCAGACGGTTTCGATCGAGGCCACAATCATCGCGCCCACCAGCACCACGGCCATTGGCCCGCGCTCGGTGTCGAAGATGCACGCCACGCGCTCATTGCGGGCGAACAGCTCCGGAACATTTTCAGCGGTGGTCTGGTTGACCGAGAAAATTCGCCCAGGAATGTAGACCATTTCGCGCAAGGTGCCGGCCAGCGGCATGTGTACGCGGTGGTAGTCCTTGGGTGACAGATAGATCGTAGCGAAGTCGCCGCCCATGAACGGCGCTGCGTTGGCTGCATCGCCGCCCAGCAGTTCCAGCACACTGAAACTGTGGCCCTTGGCCTGGAACACCCGGCCGTGCTCGATCGGGCCGAGCTGGCTGACGGCGCCGTCGGCAGGGCTGAGGATCGCGCCGGGAGTTTCGTCCAGCGGGCGGGCGCCGTCTTTCAAGGCACGGGTGAAGAACGCGTTGAAGTGCTCGTAGGCTGTCAGGTCTTCGACCAAGGCCTGGGACATGTCAACCTGGTAACGCTTGGCGAACCACGCGGTAAAGGCATTCTTGAACCAGCGCACGCGACATTCGGCGATGCAGCCGGCCAGCCGCGACAGCAGGTGGTGAGGCAGCAGGTATTGAGAGAGGATGAACAAACGGTTTTTCATTAACTGTCCTTAAGAACCTTCAAAGCTCGATGGGCGTGTCAGGGTGGTTGCCCCATTCGCCCCAGGAACCGGCATAGCCTTTGACTCGCGGATAACCGAGCGCCTTGGCCACCAGATAGGTGAAGCCAGAGCGATGGTGAGTCTGGCAGTGGGTGATGATTTCTTTGTCAGGCGTGATGCCCAATCGTTCGAGGATCTGCGGCATGTCCTGGCGGATGCGCAGGTTGCGCGCCGGGTCCATGCCCGCCGTCCACTCGAAGTTGACCGCGCCGGGAATGTGGCCACCCCTGGCTGCGACGACTTTCTCGCCGGAATATTCCAACGGACCACGGGCATCCCAGATTGCCAGGTCGGTGGCACCGAGCCGGCTTTGCAGGTATTCGCGGGTGGCGGTGGGTTCGTCGTGCAGCGTCAGGCTCACCGGGGCTGCGCCGGGCGCCGGCACTTCAGTGGAGACCGGCAGGCCTTCGTCCAGCCACGACAGCAGGCCGCCGTCGAGGTAGTGATAGTTGCGATGCCCGATCACGTCCAGCAACCAGATGAACCGCCCGGCCCAGCCGCCGCCTTCGTCGTCATAGACCACATAGACCGCATCCGGATGGTGCCCGAGTTCGCTGAACAGCGCTTCAAGATCGGCTTTTGCCGGCAGCAGGCCCGGCGCCGGAGGTTGGCCCAGCTGGGTTCGCTTGGGATCGACGAAGCGTGCGCCAGGGATGTGCCCGGTGCTGTAGCGGGCGGCGCTGGTCAGGTCCACCAGAATCAGTTCGCGGGCGTCGAGGCGCGGCAGCAGCGTGCTTGGCTCGATCACCAACGGCAAGCCAGAGAAGTCAGGCATGTGAGGTCTCCAGAGGCGCAAAGGGAAAGGATTGTAGCAAGTTCAGCGACCGCGGTTGGTAAAGGTATGCAGTGCCCGTTCGATGCACTGCACGGTTTTGCCGAAGGCTTGCACGGTCACGTCCGAGAACGGCCCACCGCCCTGGTCCGCTGCTACCAGCATGATCACCCGACCATTGCAGGTCAGCGAGCGCAACAGCAGATGTTCACCCCGGAACAGGGCGCGCAGCCCCGGTGGCAGCAATGCCGAGAACTGGGCATTGTTGTCCGGGTTCAGGCGAACCTGGGCCTGCTGGGCCAGCAATCGCTGCAAGACCTTGCTCTGGCTGATGGAAAAGCTCATGGCCGCAGCTTCCTGGGGCAGGCCGGCGGTCTGGTGCACGCGCACGCTGGTCTGGCTGCGGTCGGGCATCAGGATCATCACCCGGCGCATGCCGCAAGCCACCAGCGTGTCCCGGGCCGAGGTGGTCAAGTGCATGGCATTGCTGAAGGGGCTCGGTTCCACCAGCAGCGCAGCGCATTGTTTGCGCCACTGGGTCAGGTCTTCGCTGCTGGGCGGGGCCGCCGGCAGCAAGCCTGGGTGGATGCGGTGGCTGTTCCAGGGCCAGATCAGCGCCACGGCCGGGTGCCAGAGGTCTGGCATAGCGTCATTGCGGGCGCTGGTGACGGCCTGTTGATGCATTTGCTGCTGGATTTCATCCATGGGCATTTGCAGATACAAGCTGGTCAGGTATTGCCAGCGCAGACAGTGGGGGCTATTCCACGCCTGCTGCGCCGAAAGCGCCAGGCCGTTGGCCAACAGCACGGTGTTGGCCGGCTGATTGAGCCAGCGCCGCAGGGTTGGGTCGTCGTCCAGCCGATTCTGCTGGCGCAAGGGATGTTCGCTGTCGCGGGCGATGCGCAGCACTTGCACCAGTTCGCGGCGCTCATTGATCAACAGGCGGTAGCCTTGCATCACCCAGATCGGCAGCCGCCAGGTCTCCACCAGTGCGAGGCAGATCTTCAGCAGGCTGACGCCGAACAGTTCGCGCTCTACCTGGCGGGCGGACTGGCCTTTGTGGATGACCCGCAATTCCCATTCCCCGAGCAATCGCGGGTGTGTCAGGGCCAGCGGCCAGAGCGGCGAGAGGAACAACAGGCTGCCCCAGTGGATGTCTTGCCACAGTCGCGCCAGGCGGCTCGCGAAAAAACCATTGGCCTGTTGCGTGGCGTGCTGGCTGATCAGTTGCAATTGACGCAGGGCGACGGGTATTTCCCGCCCCGGCAGCGAGGGCAGGCGGGCGAGCAATTCTTCGGTGCGCTTGAGGCCCAGGCGGTTGAGGGCGACTTCGAGGTTTTCCGCAGGCTCGGCGAGGCTGCCATGGGTGTGGTGGTTGGCTTCGCGGATGACGCTCAGGGCCAAGGCAGGACTGTCCTGCATCAGCTCGGCGATATCGCGCAGCGACCGGCGGCTGTCGGCGAGGGCCTTGCAAACCAAGTCGTGACTGGCCTGGGGCACGGGCAGGTGCACGCCGTCGAGCAGCTTCACCCAACCTTGGAGCGTGGTCGGTCGTGGGGTTGGAACCTTCGTTTCGTATGTCATGGCTGGACGCGATCATCACATAGGGTATCTACGCCCGGAACGGGGCAAATTGGCTTTTCGCCTGAACTGGCTATAGTCTGGCGCAGTTTTGCCGATAAGTAGAAGAAGAGATTTTTCAGCTTCCGAATATGACCTTGAACCCGACTTAAATAAGTACTTTCTACCTATGGCTAAAATTATCGGCATCATTGTCGTGTTCGCGAGCGTGCTCGGCGGATACGTGCTCTCCCATGGCAAGATTGCCGCTTTGATCCAGCCCTTTGAGGTGATGATCATCGGCGGTGCGGCCCTCGGCGCATTCTTGCAGGCCAACCCCGGCTATATGACGATGCACGTGCTCAAGAAATCCCTGAGCATGTTCAGTTCGCGCTTCAGCCACACCTTCTACCTCGAGGTGTTGGGGCTGATCTACGAGATCCTCAATAAAAGCCGTCGCGAAGGCATGATGGCGATTGAGGGCGATATCGAAGACGCTGCCGCCAGCCCGATCTTCGCCAAGTACCCCACGGTGCTCAAGGACGCCCGCATGACGGCGTTCATCTGCGACTACCTGCGCATCATGTCGTCCGGCAACATGGCTCCCCATGAGCTTGAAGGCCTGTTCGACATGGAGCTCTACAGCCTCAAGGAAGACTTGGAACACCCTTCTCACGCGGTCAACGGCATCGCCGACGCCATGCCCGGTTTCGGTATCGTCGCGGCGGTACTGGGGATCGTGGTCACCATGGCTTCCCTGGGCGAGGGCGACCAGAAATCCATCGGCCTGCACGTGGGCGCGGCACTGGTCGGTACCTTCTTCGGTATTTTGGCCGCGTATGGCTTTTTCGGCCCGCTGGCCCATTCCCTGGCCCATGATGCCAAGGAAGAACTCAACGTCTACGAGGCCATCAAGGCTTCCCTGGTGGCCTCGGCCTCGGGCATGCCGCCGTCCCTGGCGGTGGAGTTCGGTCGCAAGGTCCTGTACCCGGCGCACCGTCCAAGCTTCGCCGAGTTGGAACAAGCAGTTCGCGGTCGTTAAGTTATGGAAAATAACCAGCCGATCATCATCAAGCGCGTCAAGCGCATAGCGGGCGGGCACCATGGTGGCGCCTGGAAAATTGCGTTCGCCGACTTCGCGACGGCAATGATGGCGTTCTTCCTGGTGCTGTGGCTGCTGTCCACCGCGACCCCGGAACAAAAAATCGCCATTGCCGGTTACTTCAAGGATCCGGTCGGCTTCTCCGAAAGCGGCACGCCTTACATCATTGACCTGGGCGGCTCGCCGACCCTGGCGCCGGACACGACCCTCAACCCGGAGGTCAAGTCCCAGCCCCAGCCCGACAAGGTCACGGTGGATACCGAGCAGGTCGAAGGCATGGCCGAGCAGGTCGAGCGCGAGCGTCTGGAGTTGCTGCTGCAAGAATTGCAGAACAAGGTCGAAGAGAACCCGCAACTGCAGAAATTCAAGGACCAGATCCTGTTCGAAATCACGCCGAACGGCCTGCGCATCCAAATCATGGACGCCGAGAATCGGCCGATGTTCGACTCCGGCAGCGCCCGTCTCAAGCCTTATTTCGAAGACATCCTGCTGGCCATGGCCGATACCATCAAGGCGGTGCCGAACAAGATCAGCATCAGTGGCCATACCGATGCCAAGCCTTATATCGGCAAGGGCGATTTCGGTAATTGGGAGTTGTCCGCCAACCGCGCCAACGCGGCACGTCGTGCGTTGGTGGCTGGCAGTTATCCGGACGAGCAGGTAGCGCGGGTGGTGGGTTATGCCTCCTCGGCGCTGTTCGATCGCAAGGACCCGTTCAACCCGGTCAATCGGCGTATCGATATCGTGGTGCTGACCAAGAAGGCTCAGCAGGCCATCGAAGGTTCGCAAACCAATGATCCGGCGCCCGACCCTGCCCAGGGCCAGGGTGCTCCGGGCGAGGCGCCGGCGACCCCTGGCGCTGCGGCCGATCCGAACGCCTTGCCGGCTGACCAACAGCCGGTGCCGGCCCATGAGTTGCGCGAGCGGCTGAACCTGTTCGACGATGCCGCGCCCAAGCCTGCCGGAACGCCTGGGCAGTGAGCCACAAAAAAGCCGACATCATTGTCGGCTTTTTTGTGAATCGCTGTTCAGTGAGGCGTGCCTGCCTTTGTGGCGAGGGAGCTTGCTCCCGCTCGGCTGCGAAGCAGTCGTAAACCGGCGGGCGCGGTGTGTCTGATGCTCCGCATTTGGCAGATTTTGGGGCTGCTCGCAGCCCAGCGGGAGCAAGCTCCCTCGCCACAATAGTGATCGGCTTCACATGGCATGCAGGTCAGTAAGTGCTTTCCGGCAAGCTGGCGATGATCGAGCGGTAGCTGTTCATTCGTTGCTGGTGCACGCGGCCTTCTTCCAAGGCCTTGAGCAGGGCGCAACCAGGTTCGCGGTCGTGCTTGCAGTCGCGGAAACGGCAGGTGCCGATCAGCTCGTTGAACTCGATGAACCCGGCTTCGACATCGGCCCGGCTGACATGGCCCAGGCCGAATTCACGGATGCCCGGGGAGTCGATCAGCTCGCCGCCACCGGGAAAGTGGAACAACCGTGCGGTAGTGGTGGTGTGGGTGCCTTGCCCGGACAGCTCGGACAACGGCCCGACACGGGTCTCGACTTCCGGCAGGAGGCTGTTGACCAGCGAAGACTTGCCGACACCGGACTGGCCGACGAACACGCTGATGCGTCCGTCCAACTGCTGTTGCAACTGTTCCATGCCGTTGCCGTGGTGGGCCGAAACTTCCAATACCGGGTAACCCAGGTCCCGATAGACCGACAGCAGGGCGTTCAGCGCCGGGGCGTTGTGCTCGTCGATCAGGTCGAATTTATTGAGCAGCAGCAATGGGCGGATGCCCGCGTGTTCGGCTGCCACCAGGTAGCGGTCGATCAGGTTGGCGTGGGGCTCGGGCAGCGGGGCGAACACGATGACGATCATGTCGACGTTGGCAGCCACGGGCTTGAGCTGGCCACGGCTGTCCGGACGGCACAGTTCCGTGTGGCGCGGCAGTTGCGCCACGATCACGCCGATGCCCTGGTTGCCGGCACGCCAGACGACCTGGTCGCCGGTGACCAGCGCGGGCAGGTTGGCGCGCAAGTGGCAGCGGAACACCTGGCCGGTCAGCTCGCCTTCGCGGGCCTCGACCTCGACCTGCACACCGAAGTGGGCGATCACCAGGCCGGTTTGTTCCGGCCCCAAGTCGCCGCCCTCGAGCGCCTCGACGGCACTGGATTCGCGTTTGGCGGCGCGGGCTGCGCGCTCGCCCTGGATCTTTTCGATGCGCCAGTTTTGACGACGATTGAGTTGGCGTTTGGCCATGGGTGTTCCGTATGAAGAGTGCAGCGATTAGGTAAAACGGTCGCGAGTTTAGCACGCCCAAGGGCCTGCCTAGGCTAAACTGCGCAGCTACGCTGAGGAGCTCCCCATGCAAAACCCGCAGAACCTGATCTGGATCGACCTGGAAATGACCGGTCTGAACCCGGACACCGACGTCATCATCGAAATGGCCACCATCGTCACCGACAGTGAACTGAACACCTTGGCCGAAGGCCCGGTGATTGCCATACATCACAGTGATGAAATCCTGGCTGGCATGGACGAGTGGAACACTCGCCAGCACGGCGGCTCCGGCCTGACCCAGCGAGTACGCGACAGCAAAATCAGCATGGCCGAGGCCGAGGCCCAGACCATCGCTTTTCTGGAGCAGTGGGTGCCCAAGGGCAAATCGCCGATCTGCGGCAACAGCATCTGCCAGGACCGGCGCTTTCTTTATACCCACATGAAAGCCCTGGAAAGCTATTTCCACTACCGCAACCTGGATGTCTCCACCCTCAAGGAACTCGCCGCGCGCTGGGCTCCCGACGTGCGTGACAGCTTCAAGAAGGGCGGCAGCCACCTGGCCCTGGACGACATTCGCGAGTCCATTGCCGAGTTGCAGCACTACCGCAAGCATTTCATCAAGTTCTGATTGCCCGGCGTGTTCTATGTGGAGAGGGAGCACGCTTGCTCTCCACGGGACGGTGCCCGGGCTAAGGCCGCTGCCATGCCCTCTTTTGGTGCCGGCCCAAACTGGCTAGACTGCGCGCCTTCCTGTAGGGACCGCCAACATGTTGCTGATGCTTTATCTGATCGCCATCACCGCCGAAGCCATGACCGGTGCCTTGTCTGCCGGGCGCCGTGGCATGGACTGGTTCGGCGTGGTGCTGATCGCCTGCATCACGGCCCTGGGTGGCGGCTCGGTGCGCGACGTGCTGCTCGGTCATTACCCGCTTACCTGGGTCAAGCACCCGGAATACCTGGTGCTGACCACAGCGGCGGCGATGTTGACGGTGTTCCTGGCGCGCTGGATGCGCCATCTGCGCTCGTTGTTCCTGGTCCTCGATGCGGTGGGCCTGGTGGCGTTCACGTTGATTGGCTGCATGACCGCCCTGGAAATGGGCCACGGCATGCTGGTGGCGTCGGTCAGCGGAGTGATCACCGGCGTGTTCGGCGGCATCCTGCGGGACATTTTCTGCAACGATATTCCGCTGATCTTTCGCCGTGAGCTCTACGCCAGCGTCTCGTTTGCAGCGGCGTGGTGCTATCTGCTCTGTGTCTACCTGCAACTGCCTAATGAACAGGCCATACTCATCACCTTGTTCGGCGGTTTCCTGCTGCGGCTCCTGGCGATCCGCTTTCACTGGGAAATGCCGAAGTTCGTTTACAACGACGAGGTCTGACGCTCGGCGTGTTGGCGCAACGCCCATTCCACATGTTCGCGCACCAGTTCTGAAGGATGGTCGCGCCGCGCTTGCAGCGCTTGCAGCACCGGAATCGTTGAGGGGGCATTGCCAAGCCCCACCGCCAGGTTGCGTAGCCAGCGCTCATAACCGGCGCGGCGCAGCGGCGAGCCTTCGGTGCGGCTCAGGAAGGTGTCTTCATCCCACAGGAACAGCTCGGCGAGTCCGGCATTGTCCAGGCTGTGTCGCGGCTTGAAGTCGCTTTCCCGGGATGGCCGGGCAAAGCGGTTCCACGGACAGACGATCTGGCAATCGTCACACCCGAACACGCGGTTACCGATCAGCGGCCGCAATTCTTCGGGAATGGCGCTTTTCAGTTCGATGGTCAGGTAGGAAATGCACCGGCGTGCGTCCAGCACGTAGGGGCCGACGAAGGCATTTGTAGGACAGATGTCCAAGCAAGCGGTGCATTTTCCGCAATGTTCGCTGGCGTGGGGTGGGTCCACGGGCAGCGGCAGGTCGACAAACAATTCGCTCAGGAAGAAGTAGCTGCCGGCCTTGCGATTCAGTACCAGGGTGTTTTTGCCGATCCAGCCCAGCCCGGCCTGCTGCGCGATGGCTTTTTCCAACACCGGTGCGCTGTCGACGAAGGCGCGGTAGCCGAAGGGACCGATCACCGCCTGAATTTTTTCTGCCAGTTGCTGCACGCGTTTACGGATCAATTTGTGGTAATCGCGGCCCAACGCATAGCGCGAGACGTAGGCTTTTTCCGGTTGGCCGAGCATTTGCGCCATTTGCGTGTCGCCCGGCAGGTAGTCCATGCGCAGGGACACCACGCGTAACGTGCCGGGTACCAGTTCCTCCGGGTGCGAGCGTTTGCTGCCATGGGCACCCATGTAGTCCATTTCGCCGTGGTAGCCCGCTTCGAGCCAACGTTGCAGGTGCTGCTCGTGCTCGGCCAGGTCCACGCCGCTGATGCCGACCTGCTGGAAACCCAGCTCGCGGCCCCATTCCTTGATGGATTGGGCGAGGGCGGGCAGGTCTGTGGTAATGGCAGGCATGAGGCGAGAGAAACCGGAGCTGAGATGCGTATAATTCTGCCAGACATCGGAGCCCGAAGACGCATGCCGCACACTAAAGATGATTTTCCCGACGCGCTGTACAGCGCCGCGCAAGTCCGGGCCCTCGATGCACGCCTGATCGCGGCAGGTACCACCGGGTTCGAATTGATGCAGCGCGCCGCCCGCGCCATCTGGCGAGCGATCGTGCGTCGCTGGCCTGATGCCGTCGAGCTGACCGTCCTGACCGGCCATGGCAATAACGCCGGTGACGGCTACCTGGTTGCGACCCTGGCCCGGCGCGCCGGCTGGTCGGTGCGGGTGCTGACCGTGGGCGAGCCCCGGCGCTTGCAGGGCGATGCCGCCAATGCCCACGCCGAGGCCGTAGCGGTGGGTGTGCCGGTGGAACCGTGGTCGGACGAATCCGAACTGCGTGGCGTGCTGTTGGACGCGTTGCTGGGTACAGGGTTGAGTGGCGAAGTTCGCGAGCCTTACATCCGTGCCATCGACACGATCAATGTCAGTGGTCTGCCGGTCGTGGCGGTGGATATTCCTTCCGGGCTGTGTGCCGATACCGGCCGGGTGCTGGGCACTGCGGTGGCGGCGGACCTGACCGTGACGTTCATTGGCTTGAAGCTGGGCTTGTTCACAGGGGATGCGGCGGATCGGGTCGGTGAATTGATTTTCAATGATCTGCACGCGGACCCCGACATCGTCGAAGTGACCCCGGCCAGCGCTCGGCTGCTGTTGCCCGATCATCTGCCACGCCTGGCGCCACGCGCGGCCACCTCTCACAAAGGCAAGTTCGGTCATGTGCTGCTGATCGGCGGCGACCGCGGCTTTGGCGGCGCGATCCAGATGAGCGCCGAGAGCGCCCTGCGCTGCGGCGCGGGAATGGTTTCGATGGCGACCCGCAGCGAACACGTATCCGCTGCACTGACGCGTTTGCCGGAGGTCATGGTGCAAGGCACCCATTCGGCCAACCAATTGATGGGCCTGCTCCAGCAGGCCAGCGTGTTGGTGGTCGGGCCGGGCCTGGGCCAGGCGGCATGGGGTCGTAGCCTGTTATCGGCGGCGGCCAATGCAACGCTGCCGCAAGTGTGGGATGCCGACGCGCTGAATCTGTTGAGCGAAGGCGCTGTCAGCTTGCCCGAGCAGTGTGTGATCACTCCGCACCCGGGCGAGGCGGCGCGCCTGCTGGGAATATCCACGGTCCAGGTCCAGGCCGATCGTCCGGCGGCGGCCCATGCATTGAGCAAAAAATACACAGCTACGGTGGTCCTCAAGGGCGCCGGAAGCCTGATCGCCAGCCCGGACGGTCGCCTGGCGGTTTGCGCCCAGGGCCATCCGGCAATGGCCACGGCGGGCCTCGGGGATGTGCTGGCCGGTGTGGTTGGCGCTTTGCTGGCCCAGGGCTTGGAGGGTTTCGAGGCGGCGTGCCTGGCAGTCTGGCTGCACGCCAATGCCGGCACCCAAGCCGGTCGGTCGGGCCGGGGGCTGGCGGCAACCGATCTGATTCCGGCCATTCGTCAGTTATTGGAGGAGCATTCACCGTGTCTGAAGTAACCCTGTACGTGGCCGATGAACAGGCCATGACGGAGCTTGGTGCGCGCATTGCGCGTACCACCGCAGGCCATGGCCTGATTTTTCTCGAAGGGGACCTCGGCGCGGGAAAAACCACCCTGTCCCGTGGCATCATTCGCGGCCTCGGGCATGTCGGCTCGGTAAAGAGTCCTACGTTCACCTTGGTCGAGCCCTACGAGATCGGCGACATCCGCGCCTTTCATTTCGACCTGTATCGGCTGGTGGACCCCGAGGAGCTGGAATTCCTCGGGATCCGCGATTATTTCGAAGACGATGCCTTGTGCCTGATCGAATGGCCCCAGAAGGGTGCAGGCTTTTTGCCAAAGCCTGACCTGACCATTACCATTGGCGCGCAGAACGGCGGGCGTTCGCTGAAACTGACGCCGCAAGGCTCGCGTGGCGAGTCGTGGTGTGCCGCTTTGGCATTGGAAAACTAATTGATGATGGGGTTTGGTATGCGCTTTCGCGCGGTGGTTGCTGTCGTAGGACTGTTGCTTACGGCACTGGCCGTCGATGCTGTGGCTGAGACAAAGGTCAACAGCGTTCGCCTCTGGCGGGCGCCGGACAACACGCGGCTGGTGTTCGACCTGACGGGTCCGGTGCAGCACAGCGTATTCACCCTGACCGCGCCGGATCGCCTGGTGATCGACATCAATGGCGCGTCCCTGGGCGCGCCATTGAACGTGGCCACCGCCAACACGCCGATTACCGCGATGCGTTCGGCCCAGCGTACGCCGACCGATTTGCGGGTGGTCATCGACCTGAAAAAAGCCGTGACGCCGAAGAGCTTTACCCTGGCCCCGAACGCCCAGTACGGCAACCGGTTGGTGGTGGACCTGTTCGACAATCCGGCCGACGCCGCGCCGCCTCCACCGCCTCCGACCAACGTCGCCACGGTGCCGGCGGTACCGGTTACGCCGACCGAACCTGCGATCAAGCTGCCACCGGCCCCGGCCGGCAAGCGCGACATCATCGTGGTGATCGACGCCGGTCACGGCGGCGAAGACCCAGGGGCCTCGGGTTCGCGCGGGCAGCGTGAGAAAGACGTGGTGCTGTCCATTGCCCGCGAGCTGCAGCGTCAGGTCAACGGCATGAAGGGCTTCCGCGCCGAACTCACCCGTACCGGCGACTACTTCATCCCACTGCGCGGCCGTACCGAAATCGCCCGCAAAAAAGGCGCCGACCTGTTCGTTTCCATTCACGCTGACGCGGCACCTTCGGCGGCAGCCTTCGGGGCTTCGGTATTCGCCTTGTCCGACCGTGGCGCCACGTCCGAGACCGCTCGCTGGCTGGCCGACAGTGAAAACCGTTCTGACCTGATCGGCGGTGCCGGCAACGTCAGCCTCGACGACAAGGACCGCATGCTTGCCGGTGTGTTGCTCGATTTGTCGATGACCGCCTCGCTGACCTCCAGTTTGAACGTCGGCCAGAAAGTCCTGAGCAACATCGGTCGCGTCACGCCGCTGCACAAGCAGCGCGTCGAGCAGGCCGGGTTCATGGTGCTCAAGTCGCCGGACATCCCGTCGATCCTGGTGGAGACCGGCTTCATCTCCAACGCCAACGAGGCGTCCAAGCTGTCGTCCGCCAACCACCAGCAGGCACTGGCCCGTTCCATCAGCAGCGGTGTACGGCAGTTCTTCCAGCAGAACCCGCCGCCAGGCACCTACATTGCGTGGCTGCGCGATTCCGGCAAGATCGCCCAAGGCCCGCGGGACCATCGGGTCAGCCCCGGCGAAACCCTGGCGATGATCGCCGTGCGCTACCAGGTATCGCCCGCTACCTTGCGCAGTGCCAACAATCTCAAGAGTGACGAGCTCAAGATCGGCCAGACCCTGACCATCCCCGGAAATGAAGTGGCGGTCCAGCAATGAGTGATGAAGTGATCGGCAGCACTGCTCGCATCGAGCTGCTCAGCCCGCGGCTGGCAAACCAGATCGCCGCCGGTGAAGTGGTCGAGCGCCCGGCGTCGGTCATCAAGGAATTGCTGGAGAACAGTCTCGATTCCGGCGCCAGGCGCATCGATGTGGATGTCGAGCAGGGCGGCGTCAAGCTGCTGCGGGTGCGCGATGACGGTGGCGGCATTTCTTCCGACGACCTGCCGCTGGCCCTGGCGCGTCATGCCACCAGCAAGATTCGCGACTTGGAAGACCTTGAGCGAGTCATGAGCCTGGGGTTTCGGGGCGAGGCGCTGGCGTCCATCAGTTCGGTGTCGCGCCTGACGCTGACCTCCCGTACCCGCGACGCCGAGCAGGCCTGGCAGGTCGAGACCGAAGGCCGAGACATGGCCTCCCACGTCCAGCCCGCGGCCCATCCGGTGGGCACTTCGGTGGAAGTGCGCGACCTGTTCTTCAACACCCCGGCCCGACGCAAGTTCCTCAAGGCCGAGAAGACCGAATTCGATCACCTGCAGGAAGTCATCAAGCGTCTGGCCCTGGCGCGTTTTGACGTGGCGTTCCATTTGCGCCACAACGGCAAGACCATTCTCAGCCTGCACGAGGCCCATGACGATGCGGCCCGTGCGCGGCGGGTGGGTGCGGTCTGCGGCGCGGGTTTCCTCGAGCAGGCATTGCCCATCGAGGTGGAGCGCAATGGCCTGCACCTGTGGGGTTGGGTCGGGTTGCCGACGTTTTCCCGCAGCCAGGCAGACCTGCAGTATTTCTATGTGAATGGCCGCGCCGTGCGCGACAAGCTGGTGGCCCACGCGGTGCGCCAGGCCTATCGCGACGTGCTGTTCAATGGACGGCATCCGACCTTCGTGCTGTTTTTCGAAGTCGATCCGGCGGTCGTAGACGTCAACGTGCACCCGACCAAGCACGAAGTCCGTTTCCGTGATGGACGCATGGTCCATGATTTCCTTTACGGTACCTTGCACCGCGCGTTGGGCGATGTGCGCCCGGAAGATCAACTGGCAGCTCCGGCGGCAGTGGCTGGCATGGTCCGGCCAACGGGGCTGGAAGCCGGCGAATTCGGTCCCCAGGGCGAAATGCGCCTGGCGGCCAACGCACTGCTGGAACAGCCCCAGCCGCCGCCGAGCTACAACACGGCGGGGACTGGCGCCGGCAGCGGTTACCAGTATCAATACACCCCGCGACCGCAATCGAATGTGCCGGCGGCCGAGGCCCAGGCGGCCTATCGCGAGTTCTTCAAGCCGTTGCCTGAAACCGGCGCGGCGGCACTGCCCGACGGCCAGGGCGACATTCCGCCGCTGGGTTATGCCCTGGCGCAGCTCAAAGGCATCTATATCCTTTCGGAAAACGCCCAGGGCCTGGTCTTGGTGGACATGCATGCCGCCCACGAGCGGATCATGTACGAGCGGCTGAAAATTGCCATGGCCAGTGAAGGCCTGAGTGGCCAGCCGCTGCTGGTGCCCGAATCCCTGGCCGTCAGCCAGCGCGAAGCCGATTGTGCCGAGGAACATGTGAGCTGGTTCCAGCGCCTGGGCTTTGAGTTGCAGCGCCTGGGCCCGGAAACCCTGGCGATCCGGCAGATCCCGGCGTTATTGAAGCAAGCCGAGGCCAATCGCCTGGTCAGCGACGTATTGGCAGACCTGATGGAATACGGCACCAGCGACCGGATCCAGGCGCACCTGAACGAACTGCTCGGCACCATGGCCTGCCATGGCGCGATCCGCGCCAACCGGCGCCTGGCCCTGCCGGAAATGAACGGCCTGCTGCGGGACATGGAAAATACCGAGCGCAGCGGTCAATGCAACCATGGCCGGCCGACCTGGACCCAATTGGGCCTGGACGACCTGGACAAACTGTTCCTGCGCGGTCGCTGATGAGCCAGTTGCCACCCGCGATTTTCCTGATGGGGCCGACCGCCGCCGGCAAGACCGACCTGGCGATCGAACTGACCAAGGTCCTGCCCTGCGAGCTGATCAGCGTCGATTCGGCGCTGGTTTACCGGGGCATGGACATCGGTACCGCCAAGCCGTCGAAAGCGCTGCTGGCCGAATTTCCTCACCGTCTGATCGACATCCTTGACCCGGCCGAGGCTTATTCTGCGGCGGATTTTCGTCGCGATGCCCTCCAGGCCATGGCCGAGATCACCGCGCGAGGCAAGATCCCGCTGCTGGTGGGCGGCACAATGCTGTACTACAAGGCCCTGGTCGATGGCCTGGCGGACATGCCCGCCGCCGATCCGGAGGTGCGCGCGCAGATCGAAGAAGAAGCCGCGCGCCTTGGCTGGCAGGCCCTGCATGAACAATTGGCGATCATCGACCCGGAGTCGGCGGCGCGGATTCACCCCAACGACCCGCAGCGGCTCAGCCGGGCGCTGGAGGTTTACCGGGTCAGCGGCCAGAGCATGACGGCCCTGAGGCAGCGACAATCTGCGCAAAGTACTGAAGCAGCCGCTTCGGGACTGCAACAATTGCCCTATACTGTCGCGAATCTGGCCATCGCCCCGGCGAACCGGCAAGTGCTGCACCAGCGAATTGAACAAAGATTCACATTGATGTTGGAACAGGGATTCATCGACGAGGTCGTAGCCCTGCGTGAGCGAAGTGACCTGCATGCCGGGTTGCCGTCTATACGTGCGGTGGGTTATCGACAAGTCTGGGACTACCTGGACGGCAAGCTGACGTCAGCCGAGATGCAGGAGCGTGGGATCATTGCCACGCGCCAATTGGCGAAGCGCCAGTTCACCTGGCTGCGCAGCTGGACTGACTTGCATTGGCTCGACAGTCTCGATTGCGACAATCTGCCACGCGCCTTGAAATACCTCGGGACCATCTCCATATTGAGCTGAGTCCTTGCAATTGCCGTCTATCCTTGGGGGTGTGACGGCCCAAGCCATCTGATTCCGATTTTTATTATTGATCCTTAAAGGAGTGCGGCACATGTCAAAAGGGCATTCGCTACAAGACCCTTACTTGAACACTTTACGTAAAGAAAAAGTTGGGGTGTCCATCTATCTGGTCAACGGGATCAAACTGCAAGGCACGATCGAGTCTTTCGACCAGTTCGTCATCCTGCTGAAGAACACCGTCAGCCAGATGGTCTACAAGCACGCGATCTCGACAGTGGTGCCAGTTCGTCCGATTCGTCTGCCTAGCGCAACCGAATCCGAAGGCGGCGACGCTGAACCGGGTAACGCCTGATAGGAGTCTCCTTTGTTCTTTGAGCGCCACGGTGGTGGTGAACGGGCCATTCTCGTTCACTTGGATGGACAGGACCCTGAGGCGCGCGAAGATCCGCAGGAGTTCCAGGAATTGGCACTTTCGGCCGGCGCCGAGACCGTCGCGTTCTTCAACGTGCCGCGTCATCGGCCAACCGCCAAGTTCCTGATCGGCAGCGGCAAGGTCGAGGAGTTGCGCGACCTGGTCAAGGCCGAACAGGTCGATCTGGTGATTTTCAATCACATCCTCACGCCCAGTCAGGAGCGTAACCTCGAACGTGTTTTCGAGTGTCGCGTGATCGACCGCACGGGCCTGATCCTCGATATCTTCGCGCAACGCGCCCGTACCCATGAAGGCAAGCTCCAGGTCGAACTGGCCCAGCTTGAACACATGAGCACGCGGCTGGTTCGCGGCTGGACTCACCTTGAGCGGCAGAAAGGCGGTATCGGCCTGCGCGGCCCAGGTGAAACCCAGCTGGAAACCGACCGGCGCCTGTTGCGGGTTCGCCTGCGCCAGATCAAGGGGCGCCTGGAGAAGGTCCGCAGCCAGCGCGAACAATCGCGGCGCGGGCGCAAGCGTGCGGATATTCCTACGGTTTCACTGGTGGGCTATACCAACGCCGGCAAATCGACCCTGTTCAATAACGTCACCCAATCGGACGTCTACGCCGCCGACCAGTTGTTCGCCACGCTCGACCCGACCCTGCGCCGGCTCGACCTGGATGACCTCGGGCCGATCGTGCTGGCCGACACCGTGGGCTTCATCCGTCACTTGCCGCACAAACTGGTCGAGGCTTTCCGGGCTACGCTCGAAGAGTCGAGCAATTCCGACCTGCTGCTGCACGTGATCGATGCCGCCGAGCCGGACCGTATGCTGCAGATCGAGCAGGTGATGGTGGTGCTGGGCGAGATCGGTGCCCAGGACTTGCCGATCCTGGAGGTATACAACAAACTCGATTTGCTCGAAGGGGTGGAGCCGCAGATCCAGCGCGATGCCGACGGCAAGCCGCAACGGGTCTGGTTGTCTGCCCGCGACGGTACCGGCCTGGACCTGCTCAAGCAGGCCGTGGCCGAGCTTCTTGGCAATGATCTGTTTGTTGGCACCCTGAAGTTGCCGCAGCGTTTCGCCCGGCTGCGTGCCCAGTTCTTTGAGCTGGGGGCGGTGCAAAAAGAAGAGCACGACGACGAAGGCGTCTGTCTGCTGGCTGTTCGCCTGCCACGGTCGGAGTTGAACCGACTGGTCAGTCGCGAAGGGCTGCAGCCGATGGAATTCATCGAGCAACACACTTTGCAATAAAAGCCTGAGCAAGCTGTGTCAGGCATTCTGTAGCATTGGTCGGCGCGCCGTGGGTGCGTCTTTGCTTTATCAGATGGAGAGCGCTATGGCTTGGAATGAGCCGGGTGGCAACTCGAATAATCAGGATCCCTGGGGTGGCAAGCGTCGTAACAACGGCGACCGCAAGGGGCCGCCCGATCTCGACGAGGCCTTCCGAAAGCTGCAGGAAAGCCTGAACGGTTTGTTCGGTGGTGGTAAGAAACGCGGTGACGATGGCAGCGGTCGTCCGGGCAAGGGCGGCGGTTTCGGCCTGCTCGGCATCGGTCTCGTCGTGCTCGCGGCTATTTGGCTGTACAGCGCGGTATATGTCGTGGACGAGCAGGAGCAGGCCGTGGTGCTGCGCTTCGGCAAGTACTACGAGACGGTTGGTCCGGGCCTGAATATCTATTTCCCGCCGATCGACCAGAAGTACATGGAAAACGTCACGCGTGAGCGGGCGTATACCAAGCAAGGCCAGATGCTGACCGAAGACGAGAACATCGTCGAGGTGCCGCTGACCGTGCAATACAAGATCACCAACCTGCAGGACTTCGTGCTGAACGTCGACCAGCCGGAAGTCAGCCTGCAGCATGCAACTGAAAGCGCCTTGCGCCATGTGGTGGGTTCCACTGCCATGGACCAGGTGCTGACCGAAGGCCGGGAACTGATGGCCAGCGAAATCAAGGAGCGCCTGCAGCGTTTCCTCGATACCTATCGCACCGGTATCACCGTTACCCAGGTCAACGTCCAGAGCGCTGCTGCACCGCGTGAGGTCCAGGAAGCCTTCGACGACGTGATCCGTGCCCGTGAAGACGAGCAGCGCTCGCGCAACCAGGCCGAAACCTATGCCAACGGCGTCGTGCCGGAAGCCCGTGGCCAGGCCCAGCGCATCATCGAAGATGCCAATGGTTACCGCGACGAAGTCGTTTCCCGTGCCAAGGGTGAGGCTGACCGCTTCACCAAGCTGGTGGTCGAGTATCGCAAGGCCCCTGAAGTGACCCGCCAACGTCTGTACCTGGACACCATGCAGGAAGTCTTCAGCAATACCAGCAAGGTCCTCGTGACCGGCAACAAGAACGGCCAGAGCAATCTGCTGTACTTGCCGCTGGACAAGATGGTCGAGAGCGGTCGCAACACCAGCACGCCGCCGACCAGCGCGGCAGCCGCCAGCAATGAAGCCAATGCCCGTGCGGCGGCGGACTTGCAGCAACAGCAAGCACGTACCAGGGAGAGTCGCTGATGAGCAATAAATCGCTGATCGCCCTTATTGTCGGTGTCGTCGTGGCGATCGCTGCCTGGAACTGCTTCTACATCGTGGCTCAGACCGAGCGCGCGGTGTTGCTGCAATTCGGTCGCGTGGTCCAGGCTGATGTCCAGCCGGGGCTGCATGTGAAGGTGCCGTACGTCAACAAGGTGCGCAAGTTCGATGCTCGCCTGATGACGCTGGATGCACCGACGCAACGCTTCCTGACGCTGGAAAAGAAAGCCGTGATGGTCGACGCCTACGCCAAGTGGCGCGTCAAGGACGCCGAGCGCTTCTACACCGCGACGTCCGGTCTCAAGCAGATCGCCGACGAGCGTCTGTCCCGTCGCCTGGAGTCGGGCCTGCGTGACCAGTTCGGTAAGCGCACGTTGCATGAGGTGGTATCCGGTGAGCGTGATGCGCTCATGGCCGACATCACCCGTTCGCTGAATACGATGGCGGAGAAAGAGCTGGGTATCGAAGTGGTCGATGTCCGGGTCAAGGCCATCGACTTGCCGAAGGAAGTGAACCGCAGCGTGTTCGAGCGCATGAGCACCGAACGTGAGCGTGAAGCCCGCGAGCACCGCGCCAAGGGTAACGAGCTGGCCGAAGGCATCCGTGCCGACGCCGATCGCCAACGCCGTGTGCTGCTGGCCGAAGCCTACCGTGAATCGGAAGAGGTCCGTGGTGATGGTGATGCCCAGGCCGCTTCGATCTACGCCAAGGCCTACGGCCAGGACCAGGAGTTCTACGCGTTCTACCGTAGCCTGCGCGCCTACCGCGAAAGCTTTGCGAACAAATCCGACGTCATGGTCCTGGACCCAAGCAGCGACTTCTTCCATTACCTGGAAAAGGCCAAGCCTTGATACGACGTTGACCTGAAGCATTCCGCCCGGCGGCTAAAACGTCGGGCGGGGTGATCCTTTCGGAAAACGTGTGTATGATGCGGCAGCCGGGAAATTCCCGGCTTTTTTGCGTCTGCACGTTCGATTGCGGTTTCACGATGCAGGCGTCGAGTTGAACGACTCGACAGGTTTTTCGAGGAAAGTGCCGGGCGAGGCCGACGATGGGCCATTCGTCACGTCGCTCTTGCGCGTCTTTTGCCCATGATGCGCGTACGGCGCAGGCATTTTCTGCTTCACTCAAGGCCAGCCCGAAAGCTGGCCGCCCGGACCATAGGGGAATGGCGTAATGGCAACGGTAGACCGCTGGCTGCTGCCAGATGGCATCGAAGAAGTACTGCCACCGGAAGCTGCGCGTATTGAAGTTGCGCGTCGGCAGGTGTTGGATCTGTTCCAGAGCTGGGGGTACGAGTTCGTCGTCACCCCGCATATCGAGTACCTGGAATCCCTGCTGACCGGCGCGGGCCAGGACCTGGACTTGCGCACCTTCAAGGTCATCGACCCGCAATCGGGTCGGCAGATGGGCTTTCGTGCAGACATTACGCCGCAAGTGGCGCGCATCGACGCCCACACCCTGCGCCGCGAAGGCCCTAGCCGCCTGTGCTACGCCGGCAGTGTGCTGCACGCCCAGCCGCGCGCCTTGTCATCTTCGCGCAGCCCGATCCAGCTGGGTGCGGAGCTGTATGGCGACGCCAGCCCGAGCAGCGACGTAGAAGTCATCAGCCTGATGTTGGCCATGCTGCAACTGGCCGACGTGCCGGATGTCCACATGGACCTGGGGCATGTCGGCATTTATCGCGGCCTGGCCCGTGCGGCCGGTTTGTCTGGCGAAGTGGAGCAACAACTGTTCGATGCGTTGCAACGCAAGGCCATCGACGAAGTCATCAGCCTGACCGAAGGCCTGCCAGCAGACCTGTCGGGCATGCTGCGGGCCCTGGTTGATCTGTGCGGCGGTCGTGACGTGCTGGCGGCAGCCCGCGAGCGCCTGGCCAATGCTCCGGCGCCTGTGCTGGCGGCGCTGGACGATTTGCTGGCGATTGCCGAGCGGTTGTCGGTGCGTTTCCCCGAGCTGCCGCTGTATTTCGACCTGGGTGAGTTGCGCGGTTATCACTACCACACCGGTGTGGTGTTCGCGGTGTTCGTTCCCGGTGTGGGGCAGTCCATCGCCCAGGGCGGCCGTTATGACGATATCGGTGCCGACTTCGGTCGTGCCCGTCCGGCAACTGGCTTCTCTACCGATTTGAAAACCCTGGTGACCCTGGGGCGTGCTGAAATCGAGCTACCGTCTGGCGGTATCTGGATGCCTGACAGTACGGATGCGGCACTCTGGCAGGCGGTCTGCCAGTTGCGCAGTGAGGGTCAGCGTGTCGTCCAGGCCTTGCCTGGGCAACCTTTGGCCGCCGCCCGTGAAGCGGACTGCGACCGGCAATTGATTCAGCAGAACGGGCTTTGGCAAGTATTGCCGCTGGCTTCTTGAGTTTTCCTGCCGGCTGCAGCCGGCACCAAGTTTGCGCGAATGAGGACAAGTGTTATGGGTAAGAATGTCGTAGTCCTGGGCACCCAGTGGGGTGATGAGGGCAAAGGCAAGATCGTTGATCTGCTGACCGAACATGCTGCCGCCGTAGTGCGCTACCAGGGTGGTCACAACGCAGGCCACACCTTGGTGATCGACGGTGAAAAAACCGTACTGCACCTGATTCCGTCGGGCGTGCTGCGCGAAGGCGTGCAATGCCTGATCGGCAACGGTGTGGTGGTCGCTCCCGACGCGTTGCTGCGGGAAATCATCAAGCTGGAAGAAAAAGGCGTACCGGTGCGCGAGCGCCTGCGCATCAGCCCGTCCTGCCCGCTGATCCTGTCCTATCACGTTGCGCTGGACCAGGCCCGTGAAAAGGCCCGTGGCGAGCTGAAGATCGGCACCACCGGTCGCGGCATCGGCCCGGCCTACGAAGATAAAGTCGCCCGTCGTGGCCTGCGCATCGGTGACCTGTTCCACCGCGAGCGTTTCGCCGCCAAGCTGGGCGAGTTGCTGGACTACCACAACTTCGTCCTGGTCAATTACTACAAAGAACCGGCCATCGATTTCCAGAAGACCCTGGACGAGTGCATGGAGTACGCGGAGCTGCTCAAGCCGATGATGCTCGACGTCACCGCCGAGCTGCACGAGCTGCGTCGCGCCGGCAAGGACATCATGTTCGAAGGCGCCCAGGGTTCGCTGCTGGACATCGACCACGGTACCTACCCGTACGTCACCAGCTCCAACACCACCGCAGGCGGCATCGCCACGGGTTCGGGTTTTGGCCCGATGTACCTGGATTACATCCTCGGTATTACCAAGGCCTACACCACTCGCGTCGGCTCGGGTCCATTCCCGACGGAGCTGTTCGACGATGTCGGTGCGTTCCTGGCCAAGCGTGGCCATGAATTCGGTGCCACCACCGGTCGTGCCCGTCGTTGCGGCTGGTTCGATGCCGTCATCCTGCGTCGCGCCATCGACGTCAACAGCATCTCGGGCCTGTGCCTGACCAAGCTGGACGTGCTGGACGGCCTGGAAACCATCAACATCTGCGTGGGCTACAAGAACCAGGACGGCGCTGTCATCGACGCCCCGACCGACGCCGACAGCTACATCGGCCTGGAGCCGGTGTACGAGCAGATGCCTGGCTGGACCGAGTCGACCGTGGGTGCCAAGACCCTGGAAGAGTTGCCAGTGGCGGCTCGCAACTACATCAAGCGCGTCGAAGAGTTGGTCGGTGCGCCGATCGACATTATTTCGACGGGGCCGGACCGCAACGAAACCATCGTTCTGCGTCATCCGTTCGCCTGATAACTCGTTGATGTAAAACACAAAGGCCCCTCGTTTGGGGCCTTTGTCGTTTCTGCCTACCCGACGGCACGACACTTGCTATGCATCTCCATTAAGGCACCGCTTCCATGAGTGCTATCAATTTAATGGCGTTTGGTAGAGGGATTTCACGTGTCGGCCGTTCTCTCACTGTTACAAAGCCGTTTATTGCGGCCTGTGTTCGTTACCCTCGGTATCGCCCTTTTGGTGCAGGTGCTGGTGGCTGTTGCGCTGACCCGAAGCACCGTGACGGCGCTGGAAGCCGACCTGGGCGCGCGTCTGGGGGCGGACAGCCAGAAACTTTCCGGCGAGCTGGAGCAGGCCGGGCGCGAAGTCACCTCGAGCCTGGACAGTTTGTCCACCAATACCCGCCAGCGGCTGAACGCCGGATTATCTGCGCGTCTGAAGGATGAGCAGGTCCAATTGCGTGGGACGCTGGAAAAGGACTTAAGGGATTCCGCCAATGATATGGCGCAGCTCCTGGCGTCCGTCGCTCCCCGGGCGATGTGGGACAGCGACGTGCCGACCCTTTCCGAATTTGCCCGCCGGGCCCAACGCAATCCCAACGTGCTGTTCGTCATTTATGACGACGCAGCCGGTGAGCACCTGACTCGCTACCTGAACCGGGAAAACCCGATCAACAAGGCGCTGCTGGAAAAAGGCAAGGGCGAGCGGGCGTTGGACAAGGTGTTGGATGCGGCGAAGAACGATCCATCAGTCTATTACCTCGAAGCCTCCATCAACCCCAATGGCGTGGAGATCGGCAAGGTGTTGATGGGGGTTTCCACAGCTTCGGTTGAAACCGACCTGAAGGCGCTGGACCAGCGTTTCTCGGCCTTGATCGCCAGCAGCGACCAGTTGGTCGGCGACAGCCTCAAGGGGGCGGCGGCTGACAGCGCTACCGCCATGCGCGGTCGCTTGGAGTCGGCCCAGGCCACTGCTACGCAAATGCAGACCAACACTTCAACCACCGTGCAAGAAGCTGCGAGCACCTTGCGCTGGCGCATCGGCCTGGGCCTGGCGCTGGTTGGCTTTGGTGTGCTGTTGCTGCTGGCCGTGGTGCTGGGGCGTCGGGTGGTCAATCGCTTGAAGCTGTTGATCGCGGCAATGAATGACCTGGCGGCGGGCGAGGGCGACTTGACCAAGCGCGTACAAATCAGCAGCAAGGACGAAATCGGCGACATGGCCTCGGCGGTCAATCGCTTTGTGGATAAGTTGCAACCCATCGTGCGCGAGGCTGGAGATGTGGCCCAGCGTACCGGTGTGGAGATTGGTGCGATGACGTTGCGTAACTCGGGTGCCGATGCCGCTGCCGGAATGCAGCGTGATGAAGTGGCCGAGAGTCTGCGGGCGCTGTCGCAAATGGCGGACGAAGCGCAGTCGGAAAGCCAGGCGATGCAAGCGGCCCTGCAGCAAGTGGTGGAGATCCGCCAGGCCACCGATGAGAACACTCGGACTTCGGCCAAGGTCAGCGGTTTGATCGAGGCGCTGGCGGGGCAGGTGGACACCGGGGCGAAAGTGATCGAGCGGCTGGCGCAGCAGAGCGAGCAGATCGAAGTGGTGCTGACCGTGATCCATGGCATCGCCGAGCAAACTAACTTGCTGGCGTTGAACGCGGCCATCGAAGCGGCGCGTGCCGGCGAAACCGGGCGCGGGTTTGCGGTGGTGGCGGATGAGGTGCGGGCATTGGCGAGCAAGACCCAGAGCTCGACGGGGGACATCCAGGCTCATATCGTGGCCTTGCAGCAAGGCGCGCGAGAGGCGGTGGCGGCTATCGGCCAGGCCGGGCGCCAGGCCAGCGAGGGGTTATTGGTGCTGCGTGACAGTGCCCGCCTGCAGCAGTCAGTCCAGGTGTCGGTGGAGCAAGTGCATGCAGCCATCGGCCTGGCGACCCAGGCAGCGGCGCATCAGGCCCAAGGCGCGCAAGCGGTGCGCGGTCGGGTGGAAACCATTCACGTCCAGGCCGAAAAAGCGGCCCAAGCCGTGGTCGAGACCACGGCCAGCGGCAAGGTGCTGGACAGTCTGGCGGCGCAATTGAAGGCAAGCCTGGGGCAGTTCAGGGCTTGATGCCTGGGGAGGTCTCATCGCGAGCAAGCTCGCTTCCACAGTTGAACCCGAGTATTCAAGCGGGCCAACGTGAGAACGAGCTTGTTCGCGATAGCGATTTCAACGGCTCAGATACATCCGCGTCGTCAGCAAATACACCGGCAACCCCGACACCACGATCAGCAGCGCCGCATAAGGCGCTGCCGCCGCGAACTCCACGTTCGACGTATGGGCCCAGACCGCCGTCGCCAAGGTATTGAGCCCGGTTGGGCTCAGCAGCAGCGTGGCCGTCAATTCCTTCATCGCATCCAGGAACACCAGCGCAAACGCCGCGCCCAGCGCCGGGAAGATGATCGGCAAGGTCACCCGGCAAAAAGCACTGAATGACGAAGCCCCCAGCGTTCGCGCCGCCTCTTCGAGTTGCGGCGCTGCCTTGTTCAGCGCGGTACGCACCGGTGCCTGGGCCAGTGGCAGGAACAGCAACGCATAGGCGATCAGCAGCAGGGCCGAGGTCTGGTACAGCACTGGTACATAGTGCAGCGCGAAATACACCAGGCTCAGGGCGATCACCAGTCCGGGCAACGCGTGCAGCAGGTATGGCAAACGTTCGGCCCACAGCGCCAGGCGACCCTTGTAACGCACCACCAGCAGACCGACCGGCACGGCCAGCACCAGGCAGAGTGCGGCGCCCCCAAGTGAGAGCGCCAGCGACGATAGCAGCGCCTCGCCGATTTCGCCCATCGGGAATGCGGCGGATGTGCCCACCGCCAGCCAATACACGAGCATGCCCAGGGGGACGCCACTGCCAATGACCGCCAGCGCCAAGCAATACACCTGGCCGAGAGGCGCCCAGGAGCCCAGTCGGACCTGTTCGGCCCGCCGCGCCGCCCCTTGGCCAGTGCGCACGTGACGGCCCTTGCCGCGCACCCTCAGTTCCAGCCACAGCAACACCAGGCACAAGACCAGCAACACCGCCGACAGCATGGCGGCATTGGCGTTACTGAATTCCAGTTCGAACTGCTGATAGATCGCGGTGGTGAAGGTTTGCAGGCCGATGATCGACAGCGCGCCGAACTCCACCAGCATGTGCAGCGCGATCAGCAGCGAGCCGGCCAGCAACGATGGCCAGAGCAGCGGCAGCGTGACGCGAAAGAACACGCCCCAGCGGTTTTGCCCCAGGGTGCGGGCGGATTCTTCGAGCGAGGGGTCCAGGTTGCGCAACGTCGCCGCCACTGGCAGAAAAATCAGCGGGTATTTCGACAGGGTCATCACCAGAATCGCCCCGCCCAGGCCTTCGAATTGCGCGCTGAGGGAAACCCAGGTGAAGCTGCTGACAAAGGCCGGCACCGCGAATGGCAGGCACAGGATGACTCCCCATACCCGGCGTCCCGGCAAATTGCTGCGCTCCAGCAGCCAGGCCAGGGAGAGGCCGATCACTCCACAGGCCAGCGTGACGCCGACCATCAGTGCCAGGGTATTGCGCAAGAGCCCGAACACGTAGGGGCGCCACAGCAGGTGCAGTGCCTCGGCCCACCCGGCCTGCCACGCCTTCGCGACCACATAGAGCAGTGGCAGCAGGCTCAGCAGCACCAGCAGCAACACAGGGAGCAACACCCCGATGGAGGGGCGCCTGCGCCGGGGCACGTAGCCCCCGCTCGGGTGTGGTGTGCTCAGCGACGGCGTCATCAGTTCAGGCCGACCTCGCGTTCCAAGTCCAGCGCTTCTTCGGCGTTGCCAAGGTCGGCGGGGGTGACCTTCGGTGGCTCCAGCTCATTGAAAGGCTTGAGGCCGCGGTCCGAAACCATACCCTTGTGCAGCGGATATTCGGCGGACGTCCGGGTGATGACCCGTTGGCCTTCTTCGCTGGCCATATAGGCGAGCAATTGCTGGGCTTCTTCAGGGTGCTTGCTGGATTTCAGCGCGGCGGCGCTGGACACGGTCACCAAGCCACCGGCGTCGCCACCAGTGAAATAGTGCAATCTGGAGTCGAGCTGGCCTTTCTCCCGCTGCAAGGCGAACCAGTAATAGTTGTTCACCAGGACGGTCGCCACTTCACCGTTTTCCACTGCTTTCAGGGCAACCATGTTGTTGCTGTAGACCTTGCCGAAAGCGCGCAGCCCGGTGAGCCATTCTTCGGCCGCTTCCATCCCGTGCAGCTTGATGATGGCGACGGCCTGCTCCTGGAAGGCGCCGCTGCTCGGTACGAAGCCGACCTTGCCTTGCCATTGCGGCTGGGCAAAATCGAGGACGGTCTTGGGCAGGTCTTTTTCGTCGATCAGTTTCGGGTTGTAGGCCACGACACGCACCCGGGCGGTGACGCCCATCCAGGTACCGTTGCCGGCGACATAATCCTTGGGTAGGACATTCAGGGTGGCATCGTCGATTTTTGCCAGCAGGCCCTGTTCGCCCAGTTTGTTCAGGGGCGGCGATTCTTCGGTGTAGATGACATCGGCCGGGGAGCGGTCGCCTTCTTCGACGATCTGGCTGGCGAGTTGGTTGCTGCTGCCCTTGCGCACGTTGACGTGGATGCCGGTCTTGGCTTCGAAGGCCTTGGCTAATTCGTCGCCGACTTCCTTGTGCTGGCCGTTATAGAGGGTCAGTTCGACTTTGTCGGCGGCGTGGGTGAGGGGCGTTGCGAGGGTCAGGCCGAGCAGGGTGCAGGCCAGTGCGCGGTGCAGGGTGGTTCGAAACATCATTCGCAGGGTTCCTCACTGTCGTGTAGCAAAAACATGTCGCAATGATAAACGATATTGTTTCTCATGTGCGGCTTGAGGGAATTGAGGTTCTGATACAAGCGGTGAAAGAATGTTTATGGTTTCCGAACCACTGAAACGCAAAAACCCGCTTTCGCGGGTTTCTGTGAGATCCAAGGTCATGAACCTTGAACCTTGAATTGGTGCCCAGAAGAAGACTCGAACTTCCACGACCTTGCGGTCACCAGCACCTGAAGCTGGCGTGTCTACCAATTTCACCATCTGGGCAGCATCTTCAGCGTTGCCGCTGTCGATGTGGCGCACTATACGGAGCGCGTTTTGATCTGTAAACCCCTGTTTTTGTTTTAGTAATTGCCAAACGAAATGGCGAGGGGGAGAAATGCAAAAACCCGCTTTCGCGGGTTTTTGTGAAGCAGGCAGACCGTTGATCTGCTGCTTGAAATTGGTGCCCAGAAGAAGACTCGAACTTCCACGACCTTGCGGTCACCAGCACCTGAAGCTGGCGTGTCTACCAATTTCACCATCTGGGCAATATCGTCAACGTGTGTACGTCGTCGATGGCGCGCACTATACGGAGCGTGTTTTTAACTGTAAACCCCTCTTGGTAAAAAAACCGCTAAATTTCACGAGCGGTGCATTCCGGGGCTTCAAAGGTGAGGCAAAAGACTTTAGAAAAGGCATTGGGTGCTTGAAATTTCCCGTTTCATTAAGCCTATGCCAAACTAACCCGCATATAGACAAGGTGAAAACTCTCTAATGGCCGATTGGCAGTCCCTCGATCCCGAGGCCGCTCGTGAAGCGGAAAAATATGAAAACCCTATTCCTAGCCGCGAACTGATCCTGGCGCATCTCGCCGATCGGGGTTCGCCTGCTAGCCGCGAGCAGTTGGTCGAAGAGTTCGGTCTGACCACCGAAGACCAACTCGAAGCCCTGCGCCGCCGTCTGCGCGCCATGGAGCGCGACGCTCAACTGATCTACACCCGGCGCGGCACCTATGCGCCGGTGGACAAGCTCGATTTGATCCTGGGCCGCATCGCCGGTCACCGTGACGGCTTCGGTTTCCTGATCCCTGACGACGGCAGCGACGACCTGTTCATGAGCCCGGCGCAAATGCGCCTGGTGTTCGATGGCGACCGGGCCCTGGCCCGCGTGTCCGGCCTGGATCGCCGTGGTCGGCGTGAAGGCGTGATCGTCGAAGTGGTGTCCCGTGCCCACGAAAGCATCGTCGGCCGTTACTTCGAAGAAGGTGGTATCGGTTTTGTTGTGCCGGATAACCCGAAGGTTCAGCAGGAAGTGCTGATTACCCCGGGCCGTAATGGCGCTGCCAAGGTCGGCCAGTTCGTCGAGGTGAAAATCACCCACTGGCCCACTGCGCGCTTCCAGCCACAGGGCGATATCGTTGAAGTGGTCGGCAACTACATGGCGCCGGGCATGGAGATCGACGTTGCGCTGCGCACCTACGATATTCCTCACGTATGGCCCGAGGCTGTGCTCAAGGAAGCCGCCAAGCTCAAGCCGGAAGTCGAAGAGAAAGATAAAGAAAAACGTATCGACCTGCGCCATCTGCCGTTCGTCACCATCGACGGCGAAGATGCCCGCGACTTCGACGATGCGGTCTACTGCGAAGCCAAGCCCGGCAAGCTGCGCCTGTTCTCCGGCGGCTGGAAGCTGTTCGTCGCCATTGCCGACGTGTCCAGCTATGTGAAGATCGGTTCGGCCCTGGATAACGAAGCCCAGGTGCGCGGCAACTCCGTGTATTTCCCTGAGCGCGTGATCCCGATGCTGCCTGAGCAGCTGTCCAACGGCCTGTGCTCGCTGAACCCGAAAGTCGACCGTTTGGCCATGGTGTGCGAGATGACCATCTCCAAGACCGGCGAAATGACCGACTACCAGTTTTACGAAGCGGTGATCCACTCCCAGGCGCGCCTGACCTACAACAAGGTCAGCACCATTCTGGAAACGCCGAAGACCAATGAAGCCAAGGCCCTGCGTACCGAATACGCTGGCGTGGTGCCGCACCTCAAGCAACTGTACTCGCTGTACAAGGTGTTGCTGGGGGCCCGTCACGTGCGTGGCGCGATCGATTTCGAGACCCAGGAAACCCGGATTGTCTTCGGTTCCGAGCGCAAGATCGCCGCAATCACCCCGACCACCCGTAACGATGCGCACAAGCTGATCGAAGAGTGCATGCTGGCGGCCAACGTGGCCACCGCCGAATTCCTCAAGAAGCACGAGATTCCTGCGCTGTACCGCGTGCATGACGGCCCGCCGCCGGAGCGTCTGGAAAAACTGCGTGCCTTCCTCGGCGAGCTCGGCCTGTCCCTGCACAAAGGCAAGGACGGCCCGACGCCGAAGGACTACCAGGCGCTGCTGGCCAGCATCAAGGACCGTCCGGATTACCATGTGATCCAGACCGTGATGCTGCGCTCCCTGAGCCAGGCGGTGTACAGCGCCGACAACCAGGGCCACTTTGGTCTGAATTACGAGGCGTACACCCACTTCACCTCGCCGATCCGTCGTTACCCGGACCTGCTCACGCACCGCGCGATCCGCAGCGTGATCCATTCCAAGCAGAACACCCCGCACGTCAAGCGCGCCGGTGCCATGACCATTCCGAAAGCACGGATCTATCCGTACGACGAGGCGGCCTTGGAACAGTTGGGCGAGCAGTGTTCCATGAGTGAGCGCCGCGCCGACGAAGCCACCCGCGACGTGGTGAACTGGCTCAAGTGCGAGTTCATGAAAGACCGCGTGGGCGAGTCGTTCCCAGGCGTGATCACGGCTGTGACCGGCTTTGGTTTGTTTGTCGAGCTGACCGATATCTACGTCGAGGGCTTGGTGCACGTCACCGCCTTGCCGGGTGATTACTACCACTTCGACCCTGTGCATCACCGCCTGGCGGGCGAGCGCACCGGTCGCAGCTTCCGTCTGGGTGACACCGTGGAAGTGCAGGTCATGCGCGTCGACCTCGATGAGCGCAAGATCGACTTCGGAATGTCTGACAAGCCCGCCGAAGCACCGACTGGCCGTAAAAAGCGTGGTGGCGAGGCCGCAGCGCCTGCGACCAAGGGTAAAGGCGCTCCTGCAAAAACCGTAGAGTCGGAGCCAGCCAAGGCCGGTCGCCGTTCGTCTGCCAAGGACAAGGCTCCCGAAGCCTACCGCCCCAGCGACGCAGCGGCGAAAAACGCCGAGCTGCGCAAAAGTCGTGAAATGAAGCAGGCGTTGCTGGCCGAAGCCAAAAGCGGTGGTAAAGCGGCGTCTGGGGGAAAGGCCGGACGGTCGGCCCCGGACAAGGCGACCAGCAAACCGAGCAAGCACCGTAAAGGCCCGCCCAAAGCGGGCTCGGCCCCAGCCAAAAGTGGCGGGGCGCGTAAACCCAAGGCCAAGTCATGAGTCAGTTGGAAAAAATCTACGGCGTGCACGCCGTGGAAGCGTTGCTGCGTCACCACCCCAAGCGGGTCAAGCAGATCTGGTTGGCGGAAGGTCGTAGCGATCCGCGGGTCCAGACCCTGGTCGAGTTGGCCAACGAAAGCCGTGTCGCGGTCGGCCAGGCCGAGCGGCGCGAGATGGATGCCTGGGTCGAAGGCGTCCACCAGGGCGTCGTGGCTGAAGTCAGCCCGAGCCAGGTCTGGGGCGAGGCGATGCTCGACGAGTTGCTCGATCGTACCGAAGGCGCTCCCTTGTTGCTGGTGCTGGACGGCGTGACCGATCCGCATAACCTCGGCGCTTGCCTGCGTTCCGCGGATGCGGCCGGTGCGTTGGCGGTCATCGTGCCTAAAGACAAATCGGCGACCTTGACGCCGGTGGTGCGCAAAGTTGCCTGCGGTGCGGCGGAAGTGATTCCGCTGGTGGCGGTGACCAACCTGGCGCGCACCCTGGAGAAACTCCAGCAGCGCGGCTTGTGGGTCGTGGGTACGGCGGGCGAGGCCGAGGTCAATATTTATGACCAGGACCTGACAGGCCCCACCATCCTGATCATGGGCGCCGAAGGCAAGGGCATGCGTCGCCTGACCCGCGAACATTGCGATTACCTGGTCAAATTGCCGATGGCAGGCAGCGTCAGCAGCCTCAACGTCTCGGTGGCGACCGGCGTCTGCCTGTTCGAGGCCCTGCGCCAGCGGAGCGTCAAGGCTACCGCCAAGAAGCCTTAAGTCAGACGCAAGTCAAATGTGGGAGCGGGCTTGCTCGCGAAAGCGTTGGATCAGTTGATATCGATGTTGACTGACACGGCGCTTTCGCGAGCAAGCCCGCTCCCACAGTGTTTTGTGTTTGGGTAAAGATTGGGGGTTGTTCAAATAATCACCAATTGCCTTGCGCCTCCCTCGACCCTTCTCTACAATTGCGCCCCTTGCTGTGATGGCAGGCACTTATGTGTCTAGCGTCCTCAAGTCCATAAGTGTCATTCACTCCTTGTCTGACCGTTTTTGAGCGGCAGGCTACAACCCGTAAGGAGCATTCATGCGTCATTACGAAATCATCTTTTTGGTCCACCCGGATCAAAGCGAGCAAGTCGGCGGCATGGTTGAGCGTTACACCAAGCTGATCGAAGAAGACGGCGGCAAAATCCACCGTCTGGAAGATTGGGGCCGTCGTCAACTGGCCTACGCAATCAACAATGTTCACAAGGCTCACTATGTGATGCTGAACGTTGAGTGCACTGGCAAGGCCCTGGCCGAGCTGGAAGACAACTTCCGCTACAACGATGCAGTGATCCGTAACCTGGTCATCCGTCGCGAAGAAGCCGTCACCGGCCAATCCGAGATGCTCAAGGCTGAAGAAAACCGCAGTGAGCGCCGTGAGCGTCGCGACCGTCCTGAGCACTCTGACAGCGCCGATGGCGATGACAGCGATAGCGACAGCGACAACAGCGATAACGCTGACGAGTAATCCACGGACCTTTTAAGGAGCCAATCACATGGCACGTTTCTTCCGTCGTCGTAAATTCTGCCGCTTCACCGCTGAAGACGTGAAAGAGATCGATTACAAAGATCTCAACACTCTGAAAGCCTACGTATCCGAGACCGGCAAAATCGTTCCAAGCCGTATCACCGGTACCAAAGCTCGTTATCAGCGTCAGCTGGCCACCGCTATCAAGCGCGCCCGCTTCCTGGCCCTGCTGGCCTACACCGACAGCCACGGCCGCTGAGACCGGGCAGTCGACGAGTAGTAAGGGATTGAATGCATGCGCGCCTTAGCTGACTTCATCATGCGGGGACGTGTGCAGGCCACGTTGGTTGTGGCCGGATCCGCGGCATTGCCGCTGTTGTTCTGGTTGAGTGCCGCCGCTGGTTGCCTTGTGCTCCTGCGGCGCGGTTCGGACGCCCTGAGCGTCCTGGGTATCGGAATGTTGTCAGCGTTGGTGAGCTGGTACTTCCTGAAAGACCCGACGACACTCCTGGTGTTGCTCGGGGCTAGCGGCCTGGCGTTGATTTTGCGCGCCGGGCATACCTGGAACCGCGTGCTGCTTTGCAGCGTGGCCGTGGGGTTGTTAAGTGCGGTGAGCCTGGGAGCTGTATTCAGCTCCTTCATCGAGTCACTGGCGCAGACGTTCGAAAACGTCCTGCCGCTGGCGATGGGTGGGGTCTACGAGACATTCTCGGCAGACCAGAAGGCGTTAGTCACTGCTCTGACCACTCCGCTGATGATCATTTCGATAGCGTCTTCGGTGCAGATCTTTAGCGTGCTGTGCCTGATTCTTGGGCGCTATTGGCAGGCGTCGTTGTATAACCCCGGTGGTTTCGGGCGCGAATTTCGCGCTATCCGATTCCCCAAGAGCGTGGCGCTGTCACTGCTGGCCGTCATGTGTGTTGCCCCGTTCCTTGGGCTGCATGCACTGATCCTGTTGCCGTTGTGCAGTGTACCGCTGGTCTTCGCCGGCCTGGCCCTGGTTCACGGGCTGGTGGCGCAGAAACGGCTGGCCATGTTCTGGCTGGTGGGGATGTACGTGACGTTGTTGCCTTTCATGCACTTGCTCGGTCCGTTGCTCGTGGTCTTGGCCATCGTCGACAGCCTGATTGATTTTCGCGGTCGTATGGCGTCGAAAGACGCCGACAACGCGAACGGTGAAGGTTAAAAGTTAGAGGATTTTCACATGCAACTGATCCTTCTGGAAAAAATCGCCAACCTGGGCAACCTGGGCGACAAAGTAAACGTTAAGGCCGGTTACGGCCGTAACTACCTGCTGCCTTTCGGCAAAGCCACCGCTGCGACCGCTGCCAACCTGGCTGCGTTCGAAGAGCGTCGCGCTGAGCTGGAAAAAGCCGCCGCAGACCGTAAAGCATCGGCTGAAAGCCGTGCTGCCCAACTGGCCGAGCTGGAAGTGACCATCACTGCCACCGCTGGCGACGAAGGCAAGCTGTTCGGTTCGATCGGTACTCACGACATCGCTGACGCACTGACCGCCTCCGGCGTTGAAGTTGCGAAAAGCGAAGTTCGTCTGCCGAACGGCACCATCCGCAACGTGGGTGAATTCGACGTAGCCGTGCACCTGCACGCCGAAGTTGAAGCCACCGTACGCGTTGTCGTGGTAGCAGCCTAAGCAATATCTGTCGGCTGGCACCCTCGGGTGCTAGCCGGTAACATCGGGCACGATCCTGTTTACAGGTCGTGCCCTTTGTCTTTCTGCAATGCCCGATTTTCATAACCCCCTGCGTTTCCCAAAGAATCAAGTGGCCATGAACGAAATCACCGCTCCCGAGCAATACGATCTGCAAACCGCAGCCCTGAAGGTGCCGCCGCATTCCATCGAGGCCGAACAGGCTGTACTCGGTGGCCTGATGCTGGACAACAACGCCTGGGAACGCGTGCTCGATCAAGTCTCCGACGGCGATTTCTACCGACATGACCACCGTCTGATTTTCCGTGCGATCGCCAAGCTCGCCGATCAGAACATGCCGATCGACGTCGTGACCCTGTCCGAGCAATTGGACAAGGAAGGCCAGACATCCCAGGTCGGCGGCCTCGGTTACTTGGGTGAACTGGCGAAAAACACGCCGTCGGTCGCCAACATCAAGGCCTACGCCCAGATCGTCCGCGAGCGGGCGACCTTGCGCCAACTGATCGGCATCAGTACCGAAATCGCCGACAGCGCGTTCAACCCGGAAGGCCGAACCGCCGCCGAAATCCTCGACGAAGCCGAGCGGCAGATCTTCCAGATCGCCGAGGCCCGGCCGAAGACCGGTGGTCCGGTGAGCGTCAACGACCTGCTGACCAAGGCCATCGACCGCATCGATACGTTGTTCAACACCGACAACGCCATCACCGGCCTGTCCACCGGCTACACCGACCTCGACGAGAAGACCAGCGGCCTGCAACCGTCCGACTTGATCATCGTCGCCGGCCGTCCGTCCATGGGTAAGACCACCTTTGCGATGAACCTGGTGGAAAACGCCGTGCTGCGCAGCGAAAAGGCTGTCCTGGTGTACTCCCTCGAGATGCCAGGCGAATCGCTGATCATGCGTATGCTCTCGTCCCTGGGGCGTATCGACCAGACCAAGGTCCGTTCCGGTCAGCTGGAAGATGACGATTGGCCGCGCCTGACGTCGGCGGTCAACCTGCTCAACGATCGCAAGCTGTTCATCGACGATACGGCCGGTATCAGTCCGTCGGAAATGCGCGCCCGAACCCGTCGACTGGTGCGTGAGCACGGTGAGGTCGGGTTGATCATGATCGACTACCTGCAGTTGATGCAGATCCCCGGTTCCAGCGGTGATAACCGGACCAACGAGATTTCCGAAATCTCCCGTTCCCTCAAGGCCCTCGCCAAGGAATTCAACTGCCCGGTGGTGGCGCTTTCCCAGTTGAACCGCTCCCTGGAGCAGCGCCCGAACAAGCGGCCGGTGAACTCTGACTTACGGGAATCCGGAGCGATCGAGCAGGACGCCGACGTGATCATGTTCGTCTACCGCGACGAGGTGTATCACCCCGAGACGGAACACAAGGGCATCGCCGAAATCATCATCGGCAAGCAGCGGAACGGTCCAATCGGCTTCATTCGCCTGGCGTTTATCGGTAAGTACACCCGATTCGAGAACCTGGCGCCGGGCAGCTACAATTTTGACGACGACGAGTAACCTGTTCGCTTAATCCGCCTTTGTGGCGAGGGAGCTTGCTCCCGCTGGGCTGCGCAGCAGACCCCAGTTGCCCTTGTAATCAAGGGGGTGTGGGATATCCGACTGCTGCGCAGCCGGACGGGAGCAAGCTCCCTCGCCACAATTGGTTATTTTTTGTGCTATATTCCGCGCCCGCGATTTTTCTTCTTTTATACCGGTCATCGACATGCAAGCAGCCAAGCCGTTATTTGACTATCCCAAGTACTGGGCCGAATGTTTCGGCCCGGCGCCGTTCCTGCCCATGAGCAGGGAGGAGATGGATCAGCTCGGCTGGGATTCGTGCGACATCATCATCGTGACCGGTGATGCCTACGTCGATCACCCGTCGTTCGGCATGGCGATCATCGGCCGGCTGCTGGAAGCCCAGGGCTTTCGCGTCGGGATCATTGCCCAGCCGAACTGGCAGTCCAAAGACGATTTCATGAAGCTGGGCGAGCCCAATCTGTTCTTCGGCGTCGCGGCCGGCAACATGGACTCGATGATCAACCGCTACACCGCCGACAAGAAAATCCGTTCCGATGACGCCTACACGCCGGGCGGCCTGGCGGGCAAGCGGCCGGACCGTGCGAGCCTGGTCTACAGCCAGCGCTGCAAGGAAGCCTACAAGCACGTGCCTATCGTGCTCGGCGGTATCGAAGCGTCCCTGCGCCGCATCGCCCATTACGATTACTGGCAGGACCGCGTGCGCAACTCGATCCTGATCGACGCCTGCGCCGACATCCTGCTCTACGGCAATGCCGAGCGGGCGATTGTCGAAGTCGCCCAGCGCCTGTCCTACGGCCACAAGATCGAAGACATTACCGATGTGCGCGGCACGGCTTTCATCCGCCGCGACACGCCACAAGGCTGGTACGAAGTCGATTCCACGCGCATCGACCGGCCGGGCAAGATCGACAAGATCATCAACCCGTACGTGAACACCCAGGACACTCAAGCCTGCGCCATTGAACAGGAAAAGGGTCCGGTTGAAGATCCGAGCGAAGCCAAGGTCGTACAGATCCTGGCGAGCCCGAAGATGACTCGCGATAAAACCGTGATTCGCCTGCCATCGGTGGAAAAGGTCCGTGGTGACGCGGTGCTCTACGCCCACGCCAACCGCGTGCTTCACCTGGAAACCAACCCGGGCAACGCCCGTGCCTTGGTGCAGAAGCACGGGGAAGTGGACGTCTGGTTCAACCCGCCGCCCATTCCGATGACCACCGAAGAAATGGACTACGTGTTTGGCATGCCTTACGCACGTGTTCCCCATCCGGCGTACGGCAAGGAGAAGATCCCGGCCTACGAGATGATCCGTTTCTCGGTGAACATCATGCGCGGCTGCTTTGGCGGCTGCACCTTCTGCTCGATCACCGAGCACGAAGGCCGGATCATCCAGAACCGCTCCGAAGAGTCGATCATTCGCGAGATCGAAGAGATCCGCGACAAGGTTCCAGGCTTCACCGGGGTGATTTCCGACCTCGGCGGCCCGACCGCGAACATGTACCGTATTGCCTGCAAGAGCCCGGAAATCGAGTCCGCGTGCCGCAAGCCGTCCTGCGTGTTCCCTGGCATCTGCCCGAACCTGAACACTGACCACTCTTCGCTGATCCAGTTGTACCGCAGCGCCCGGGCATTGCCTGGCGTGAAGAAGATCCTCATCGCCTCCGGCCTGCGTTACGACCTGGCGGTCGAGTCGCCGGAATACGTCAAGGAACTGGTGACCCACCACGTCGGCGGTTACTTGAAGATCGCCCCGGAGCACACTGAGGAAGGCCCGCTCAACCAGATGATGAAGCCGGGCATCGGCAGCTATGACAAATTCAAGCGGATGTTCGAGAAGTACACCAAGGAAGCCGGGAAAGAACAGTACCTGATTCCGTACTTCATCGCGGCCCACCCGGGCACCACCGACGAAGACATGATGAACCTGGCGCTGTGGCTCAAGGGCAACGGCTTCCGCGCCGATCAGGTCCAGGCGTTCTATCCGTCGCCGATGGCCACGGCGACCGCCATGTACCACTCGGGCAAGAACCCGCTGCGCAAGGTCACCTACAAGAGCGACTCGGTGACCATCGTCAAGAGCGAAGAGCAACGCCGCCTGCACAAGGCCTTCCTGCGCTATCACGACCCGAAAGGCTGGCCGATGCTGCGTGAAGCACTGACCCGCATGGGCCGCGCCGACCTGATCGGGCCGGGCAAGGACCAGTTGATTCCGCTGCACCAACCGGCTACCGACAGCTACCAGAGCGCCCGTCGCAAGAACTCGACACCGGCCGGCAGCCACAAGGTGGCCAAGGAAACGACCAAGATCCTGACCCAGCACACCGGCTTGCCGCCGCGTGCCAGCGATGGCGGCAACCCTTGGGACAAGCGCGAGCAAGCCAAGGCAGCCGCGTTCGCCCGCAACCAGCAGGCCGCCAAGGAGCGCAAGGATGCGGCCAAGGGCAAAGGACCGAAGCCTGCGCGCAAGCCTGTCGTGCCACGCTGATTGTAAAACTGCTACGCAAAACGCCAGCCTCAGTGCTGGCGTTTTGCTTTCTAGCGGCAGTGCTGGCCGTTTGTTATCGTGGCGGCCGCCGATGCGCGCCACTCCAATACAGCAGGCTCCCTCGCCACAAGGTTCAGTGTGGATAAAATCTCACTCCCAATTCTCAAGGACGATTCACATGAGCAGCGCCCCTTCACCGACTCTTGGCATGGACTTCACGTTCTCGCAATACATGGCTCGCCAGCGCATCGAAAGCCAGGTCAACCTGCCACGCCTGTTTGCAGCCATTGATGCTGATCCGGGTGTTGCGGGGGCGGGAGTGGTGTACATCGACTCCGAATACAACGTCGTGACCCTGCGCGAATTCAAGCCGATTTGCAGCATTGCGCCCAAGCGCATCATCCTGCGCGAGGCAAAAAAATACATCGCACCGCAGCAATTCATCGATCAGGTTAAGAGCAGCCCGCGCGAGTCCAAGCTCGGGCTTGAAGCAACCAATGCCGGCCTGTCCTGTGTCGCCGCGGTGATTGGTTGGGTGGTGGTGTTCAGTGGAAGTGTCGCGGTGCCCTTTACGGCCGGTGCAAGTGCTTTTGTCGTTGCGCTGGGTGCTGCTGCCGCGACGGCCAGTACCGCGCAATGTGTCATCGGCGGAATGCGGGTGGCGAATGAGCTGACCAACCCCACCGGCAACGACGAGATGAATGACGCTGATTGGTACAACATTGTGTCGCCGATCCTTGACGGGGTCTCCCTGGTGGGTGTCGGTGGCTCGGCCCTGACGACTGTCCGGCTGCTCAAGGCCAACAAAGCGGCCGGCACCGGGAAGAGTTGGTATCAGTTGCTCAAGGGCCTGAGTCGGCAGGAACGAAGCAAGTTGACCAAGGAGCTGTTGACGCTGAAGGACCCGAGCCTGACTGCAAAATTGCTCAAGCTTGAACAACGAGCCGGGGCCCTGCCCAAGCGTTATTCATCTGCTGAGATCCGGCACGCGACGCTGACTCAAATCAAGGACTCCCTGGGCGGCGCCCTGGGCGTTATCGGCAGTTACACGGGGGGCGGCCATGTGAAAACGGTTGCTGTCGGATTGTACGAGGAGTTTACGGAATGATCGGCGGCGGGTCATTGAAGAGCTTCCTCGCCCGGTATTTTCCGGTGTTCATGGGCACCATTCTGCTGGGCTGCTTTTCGGGATCAACGTTGCTCGTTCTGGCCGGGACTACCTATTGGCGCGCCCTGGAGCCTTCAATCAGGACTGATTATGTGGGGTTCGGGACCTTGGCTCTGGTCTGCGTCCTGGTGTTGGGCAATCTCATGATTGCCCGCGGGCGTGCTTGGGCGGTCTGGTGCGTGGCGGGTTATTTCCTGGCATGCCTGGCAGCGGTATTGCCGATGCTCGCCTACCGTCCGCATCAAGGCGTCTACGTATTCGCTGTGCTGCTGCCACTGCTGGGGTTGCTGTTGATCAACAGCAAACGCCACCGCGAGATGCGCAGCAAACTCGTGGAAATCCGCCGCCAGCGTGAACTCATCATCCAGGCTGCCAAGACCTCTCGCCCCCGTCGCTGAGCCGATTCCCTGCCGTCGGCGCCGCATTTATGTGCGACCGCCTGCAGATCAATACAGGCATCGCGCGGTTTTAGTGCTCTACTGCCTTGAGTAGATGAGGAAAGTGTCCGGCCTGCCTGCATGGCATAAGTCTTGCGCCGCTTTCGATAACGCCCAGGTTCGCAGGAGGCACGCCGTGTCGATTCATGTCGCATTGCATCACGTCACGCATTACCGTTACGACCGCGCTGTCGAACTCGGCCCGCAGATCGTTCGCCTGCGCCCGGCGGCCCATAGCCGCACGCGCATTCTTTCCTATTCACTGAAAGTCTCCCCCGACCAGCACTTTATCAACTGGCAACAGGACCCTCAGGGCAATTACCTGGCGCGGTTGGTGTTTCCCGAGAAAACTCGGGAGCTGCGGATCGAAGTCGATCTGCTGGCGGAAATGGCGGTGTTCAACCCGTTCGATTTTTTTCTCGAGCCCTACGCCGAAAAGATTCCGTTCGCCTACGCCGCCGACGAGCGCAAGGAGCTGGCGCCGTACCTTGAAACCTTGCCGTTGACGCCCAGGTTCCAGGCTTATCTGGACGGCATCGACCGCACGCCATTGCCGGCGGTGGATTTTCTGGTGGCGCTCAACCAACGCTTGAGCGAGGACATCAACTACCTGATCCGCATGGAGCCCGGCGTGCAGACGCCGGAGCATACGCTTGAGCACGCGTCCGGTTCCTGCCGCGATTCGGCCTGGCTGCTGGTGCAGCTATTGCGCAACCTCGGCTTGGCCGCGCGTTTTGTGTCCGGTTACCTGATCCAGTTGACCGCCGATGTGAAAAGCCTCGATGGCCCGTCCGGTACCGAGGTGGACTTCACCGACCTGCACGCCTGGTGCGAGGTTTACCTGCCCGGTGCCGGCTGGATCGGCCTGGATGCGACGTCGGGGTTGTTCGCTGGCGAAGGACACATCCCGTTGGCGTGTAGTCCTGATCCTTCCTCGGCCGCGCCCATCAGCGGTTTGGTGGAGCCTTGCGAATGCGAATTCAATCATGAGATGTCCGTGGAGCGGGTCTGGGAGGCGCCGCGGGTCACCAAGCCCTACACCGACGCACAATGGCTGGCGATCCAGGCGTTGGGCCGCCAGATCGATGCCGACCTGCTGGAGGGCGACGTGCGCCTGACCATGGGCGGCGAACCGACCTTCGTGTCCATCGATGACCCGGACGGCGCCGAATGGAACACCGCGGCGCTCGGACCGGACAAGCGTCGGCTCTCCGCTGAACTGTTCCAGCGCATGCGCAGCCACTACGCGCCCAAGGGGCTGGTGCATTTCGGCCAGGGCAAGTGGTACCCCGGCGAGCAACTGCCGCGCTGGTCCTTGAACTGCTATTGGCGGCGTGACGGGGTGCCGATCTGGCACAACGCTGCGTTGATTGCCGACGAACAGCAAGACTATGGCGCCGATGGCGAACTGGCGGGGCGCTTTTTGGCGAGTGTCGCCGAGCGCCTGGACATCCCGGCGCGATTCGTGTTTCCAGCCTATGAAGACAATTTCTATTACCTCTGGCGCGAAGGTGCGTTGCCCTCGAATGTCACGGCCGAAGATCCACGCCTGGAAGACGCCCTTGAGCGGGCACGGTTGCGCAAGGTCTTCAGCCAGGGCCTGGATAAAGTGATCGGTCAGGTCTTGCCGCTGGCCCGTACCGCCAAGGGTGACCAGTGGCAGAGTGGCCGCTGGTACCTGCGGGACAACCATTGCCGGTTGGTACCGGGGGATTCGCCCCTGGGCTATCGCCTGCCATTGGCGTCCCAGCCGTGGGTGACGGCGGCTGAGTACCCGTTCATCCACCCCACCGACCCGAACCAGGATTTGCCCGAGCTGCCCGACACCGAGCAACTGGCGCGTCACGGCGAGTCAGCGGACGGGCAGGATCGCGCCCCACAAATCGACGAGTCCGCCGACTGGCTGACGCGCACCGCGTTCTGTGCCGAGGCACGGGAAGGCCGGCTGTACTTGTTCATGCCACCGCTGGAACGGGTCGAGGATTACCTGGAACTGGTCAGCGCCATCGAAGCCACGGCTCAGGAGCTGCATTGCCCGGTGCTGCTGGAAGGTTATGAGCCGCCGAGCGACCCGCGCCTGGGCAACTTTCGCATCACCCCCGATCCGGGCGTGATCGAGGTCAACGTGCAGCCGTCGGCGACGTGGGATGAGCTGGTCGAGCGCACCGAATTTCTCTATGAGCAGGCACGACAGACCCGGCTGACCACTGAAAAATTCATGATCGATGGCCGGCACACCGGCACAGGCGGCGGTAACCATTTCGTATTGGGTGGTGCGACGCCGGCTGACTCACCATTCCTGCGGCGTCCCGACCTGCTGCGCAGCCTGATCAGTTACTGGCATAACCACCCGTCGTTGTCCTACCTGTTTTCCGGGCTGTTTATCGGCCCGACCTCCCAGGCGCCACGGGTGGATGAGGCGCGCAATGACGCGTTGTACGAGCTGGAAATCGCCTTCGCCCAGATGCCGCAGCCGGGCGAGGAATGCCCGCCTTGGCTGGTCGACCGGTTGTTGCGCAACTTGTTGATCGACGTGACCGGCAATACCCATCGTGCCGAATTCTGCATCGACAAACTCTATTCGCCGGACGGTGCCACCGGGCGCCTCGGTCTGCTGGAGCTGCGTGCGTTCGAGATGCCGCCCCACGCTCGCATGAGCCTGGCCCAACAGTTATTGCTGCGGGCGCTGGTGGCGCGATTCTGGCGCGAGCCCTATGCACCGGCGAAGCTGGCGCGCTGGGGCACCGAGCTGCATGACCGCTTCCTGCTGCCGCACTTTATCGAGCAGGATTTCGCTGATGTCATCCATGACCTGAACGCCGCCGGTTACCCGCTGCGGGCCGAGTGGTTCGCCGCGCACCTGGAGTTTCGTTTCCCCAAGGTGGGCGATTACGCCGTCAGTGGTATCGAGCTGCAACTGCGCCAGGCCCTCGAGCCCTGGCATGTGCTGGGGGAAGAGGGCGCGGTGGGTGGCACCGTGCGCTACGTGGATTCCTCCCTGGAGCGCTTGCAGGTCAAGCTCAGCGGCTTGGCGCCGCAACGCTACCTGCTGACCTGCAATGGCGTGCCGGTGCCCTTGCAACCCACCGGCCGGGTTGGCGAATTCGTCGCTGGTGTACGTTTCCGTGCCTGGCAACCGGCCAACTGCCTGCAACCAACCATCCCGGTGCATGCGCCGCTGGTCTTCGATCTGCTCGACACTTGGATGCAACGCTCGGTGGGCGGCTGCCAATATCACGTTGCCCATCCGGGCGGGCGCAACTATGACAGCCTGCCGGTGAACGCCAACGAGGCCGAAAGCCGGCGAATGGCGCGCTTCTTCCGCCTCGGCCACACGCCAGGAAAACTTCCGATACCCAGCTTGGCAATGGATGACGAGTTTCCCCTCACGCTCGATCTGCGCCGTTTTCAAGGGGCACCCAAGGTGTAAGTGAACCCTGTGGCGGGAGCAAGCTCCCTCGCCACAGTCGTCATGTCCGGGTCCAAACACAGCTATCCGGGCGTGACGTGCTGCGCTAGTCTCACCTTTCATTGCCCTCTGCCGAGCTTTCCATGCCTGACCTGCTTGACCGTTACCCGCTGACGACGGGCACCTATCACGAATTGCTGGATAACAGCGGCGCGGTGCGTGTGCACTGGCAGCCGCTGTTCGACCAGTTGCAGCGCAGCACGCCGGCCCAGTTGCTCCAGCGCCAAACCCTCCTGGCCCGGCAGATCCAGGAAAACGGTGTCACTTATAACGTCTATGCGGACCCGAAGGGCGCGGACCGGCCCTGGGAGCTGGACTTGCTGCCGCACATCATCGACGCACAGGAGTGGCGGCAACTTTCGGCCGGCATCGCCCAGCGTGCACGGCTGCTCAATGCGGTGCTGGCCGACTTGTACGGGCCGCAGCGGTTGATCAGCGAAGGACTTCTGCCGCCGGAGCTGGTGTTCGGGCACAACAATTTTCTCTGGCCCTGCCAGGGCATCGCACCGCCGGACGGCATCTTCCTGCACATGTATGCAGTGGATCTGGCGCGCACGCCCGACGGCCGCTGGTGGGTGACGGCGGATCGGACCCAGGCGCCTTCCGGGTCCGGTTATGCGCTGGAAAACCGCATGATCGTTTCCCGCGCATTTCCCGACCTGTATCGCGATTTGAAGGTGCGGCACCTGTCCGGTTTCTTCCGTACCTTGCAGGAAACCCTCGCACGGCAAGCACCCAGCGACGGCGAGCCACCGTTGGTGGTGCTGTTGACGCCGGGTCGCTTCAACGAAAGTTATTTCGAGCATCTCTACCTGGCACGCCAGCTCGGTTACCCGCTGGTGGAAGGCGGCGACCTGACCGTTCGGGACGCCACGGTGTACTTGAAAACCCTCAGTGGGCTGCGCCGGGTCCATGCCATCATGCGCCGGCTCGACGACGATTTTTGCGACCCGCTGGAATTGCGCACCGATTCGGCCCTGGGCGTGCCGGGCTTGCTGGAAGCGGTGCGCCAGGGTCGGGTTCTGGTGGCCAACGCCCTGGGCAGCGGCGTGCTGGAATCGCCAGGCCTGCTGGGGTTCCTGCCGAAGATCAATCAGTTTTTGTTCGGTGAGGAACTGATGCTGCCCTCGATCGCCACCTGGTGGTGCGGTGAGCCGCCGGTGCTGGCCCAGGCCCTGGAAAAACTGCCGCAGCTGCTGATCAAACCGGCATTTCCTTCCCAGAGTTTTGCGCCGGTGTTCGGTCGCGACCTGAGCGAGGAGCAGCGCGGCCAACTGGCGGCGCGCATGCAGGCGCGGCCCTATGCCTATGTCGCCCAGGAACTGGCGCAGTTGTCCCAGGCGCCTGTCTGGCAGGCCGAAGACGGCCAGATCCAGCCCCGGGCCATCGGCATGCGCGTGTATGCCGTGTCCGGGAAGGACGATTATCGAATTCTGTCCGGTGGCCTGACCCGCGTGGCCGCCGAGGCTGACGCCGAGGTGGTGTCGATGCAACGCGGTGGCGCCAGCAAGGACACCTGGGTGCTCGGCGAACAGGCGCCTGGCGGCGAACAATGGACGGCCCAGCGAACCGTCGGCGTCCACGACCTGGTGCGGCGTGACCCGTACTTGCCTTCGCGGGTGGTGGAGAACCTGTTCTGGTTCGGCCGCTACTGCGAACGTTGCGACGACAGCGCCCGGTTGCTGCGCATCATGCTGGCGCGCTATGTCGACGGTGACGATCCCCAGGCGCTGCAATCGGCTGTGGCCCTTGGCGAAAGCCTGATGCTGCTGCCTGACGAAGGTGAGCTGCCGGAGCGCCTGTTGGCCGCGCTGCTGGGGGAGGACTGGTCGTTCAGCCTTCGTTCCAACCTGCAACGCTTGCAATGGGCCGCCTCGCAGGTTCGCGGCAAGCTGTCCCGGGAGAACTGGCAGGCGCTGGTAGAGTTGCAGCGCGAAGCCATGGAGCTGGAAACCGCCGAACCGGATTTCGGCGAGTTGCTGGATTTCCTCAACCGGTTGGTCATGTCCCTGGCGGCGTTGTCCGGATTCGCCCTGGACGACATGACCCGTGATGAGGGGTGGCGCTTTTTGATGATTGGCCGGCGCCTGGAACGCCTGCAATTTCTCAGCAGCAGCCTGGCGGCGTTCCTGCGCAGCGAGGCGGTATTCGACCAGGCCGGTCTGGAGTGGCTGCTGGAGCTGGGCAACAGCAGCATCACTTACCGCTCGCGTTACCTGGCGGTGGCGCAGTTGATCCCGGTGCTTGACCTGTTGCTGTTGGACGAGCAGAACCCTCACGCCGTGCTCTTTCAATTGAAACTGGTGGCCCGTACGCTCAAGCGCCTGAACGATGATTTTGGTGCGCCCCGGGAAACCGCCTTGCCAGAACTGGTGATGCGCCTTTCGCGCTTTGACTTGCGCTGCCTGGAAAACCCACTGTTCGGCGAAACCAGCCTGCGCGCGGCGCTCGATGGGCTGGCCGATCTGTTGCAGGAAGTGGCTGATGTCAGCGGCCAGGTTTCCGATCGCCTGGCCTTGCGCCATTTTGCCCACGTCGATGACGTCAGCCAGCGTACGGTGTCCGTCTGATGAACGCTCGTTACCAGATCCTCCACGACACCCACTATCACTATGACAGCCCGGTTTCCCTGGCCCAGCAGCTTGCGCATCTGTGGCCGCGGCCCTGTGACTGGCAGCGTTGCACCGAGCAACAGTTGCTGATCAGCCCGCAGCCGACCAGCCGTCGCGACGAGCAGGATGTGTTCGGCAACCCGCTGACCCGCCTGGCCTTCGAACGGCCTCACGACGAGTTGCTGGTCAACGCCCGCTTGAGCGTCGAGGTGCTGGCCCGGCCTGAGCTGGATTTCAACGCGTCCCCGGCCTGGGAGACGACGCGTGACGCATTGACCTATAGCGGTCGGCCAGTGGCCGCGCCGTTGTTGGAAGCGTGCCGTTATCGTTTCGAGTCACCCTACGTGCACCTCAAGCGCAGTTTCGTCGAGTTTTCCGAAAGCTGCTTCCCGCCGGGGCGCCCATTGATGATGGGCGTGCGCGCCCTGATGGAAAAGATTTTCGAGGAATTCACCTTCGATGCCGAGGCGACCCAGGTGGCGACGCCGCTGGTGGAGGTGCTGGAGCGACGTCGAGGGGTGTGCCAGGACTTTGCCCACCTGATGCTGGCCTGCGTGCGCTCGCGCGGGCTGGCGGCCCGTTACGTCAGTGGTTATCTCCTGACCCAGCCACCGCCCGGCCAGCCACGGTTGATTGGCGCCGATGCGTCTCACGCCTGGGTCTCGGTGTATTGTCCGATGCTGGGGTGGGTGGATTTCGATCCGACCAATAATGTGCAACCGGCCCTGGAGCACATCACTCTGGCCTGGGGCAGGGATTTTTCCGATGTATCGCCGTTGCGCGGGGTGATCCTGGGGGGCGGTAGTCATGATCCCGAGGTGCGCGTGACGGTGATGCCGCTGGAATCGTAAAAAAATCCCTTGGTGGGAGCGGGCTTGCTCGCGAAAGCGGACTGACATTCAACATTGATGTCGACTGAACCACCGCTTTCGCGAGCAAGCCCGCTCCCACAGGGTATGCATTGAATTGACGAGGAAGGTTTCATGTTCCCGGTTTCCATCAAAGGCGTGCTGCAATCCCCCGAAGGCCTGGTCGTGCTGATGCTCAACGAGCGGGACGAATGGGAACTGCCCGGTGGGCGGATCGAGCTGGGCGAAACGGCGCCGCAATGCCTGGCACGGGAAATTGCCGAAGAGCTGGCGGTTGAAGTGAGCGTGGGAGAGCCGCTGGATTCATATCTGTTTGAGGTCATTCCCGGCAAACACGTCTTCATCTCCACGTACCGCTGCCAGTTGCTGGGCGGTTTCGTGCCGACGGTCAGTCATGAACACAAGGAAATCGGGCTGTTCGAGCCGGGCCGGTTGCCGGCAAATCTGCCAGTGGGTTATCGCGAGTCGATTATCAAGGCGCTGGAGTTGTGAGGGCCGGCAGCGGGGCTGCCGGCCCTGGACACAAAACCGGGGGGCCGGATCGGATCATCAGGCCCTGGGGGTATCAGGCGTCGGGTGCCTGATCTTTCGTGGTATCGACATCGTCTTCTGCGGCCACTTCGCCCTCGGTATCCGGGGTCAGTGTTGCTTCTTCTTCAGCAGTGGCTTTCTTGCGCTGAAGTTTTTCCTCTTTCTTCTGCTCCTTGGCCAAGTCTCTCTGACGTTTGGCGAAGGAATAATTGGGTTTGGCCATGGGCGATCCTCTGGGGTCGAAGGTGAGGTTGAGCGGCGCGTATTCTGCCCTGTATCGGGGTCGAGCCGTTAGCTGGGTTTTTGTTCGGCCCACTTTGGCTGCACCGACGGTTGCCATTCGTCCAGCGCATCGAGCAGGTTATGCGGTGATTCACTCACTTGCAGCATGTCACGATGCGGCGCGCGGACGAAGCCTTCGCCGACGATATGATCGAGAAAACCGGTGAGTTTGCTGTAGAAGCCGTTCACCTCCAGCAGCCCCAGCGGCTTGCCGTGATAGCCGAGCTGGCCCCAGGTCCAGACTTCGAACAGCTCTTCCAGGGTGCCGAGGCCGCCGGGCAGGGCGATGAAGGCATCGCTCAGTTCGGCCATGCGCGCCTTGCGGGCATGCATGCCGTCCACCACTTCCAGGCGTGTCAGGCCGCTGTGGCCGATTTCCTTGTCTTTCAAGCTTTGCGGGATGATGCCAATGACCTCGCCGCCGGCCGCCAGGGCCGCGTCGGCAACGATGCCCATCAGGCCCACCGCACCACCGCCATAGACCAAGGTCAGCTCTCGCTCCGCCAACGCTCGCCCCAAGGCTTGCGCCGCTTCACGATAGGCTGGATGGGTGCCGGTGCTGGCGCCGCAAAATACACAAACAGACGCAATGGACATGCTTTACTCCGTGATCAGTAACCTCTCCAGAGTAAAGCCTGGCCCGGGTTGCGCAAAGCACTTAAGCCTCGCGCCGGGGTTTTTCATAGGTGCCGCTGGCGCCACAGGCGTAGGCGGCGAGCAGACTGCATAAGAGGCTGTTGAGGTTCATGACGGGCGCTCCAGAGAGGTGATGGGGCCGATCATAGAGAAGGGTCATACGTCTGGCTGGTTGATTGTGTCCATCAGGCTGATAGCCTTAAGTTGTATACAACTTTTGATTCAGGTCATAGGAACTTGTCTCAAATTCAGGCAGTCTTCCCCTTTAAGGAATTTTGTTAACCATGCCTTGGAGATTCACGATGTTCGCCAAACTTGTTGCAGTATCCCTGTTGACGCTGGCCAGCAGCCAACTGATGGCAGCGGAGTGCAAGACCACCATCGACTCGACCGATCAGATGTCCTTCAACACCAAGGCCATCGAAATCGACAAGAGCTGCAAGACATTCACCGTTGAGCTGACCCATTCGGGCAGCCTGCCAAAAAACGTCATGGGCCATAACTGGGTGCTGAGCAAAGAGACAGACATGCAGCCAATCGCCACCGATGGCCTGGGCGCCGGTATCGACAAGAACTACCTGAAAGAGGGTGACGCGCGCATCATCGCCCATACCAAAGTCATCGGTGCCGGCGAGACGGACTCGGTGACCTTCGATGTGTCGAAACTTGATGCCACGGAAAAATACGGTTTCTTCTGCTCGTTCCCAGGCCACATCTCGATGATGAAAGGCACCGTGACCCTGAAGTAATCGCTTGTTGCGTAAAAAAAGCGCCCTCGTGCAGGGCGTTTTTTTGTCTCGTAAATGGCTAAATCCTGTGGAGCGGGCTTGCTCGCGAAGAGGGTCTGCCAGTCGACATTGATGTTGACTGTGCCGACGTTTTCGCGAGCAAGCCCGCTCCCACAGGGTGAGCAATCCAATCAGGGGGCGTAAGGCATTACTCGCTTGTGCTCGGTCTTGCGATAGGTCTCGCAGATGATCCGGGCGGCTTCTTCGCGGATCGGCTGGCCATGCAGGAAGGCATCGATCTCACCGTAGGTCACGCCATGGGCGGCCTCGTCGGGTTTGCCGGGGGACAGGTCTTCGAGGTCGGCGGTGGGAACCTTTTCCACCAGCGATTCCGGCGCGCCGAAGTCCCGGGCGATGGCCCTGACCTGGTTCTTCACCAGACCGCTGAGCGGGGCCAGGTCGCAGGCGCCGTCACCGAACTTGGTGAAGAATCCCATGACCGCCTCGGCCGCGTGGTCGGTGCCGATCACCAGGCCCTGCTCGGCTCCGGCGATGGTGTACTGCGCCACCATACGCATGCGCGCCTTGGTATTGCCCAATACGAAATCCCGCGAGCCCGGTGTCTTGCCCTCGAAGGCCAGGACTTCCTTGGCCAGTGCCTTGACCGCCGGGCCGATGTTGACGGTGTGGCGCTCGTCCGGCTCGATGAAGTCCACGCAGGCTTGTGCTTCGTGCTCGTCGAACTGGGTTTCATACGGCAGGCGAACGGCTACGAACTTGTAGGCCGCGTTGCCGGTTTTTTCCCGTAGTTCGCGCACGGCACGTTGGGCCAGCAGCCCGGCGGTCAACGAGTCGACGCCACCGCTGATGCCCAGCACCAGGGATTTGAGGCCGGAATTGACCAGGCAATCCTGGATAAAGCTCACGCGCCGGGCGACTTCGGCCTTGAGGGCGGCGTCATCGGCGAACGGTGGCTGGACCTTGAGCTGTTCAGCAATCTCACGCTGTACGGCTTGCATGAATTCACTCCTTGCTTGATGTGTCTGAAAGGGTGGCAGGTACTTGGAAAACATGTCGCATGTAGGCGACGAAGTTCGGATCCTTGCAGTGGGTCTTGCCGGGCTCGTCTGAAATCTTGGCCACGGGTTGCCCGTCACAGCTGATCATTTTAAGCACGATGCTCATTGGCTCTACACCCGGTATGTCACAGGTCAGGTTGGTGCCGATACCGAAGCTGACATTAATGCGACCGCGCAATGCCCGAAAAATCTCCAGGCATTTAGGCAATGTCAGACTGTCGGAGAACACCAGGGTCTTGCTCATCGGGTCGATGCCGAGCTTGTGGTAGTGGGCGATGGCTTTTTCGGCCCAGAGCACCGGGTCGCCGGAGTCATGGCGCAAACCGTCGAAGAGCTTGGCGAAGAACAGGTCGAAGTCCTTCAGGAAGGCGTCCATGGTGATGCAATCGGTCAGGGCGATCCCCAGCAGGCCCCGGTATTCACGCACCCAGCAATCGAGGGCGGCGATCTGGCTATCGATCAGTCGTGGCCCCAGTTGCTGGTGAGCCATGATCCACTCGTGGGCCATGGTGCCCAGGGGCTTCATGTCCAGTTCCCGGGACAGGTGCACGTTGCTGGTGCCGACAAAACGCCCGGGGAAATCGTGCTTGAGCACGTTCACCACTTCTTCCTGGACTCGGTAGGAAAACCGACGGCGGGTGCCGAAGTCCGCTACCTGCAGTTCGGATAATTCGTCGGCGCTGGCGTTGGCGCTCAGCCAGTCGAACTTGCGATACAACTGTTCCCGTGCCTGTTCCAGGACAATTTCGCGGTAGCGATAGCGATTGCGCACTTCGCTGACGATGGCCAGCAGCGGTACTTCGAACAGAATCACGTGTAGCCAGGGCCCACGCAGGCGGATGAACAGCTCGCCGTTGTCGATGCCGGTGTGGACGTAGCGCAGGTTGAAGCGAAACAGGCCCAGGAAACGCAGGAAGTCCGGCTTCATAAAGCTGATGCGCTCAAGGAAACTTAATTGGTCGGCGCTCAGGTTCAGCTCGGCCAGGCGTTCGATCTGAAAGCGGATCTCCGCCAGGTACGGGCGCAGGTCTTCACTGTTGCGGCAACGAAATTCCCACTCGACTTCAACGTTGGGATAGTTGTGCAGCACCGCCTGCATCATCGTCAGTTTGTAGAAGTCGGTGTCGAGCAGGTTCTGCACGATACGATCGGCAAATACACTCTCGCTCATGGCGGGAATCTCCAGGCAGGCCGCTGTGCTGGGCAGCGGCGTACAGCGGTTTGGGGTGAAGGGGTTAGTGGCGCATAACCTGGGTGGGTATTGCCAGTGATTTTTTAACGTCCGAAGGCCGTTGTGGCGAGGGAGCTTGCTCCCGCTGGGTCGCGCTGCGGCCCCAGGTACTTGAGCGGTTGCTGCGCAACCGAGCGGGAGCAAGCTCCCTCGCCACAGGGTGGGCAGTTGCTATTACAGCGTATCCGGGTTCTCGACCTGCTCTAGCATCCATTCCACGAACAGCCGGACCTTGGGCACTTCCGCCGAATGTTCCGGGTAGGCCAGGTAATAGGCGCTGGTGCTGGGCATCGCATGGGCCCAGGGAATGATGAGCTTGCCGTCGGCCAGTTCTTCTTCCACCAGGAAGCGCGGGAGCAAGGCAACGCCGCAGCCGACCTGGGCGGCTCGGATGCACATATAGAACGTTTCGAAGCGCGGCCCGTGGTAGCTGTGTTCGGTGTGGTAGCCCTGGCTGTCGAACCAGTCGTGCCAGGCCTGGGGACGCGATGCGTTTTGCAGCAGCACCAGTTCGGCCAGTTGGGTCGGGTCGGTGAAGGGGTGTTCCGGCAGGCTGCCGGGTGCGCAGACCGGCACCAGCTCTTCGCCGAACAGCTTCAGGGATTCGGTGCCGGGCCGTGAGCCGTGGCCGAAGTAAAACGCCAGGTCGCTGCGCCCCTGCACCAAGTCATCGGCCTCTTGCTCACTGCACAGATCCAGGTGAATCGTGGGGTGGCGCAAACGCCACCCCTTCAAGCGTGGGACCAGCCAGCGGGCGCCGAACGTCGGAGGTGTGGAAACGCGCAGGACTTCGGTGTCGCCGCCGTAGGAACGCAGGTAATGGGTAGACATCTCCACCTGGGAAAGAATTTTTCGCACTTCCCCCAAGTACAAATCCCCGGCCGGTGTCAGTTGCAAGCGTCGACGTACGCGCCGGAACAATAAGTGCTGCAGCAGTTCCTCCAATTGCGCGACCTGCTTGCTGACGGCACTCTGGGTCAGGTTCAGCTCTTCGGCGGCACGGGTGAAGCTCAGGTGGCGGGTCACCGCTTCGAAGCATTGCAGCGCCGTGATCGACGGCAAATAGCGTTTATTGAGCATGATGAGGCCTTATTTCTTGTGGCGCTGCTTATCCGGTCATGGCCAGCATGAATAAACGGAATGATATCTCGCTTAAAGGTCGTTTGTTGGCAAGTCTCAGGCCAGCTACAACTACAGGTCTGCTCAGCCGACATTTGCGGCTGCCACTACTTGTCTTACGTTTGAGGAAAATTCCATGGTTGCTGCATTGCTTGATCGTCTGGGCGTCGACTCGACCCTGTACCAGAACGGCACACAACCGGTGCATTCGCCCATCGATGGCAGCCGTATCGGCGCCGTGAATTGGGAAGGCGCGGCTGAAGTGGAACAGCAGGTCAGTCGTGCCGAGCATGCGTTCGACCTGTGGCGCCAAGTGCCTGCCCCGCGTCGCGGTGAGCTGGTGCGTCAATTTGGCGACCTGTTGCGCGAATACAAGGCCGACCTCGGTGAGTTGGTGTCATGGGAGGCGGGCAAGATCACCCAGGAAGGCCTGGGTGAAGTGCAAGAGATGATCGATATCTGCGACTTCGCCGTGGGCTTGTCCCGTCAGCTGTACGGCCTGACCATCGCCTCCGAGCGCCCCGGCCATCACATGCGTGAATCCTGGCATCCGCTGGGTGTGGTCGGGGTGATCAGCGCCTTCAACTTCCCCGTGGCGGTCTGGGCCTGGAACACCACGCTGGCCTTGGTGTGCGGTAACTCGGTGATCTGGAAACCGTCGGAAAAGACCCCGCTCACCGCCCTGGCGTGCCAGGCGCTGTTCGACCGTGTGCTGAAGAATTTCAGCGATGCGCCGCCGTACCTGACGCAAGTGATCATTGGCGGTCGCGACGCCGGCGAGGCGCTGGTGGACGATCCCCGCGTGGCCTTGATCAGCGCCACCGGCAGCACCCGCATGGGCCGTGAGGTGGCGCCAAAAGTCGCCGCGCGTTTCGCCCGCAGCATCCTGGAACTGGGCGGCAACAACGCCATGATCCTTGCGCCAAGCGCGGATCTGGACATGGCCGTGCGCGCCATCCTGTTCAGCGCCGTCGGCACTGCCGGCCAGCGTTGCACCACCCTGCGCCGCCTGATCGCCCATGAATCGGTGAAAGAAGAGATCGTCACCCGCCTCAAGGCCGCCTATTCGAAAGTGCGCATCGGCCATCCGCTGGAAGGCAATCTGGTCGGGCCACTGATCGACAAACACAGCTTCGACAACATGCAGGACGCGCTGGAGCAGGCCTTGAGTGAAGGTGGCCGGGTATTCGGCGGCAAGCGCCAGCTCGAAGACCAATTCCCGAATGCCTATTACGTCTCGCCAGCCATCGTCGAGATGCCCGAGCAGAGCGACGTCGTGCGCCACGAGACCTTCGCGCCGATTCTCTACGTGGTTGGCTACAAGGACTTCAGCGAAGCCCTGCACCTGAACAACTCGGTGCCCCAAGGCCTGTCGTCCTGCATCTTTACCACGGACGTGCGCGAGGCCGAGCAGTTCATGTCGGCGGTGGGCAGCGACTGTGGCATCGCCAACGTCAACATTGGCCCGAGCGGGGCGGAAATCGGCGGTGCGTTTGGCGGTGAGAAAGAAACCGGCGGCGGTCGCGAATCCGGCTCCGACGCATGGCGCGGCTACATGCGTCGCCAGACCAACACCGTGAACTACTCGCTGGAATTGCCGTTGGCGCAAGGCATCACCTTTGATTAAGGCTTGAGCCAAGCGGCGACCCCCCTGTGGGAGCGGGCTTGCTCGCGAAAACGGTATATCAGGCGACAACAATGTTGATTGACCGTCCGCTTTCGCGAGCAAGCCCGCTCCCACAATTGAATGTGTAGTGGTTGGGTTTCATTTCCGGAGTCTGGCAATGCCGTTACGCGAAGAATGTCTGTGGGAAAAACTGACGCCACAAAGGCCTGAAAACAGCTCGCTCAGCGCAGAAATCACGGTAGATGTCTGCGTCATCGGCGCAGGTTTCACCGGGCTGTCGGCGGCGGTGCACTTGTTGGAACAAGGCAAGCGCGTTGCAGTATTGGAAGCCCATCGGGCCGGGCATGGTGGGTCGGGACGCAACGTCGGCCTGGTCAACGCCGGCCTGTGGATCCCGCCGGATGACATCGAGGCGGGGTTCGGTGAGGCGGTGGGCAGCCAGCTCAATCGCATGCTGGGCGCCGCGCCGGCCTTGGTGTTCAGCCTCGTCGACAAATACAACATCGATTGCCAGTTGCGCCGCGAAGGCACCTTGCACATGGCCCATAACGCCCGTGGCGAGGCGGACCTGCGCAGTCGCGAAGCGCAATGGAAACGCCGCGGCGCCCCGGTGGAATTGCTCACCGGCCAGGCCTGCTTCGACGCCACTGGCACCCCAAAGATTGCCGCAGCGTTGCTTGACCGACGCGCCGGCACCCTCAATCCGATGGCCTACACCAGCGGACTGGCGAAGGCTGCCAAGGACTTGGGCGGCCAGCTTTTCGATCACTCGCCTGTGACGCGCCTGGAACGCCAGGGCCAGCGCTGGTCGGTCCAGACCGCCCACGGGTCGGTGCTGGCCGAGCAGGTGGTGATTGCCTCCAACGCCTATACCGAGGGCGACTGGACCGAGCTGCGGCGCAACTTTTTCCCTGGCTATTACTATCAGGTCGCCTCCGTCCCGCTGACGGACGAAGCAGCTCAACGGATTTTGCCCGGCGGGCAGGGTTCATGGGACACCCGCCAGGTGTTGAGCAGCATCCGCCGTGACAAGGACGGCCGCCTGCTGCTGGGCAGCCTTGGCAACGGCAACCGCAAGCCGGGCTGGTTCCTCAAGGCTTGGGCGGACCGTGTGCAGCAACACTATTTCCCCTACCTCAAGGCGGTGGAATGGGAGTGCACCTGGACAGGGTGCATTGCCTTCACACCCGATCACCTGATGCGCCTGTTCGAACCTGCCCCCGGGCTGGTGGCCGTGACCGGCTACAACGGCCGGGGCGTGACCACCGGTACCGTGGTGGGCAAGGCCTTCGCCGATTACCTGTGCCATGGTGATGCCAAGGCGCTGCCGATTCCCTTCGCCCCCATGCAGCCATTGGCCGCAGCGGGTGTGCGCAGTTGCCTGTACGAGGCGGGCTTCTCGCTGTATCACGCGGGCCAGTGCCTGCGCATCGTCATTTGAGTGTTGAAAAATGTTGCCGGAAGCCGCGTTTTCCCGCTTAGCGTCTAGCCTGTTATGGTGCGGGTTGTAGCAGTCGCGCACCGCTAGTGTGCAGTTCGGTGACGCAGGTTGTTACAGAGTGGTTGCACGCCGTTTCGTCGGATGGTTGCAATGATGGCTCATGGAGGGTTTCACCCATTCGAATAAAAGGTTGCACCTCGCGCGGTTTAGACGGTTGCACGCCCTATGAAAAAGGGCCCGAAACAGTCGAAATAACAATAAAGCAGCGACTTTTTTCAGAATGAAAAACCGATGGCACGGCCCTTGCTCTCAGCTTCTCAGTGAAATGAAGTCGCAGTGCCAACTAAAAAAAACCTTGGAGCACCACCTCATGTCCCAGACGTTTTACAAGAAAGGTTTCCTGGCCCTCGCAGTGGCAGCTGCGCTGGGTGTTTCTGCGTTTGCCCAGGCCGACATCAAGATCGGCGTGGCGGGTCCCATGACAGGCGCCAACGCAGCATTTGGCGAGCAGTACATGAAGGGTGCACAGGCCGCGGCAGACGAAATCAATGCCAAGGGCGGCGTGAACGGGGAAAAAATCCTGCTGGTCAAGGGCGATGACGCCTGCGAACCGAAACAGGCCGTTACGGTAGCCAAGGACCTGACCAACCAGAAAGTGGCCGGCGTTGTCGGTCACTTCTGCTCCTCGTCGACCATCCCGGCCTCCGAGATCTACGACGAAGCCGGCATCATCGCGATCACGCCGGGTTCTACCAACCCACAGGTTACCGAGCGCGGCTTGAGCGCCATGTTTCGTATGTGCGGTCGTGACGACCAGCAAGGCATCGTCGCCGGTGACTACATCGTCGACGTGCTCAAAGGTAAGAAAGTCGTCGTGCTGCACGACAAGGATACCTACGGCCAGGGCCTGGCGGATGCCACCAAGGCCCAGCTCGTCAAGCGTGGCGTGACGCCTGTGCTGTACGAAGGCCTGACCCGTGGCGAAAAAGACTTCAGCACCATTGTTACCAAGATCCGCGGCGCTGGCGCCGATGTCGTCTACTTTGGCGGCCTGCACCCGGAAGCCGGGCCCCTGGTTCGTCAACTGCGTGAGCAGGGCCTGAAGGACGTCAAGTTCATGTCCGACGACGGCATCGTGACCGACGAATTGGTCACCACCGCTGGCGGCCCGCAATTTGTCGACGGCGTGCTGATGACCTTCGGTGCCGACCCGCGCCTGCTGCCAGACAGCAAGGCCGTAGTGGATGCGTTCCGCGCCAAGGGCACTGAGCCGGAAGGCTACACCCTGTATGCCTACGCGTCGGTGCAAACGTTGGCTGCGGCCTTCAACGGGGCCAAGTCCAACAAAGGCGAAGAAGCCGCTGCCTGGTTGAAGAAAAACCCGGTCAAGACCGTCATGGGCGAGAAAGCCTGGGACAGCAAGGGCGACCTGAAAGTCTCCGACTACGTGGTCTACGAGTGGGACAAGGACGGCAAATACCACCAGTTGGAAAAACAGAAGTAAACGCGATCGGCTAGATCCCCCGATTCCATATGGGAGCGAGCTTGCTCGCGATGGCGGACTGACAGGCGACATCGTTGTTGAATGTCTGTCCGTTATCGCGTCAGGCCAGCTCCATAAGGGGGGTAGTGTTTTGACTGACATTGCTCCGACGTAAATCTGTATTTTCCTTAGAAGAACCGCACACTCACGGGTGTGCAGGTTCTCACTGCGTGAGATTGCGTTATGGATGGTATTTTCCTGCAGCAACTGGTCAACGGCCTGACCCTCGGGTCGGTCTATGGCCTGATCGCCATCGGCTACACAATGGTCTATGGCATCATTGGCATGATCAACTTCGCCCATGGCGAGGTTTACATGATCTCTGCGTACCTCGCGGCGATCAGTCTGGCTCTGCTGGCATACTTCGGTATTGAATCCTTTCCCCTGCTGATGCTTGGCACGCTGGTCTTCACCATCGTCGTTACGGCGGTGTATGGCTGGGTCATCGAGCGTGTCGCCTACAAACCCCTGCGTAACTCCACCCGATTGGCACCGCTGATCAGCGCCATCGGTATTTCGCTGATCCTGCAAAACTATGCACAGATCGCCCAGGGTGCGAAGCAACAAGGTGTTCCGACCTTGCTGACAGGCGCCTGGCGCGTCGAAGTCGGCAGCGGATTCGTGCAACTGACCTACACCAAGGTCTTCATCCTTGTCGCTGCGTTTGTTGGGATGGGCCTGCTGACCTACGTCATCAAGTACACCAAGCTCGGCCGCATGTGCCGCGCGACCCAGCAAGACCGCAAGATGGCCTCGATCCTGGGGATCAACACCGACCGGGTGATTTCCTACGTCTTCATCATTGGTGCAGCGATGGCAGCCCTGGCTGGCGTGCTGATCACCATGAACTACGGCACGTTCGACTTCTATGCCGGCTTCATCATCGGCATCAAGGCATTCACCGCCGCGGTACTCGGCGGGATCGGCTCACTGCCTGGCGCGATGCTTGGCGGGATCATTCTCGGGATCTCCGAGTCGCTGTTCTCGGGCCTGGTCAACTCGGACTACAAAGACGTCTTCAGCTTCTCGCTGCTCGTTCTCGTTCTGGTCTTTCGGCCCCAAGGCCTGCTTGGCCGTCCTCTTGTGTCGAAGGTGTAAGCGATGTCTTCAACCACTAAAAAAACCACTGATATCAAAAGAAGCCTGGTTGACGCGATTCTTGCCGGTCTGGTGGCCCTCATTGTGTTCGGTCCGATTGTCGGCGTGGTCCTGGACGGCTACGGCTTCAACCTGCAACCGACCCGCGTGGCATGGATTGTCGCCATCGTCATGGCCGGTCGCTTTGCCCTGGGCCTGTTCCTGCAAACGCCCAAGGGCCTGAAGATTCTTGATGGCTTCGAAAGCACCGGCTCCGGGGTGCATGTACTGCCACCTGACTACAAAACCCGGTTGCGCTGGATCATCCCCCTGGTGATCGTCATCGCCGTGGTGTTCCCGTTTTTTTCCAATTCGTACCTGCTGGGCGTGGTCATCCTTGGGCTGATCTACGTGCTGCTGGGCCTGGGCTTGAACATCGTGGTCGGCCTGGCCGGCTTGCTCGACCTGGGCTACGTGGCGTTCTACGCCATCGGTGCCTATGGCCTGGCGCTCGGTTATCAATACCTGGGGCTGGGGTTCTGGACGGTGTTGCCCCTGGCGGCTATCACGGCGGGGCTGGCCGGTTGCATCCTCGGTTTCCCGGTGCTGCGCCTGCATGGCGACTACCTGGCGATCGTGACCCTGGGTTTCGGTGAAATCATCCGGCTGATCCTGAATAACTGGCTGAGCCTGACCGGCGGGCCGAACGGTATGCCGGCACCATTGCCTACCTTTTTCGGTCTGGAGTTCGGTAAAAGGGCAAAGGATGGCGGCGTCCCCTTCCATGAGTTTTTCGGCATCGCCTACAACCCGGACGTGAAGTACTACTTCATCTATGCCGTGTTGTTCCTTGTCGTGCTGGCCGTGCTGTACATCAAGCATCGCTTGACCCGCATGCCGGTCGGCCGCGCCTGGGAAGCCTTGCGCGAAGATGAAATCGCCTGCCGCTCGATGGGCCTGAACCATGTACTGGTCAAGCTCTCGGCGTTCACCATTGGCGCTTCGACGGCCGGCCTGGCCGGCGTGTTCTTCGCCACGTACCAAGGTTTCGTCAACCCGACATCGTTCACCTTCTTCGAGTCGGCCCTGATCCTCGCCATCGTGGTGCTGGGCGGCATGGGCTCGACCATCGGCGTGGTGATAGCGGCCTTCGTGCTGACCGTGGCGCCGGAACTGCTGCGCGGTTTCGCCGAGTACCGTGTATTACTGTTCGGCATACTGATGGTGTTGATGATGATCTGGCGCCCCCGCGGCCTGATTCGCATCAGCCGTACCGGTGTGACGCCGCGTAAAGGAGTCGCGCCATGAGCGAAGTCGTACTCCAGGTTGAAAACCTGATGATGCAATTCGGCGGGATCAAGGCCCTCAGCGACGTCAGCCTGCAGGTCAAGCGCAACTCGATCTTCGCCCTGATCGGCCCCAACGGTGCGGGCAAGACCACGGTGTTCAACTGCCTGACCGGGTTCTACAAGGCCACCGGCGGCAAGATCGAACTCAACGTGCGCGGCGAGCGGACCAACGTCATCAAGCTGTTGGGCGAAGCGTTTCGCCCAACCGACTTCGTGTCGCCGAAATCCTTCGCCAGCCGGCTGTATTACAAGATGTTTGGCGGCACCCACCTGGTGAACCGCGCCGGTTTGGCGCGTACCTTTCAGAACATTCGCCTGTTCAAGGAAATGTCGGTGCTGGAAAACCTGCTGGTGGCCCAGCATATGTGGGTCAACCGCAGCCTGGTGGCGGGCATCCTCAACACCAAGGGCTACCGCAAGGCCGAAAGCGATGCCCTGGACCACGCCTTCTACTGGCTGGAAGTGGTGGACCTGGTGGATTGTGCCAACCGCCTGGCGGGTGAGCTTTCCTACGGCCAGCAACGGCGCCTGGAAATTGCCCGGGCCATGTGCACCCGTCCGCAGATCATCTGCCTCGACGAACCGGCGGCCGGCCTCAACCCTCAGGAAACCGAAGCGCTGAGCGCGATGATCCGGCTGCTACGCGACGAGCATGATCTGACCGTGGTGCTGATCGAACACGACATGGGCATGGTAATGAGCATTTCCGACCACATCGTGGTGCTGGACCACGGCAACGTGATCGCCGAAGGCGGTCCCGAGGCGATTCGCAACGATCCGAAGGTGATCGCGGCCTACCTGGGTGCCGATGAAGAGGAGCTGGTATGAGTGGGCCTATCCTCGAGCTCAAGGCGCTGGACGTGTTCTACGGGCCGATCCAGGCCCTGAAGAAAGTCTCGATGCACATTGACGAAGGCGAGACCGTGAGCCTGATTGGCTCCAACGGTGCCGGCAAGTCCACGCTGCTGATGTCGATCTTCGGCCAGCCGCGCGCAGCGGGCGGGCAGATTCTTTACCAGGGTGTGGACATTACCCACAAATCGTCTCACTACATCGCCTCCAATGGCATTGCGCAGTCGCCGGAAGGACGGCGGGTATTCCCCGACATGACGGTCGAGGAAAACCTGCTGATGGGCACCATTCCCATCGGCGACAAGTTCGCCGGCGAAGACATGCAGCGCATGTTCGATCTGTTTCCCCGGCTCAAGGAGCGGCGCAACCAGCGGGCCATGACCATGTCCGGCGGCGAGCAGCAAATGCTCGCCATCGCCCGGGCATTGATGAGCCGTCCCAAGCTGTTGCTGCTCGATGAGCCGAGCCTGGGCTTGGCGCCGATCGTGGTGAAACAGATCTTCGCTACCCTGCGCGAGTTGGCATCCACCGGGATGACGATCTTCCTGGTGGAACAGAACGCCAACCACGCCCTCAAGTTGTCGGACCGGGCCTATGTGATGGTCAACGGTGAAATCCGCCTGACCGGCACCGGCAAGGAACTGCTCGCCAACGAAGAGGTGCGCAACGCGTATCTGGGCGGGCATTGAGGCGGCTGCAGCAATAAGAAAACCGGCGAGTGATCGCCGGTTTTTTTCTCTCCGGAACACCACTGTCCCTTGGTGGGAGCGAGCTCGCTCTCACCGGGGTTTTGCAGGGGCTCCAGAATTGTGGACAACAATCCCAGCCCTCTGTGAAACCGCGACATAAAGTCGCCGCAAACAGTTGTTTTGTCTCGGTTTTGAGTTGTCCCCGTTTGCTGTGGAACTGGCTGTGGGTAACGTGGGTGTAGCTGGCTGCAAGCCTTTAAATACGTGGCCTCTACGAGGGTGATCAATTTTTGATCAGGCGTTTCAGGTCAAGTGTGAGCGGTGGTTGTCAAGCCCTTGATGAGGTTTATCCAAGGCTGGAAATCCAGGGGCTAAGCCTGTGGATAAGTCTGTGACTAAACTCTGGAAAGACCGCGCTGAGGGCCGTCGTTGCTGGCTTGGCGCCATCGCTCTGTGGGCGTCGGCTTATAGCAGAGGATTTGATCTGCACAAGGTCACTTGCGCGGTCAAGCAAAAAAAATTCCGAAAAACCTCGCAAAGCCTTATACACAGCGGCCTGCGCTGTTTGTACTTGCCCCCGATTACTGTGGACGCGCCTGTGGATAAGGTGCGGGCAACCGGCTGCGAGCCTTGTTCCGCAAGGCCTGGGGCAGATTGGTTGTTTTATGAGCAGTGTTCAGGCGAAAGCCTGCGCCAGGGGCCTTGCCCCTGCCGTACCAGGCCGGGCATGCTGTTGGCCGATTTCCATTAATGGTTGTTTCAAGCTTTAGCAAGGAGAACACGATGTCCAACACCCTGTTTATCACCGGCGCGACGTCCGGTTTTGGTGAAGCCTGCGCCCGTCGTTTTGCCGAGGCTGGTTGGAAGCTGGTGCTGACCGGTCGTCGTGAAGAGCGCCTCAATGCCCTGTGTGCCGAGTTGTCGAAGCAGACCGAGGTCCATGGCCTGGTGTTGGATGTGCGTGATCGCAAGGCCATGGAAGAGGCCATCGCCAATCTGCCGCCGTCCTTCGCCAAGCTGCGAGGGCTGATCAACAATGCCGGCCTGGCCCTGGGCGTCGACCCGGCCCCCAAATGCGACCTCGATGACTGGGACACCATGGTCGATACCAACGTCAAAGGTCTGCTTTACAGCACCCGGCTGCTGCTGCCGCGCCTGATCGCCCATGGTCGTGGGGCCGGGATCATCAATTTGGGCTCCATCGCCGGTAACTACCCGTACCCGGGCAGCCACGTGTACGGCGCGAGCAAGGCATTCGTCAGACAATTCTCGCTGAACCTGCGCTGCGACCTGCAAGGCACCGGTGTGCGGGTCACTAACATCGAGCCAGGCCTGTGCGAGAGTGAGTTCTCCCTGGTGCGTTTCGGCGGCGATCAGGAGCGCTACAACGCGACTTACGCCGGGGCCGAGCCGATCCAGCCACAGGACATCGCCGATACCATCTTCTGGGTGCTCAACACGCCGGCGCACATCAACATCAACAGCCTGGAACTGATGCCGGTGAGCCAGACCTGGGCAGGGTTTGCCATCGAGCGCAACAAGACTTGATGACTGACATCCCGTGGCGAGGGAGCTTGCTCCCGTTCGGCTGCGAAGCAGTCGCTAGCTTTGGGGGCCGCTGCGCGACCCAGCGGGAGCAAGCTCCCTCGCCACATAATCGGCCAGCCCGCGGTAGCAAGTCAGCAGGTGATACGGCGTGGTGGATGGCATGTCCCGACGGCTGACGGTGCCTTCGGCGTCCAGGCATTCGTTCCAGCCTTTGTCGTGCAGGAAATGTTGCTGCAGCGCCTGCAACTGGCGCAGCAAGAGCTGCTCACTCCCTGGGCGCAAGGTCAGCGCCCGCAGGTACTCGGCCTGGGCCCAGATGCGCTGGGTCGCGTCCCGTGGGGCTGCCTGCGGTTCCAGGACCCGCATGGCGCACACCGCGCCGGACTGCGGGGCTACGCCCTGTTGCTCGGTATAACCGAAGCTTCGCTCCAGCGCCGTGTGCAACTTGCCGTTGCGCAGCAGGGGGGAGCTCGCCAGCAGGAAGTACCACTCGAACTGGTGCCCCGGTTCGAACCAGTTATCCACAGCCTTGAGTGGTTTCTCCAGCATGACGCCGCGCTGCGGGTCGATGAAGCGCTGGAACATGCCGTCGCACAGGCTCAACAGCGCCTGGCGGACGTGGGCGTCTTCGCGCACCGAGAGGGTGGCGAGGAAGGCTTCGGCCAGGTGCATCAAAGGGTTCTGCAGCGGGCCGGATCCGAGCGTCGACCAATCGCGCTTGAGGCTGGCTTCATAGAGGCCATCGCCCGTGGCAAAGCGTCGGGCGATGACTTCCAAGGCAGCATTGAGCACCGATTCCACCAGCGGTTCGCGGACCTTCTCCCAATAATGGGCGCAGGCGAACAGGATGAAGGCGTGGGTATAGAGGTCCTTGCCGGTGTCCAGCGGTGCGCCTTGAGGGTCGATGCTGTAGAACCAGCCGCCGTGTTCGGCATCGTGAAAATGCCGCTGTAACGAACGGAACAAAGCGCTGGCCCGCTCTTCGGCCTGAGGCACTTGGCCGATCAGGCTGGCGAAAACGTACAACTGCCGGGCGCAGGCCATGGCGCGGTAGCGCTGGGGCGGCAGTGGCGTATGTCCGGCATCCAGGGACTCATAAGGCAACGCCAGTTCGGTGTTCCAGCCCGGGCCTTGCCACATCGGCACGATCACGTCGTGAAAATGCTGGCGCACCGCTGCGAACAGGGCGGTCAATTCTGGCTGGGGGGCGGGGCGGGAAGCATCAGGCATTGGCGGACGTCGTCACGGCTGGGGGCGATTGCGCGACATGGTAGCAGAGTGGCAGGCCTGGGGAGATGGGGCGGCTGACAGGCCGCCTTCGCGAGCAAGCCCGTTCCCACAGGGATCAATCAAACTGTGGGAGCGGGCTTGCTCGCGAAGGGGTCATTGAAGGCGCTAAAGAATCAACCCGCCAACAACCACACCCCAGCCGCCGCCGAAGCCGCCCCGGCCAACCGCACCAACGGCGCCGCCGCTCGTGGCAGCACACGCACCAGCGCAAAACCGGCACCATGCAGCGCCGCCGTGGCCGCGACAAACCCGGCCGCATAAGCCCACGGACTCGACATGTCCGGCAGTTCCAGGCCATGGGCCACGCCATGGAACAGCGCAAACAATGCCGTCGCGCCAACCGCCAGGCTCAAGGGCGGACGCACCGCCAGCGCCACCGCCAGCCCCAGGGCCAATACCGAGGCGGCGATCCCGCTTTCCAGTGCGGGCAGGTCCAGGCCTTCGAAACCCAGCAAGCCGCCGAGCAACATCGTACCGACGAAGGTGCACGGCAGCGCCCAACGTGCCGCGCCTTGCTGTTGCGCAGCCCACAAGCCGACCGCCAGCATTGCCAGCAAATGATCGAGCCCGCCGATAGGGTGACCGAGGCCGGCGATCAAGCCATTGTCACCATGACCGGGGTGGGCGAAGGCTACAGCCGGGGCCAGCAGCAGGGCGAGCACGCCCAGGATGCGTTTAGATGTCATTGGATAAGCTTCCTTGTTGAAAGTCAGAAAAATCAGGCAGCAGTCAGCAGGCCCTGACGCTCGATGAAGGCGATGATCTCCTCCAGGCCCTGGCCGGTCTTCTGGTTGCTGAATACGAAGGGCTTGCCGTTGCGCATCCGCCGGGTGTCGCTGTCCATTAGTTCCAGGGACGCGCCCACCAGCGGCGCCAGGTCGATCTTGTTGATTACCAGCAGGTCGGATTTGCAGATGCCCGGCCCGCCCTTGCGCGGCAGCTTGTCACCGGCCGAGACGTCGATCACATAGAGGGTCAGGTCCGACAGCTCCGGGCTGAAGGTCGCGGAGAGGTTGTCGCCACCCGACTCCACCAGGATCAGGTCGAGCCCCGGGAAACGCCGGTTCAACTGGTCCACCGCCTCAAGGTTTATGGAGGCGTCTTCGCGAATCGCGGTGTGTGGGCAGCCGCCGGTTTCCACGCCGATGATCCGCTCCGGCGCCAGGGCCTCGTTGCGCACGAGGAAGTCGGCATCTTCGCGGGTGTAGATGTCATTGGTGACCACCGCCAGGTTGTAGCGCTCGCGCAGGGCCAGGCACAGGGCCAGGGTCAGGGCGGTCTTGCCGGAGCCCACCGGGCCCCCAATACCGACGCGCAAAGGTTGTGTATTCATGTGTGTCTCCTAGGAACGGAACAGACGGCTGTACTGGCGCTCATGGGCCATGCACGCCAAGGACAGGCCAAACGCGGCGCTGCCGTGATGATCGGGGTCGATATTCGAGGCGTTGTGCTGGGCCTGTTGCAGCAGCGGCAGCAGTTCGCTGGTCAGGCGCTGGGCGGCTTGCTGGCCCAGGGGCAGGGTTTTCATCAGCACCGCCAATTGATTTTCCAGCCAACTCCATAGCCAGGCGGCGAGGGCATCCTGAGGCGCGATGTGCCAGGCGCGGGCGGCCAGGGCCCAGCCCAGGGCCAAGTGCGGTTCGCTGCGCTCGGTGAGAAATTCCCGTGCGGCGCTGTCGAGTTCCGGCAGGCCAGCGAGTAATTGCTGCAACGAATAGCCCATCTGCCGGCTCTCCTGGTACAGCTCGCGGGTTTCCCTGCTGGCGCGATGTGCTTCGCAATGTTGTAGCAGGGCGTCCCAGTCGTCCGAGGCGGCGGCGCTGCAATGGGCCAATAGCAGGGGCGCTTCGAAGCGTGCCAGGTTCAGCAGGAGTTGATCGCTGATCCAGCGCCGCGCGTCGTCGGGATTTTTCACCTGGCCGTTGTCCACCGCCATTTCCAGCCCTTGGGAATAGCTGTAGCCGCCAATCGGCAACTGCGGGCTGGCCAGGCGCAGCAGCGCCCAGGCCGGGTTCATGTGCGCACGCCGAATTGATGCAGGCGCGGCGCATAGTTGAAAGCTTCCTCGCCGTGCCGGGAATGGTGGTGCCCCCCGCCATAAGCGCCGTGTTCTGGTTGGAACGGGGCTTCGATGGATTCGGCGCGGGCGCCCAGTTGTTCGAGCATGGCCTTGAGCACGTAGTCGTCCAGCAGGCGCAACCAGCCATCGCCCACTTGCAGGGCGACGTGGCGATTGCCCAGGTGATAGGCGGCGCGAGTCAGTTCGAAAGCATTGGTGCAGGTGACATGCAGCAATTGTTCGGGGCGGGCGCAGATACGCACGATGCGACCGTCTTCGGCCTGCAGGCATTCGCCGTCATGCAAGGGGGGTTGGCCTCGCTCCAGAAACAACCCCACGTCTTCACCTTCGGCACTGAAACAGCGCAGGCGGCTTTTGCTGCGGGCGTCGAAGGTCAGGTGCAGCTCGGCGTCCCAGCGGGGTTGAGTGTCGATTCTGCGATGAATCACCAGCATCGGAGTGCTTCCAGCAATAAACGGTGCTGTGTTTAGAGCAAGGGGCTTGCCAATCGAAGGGGATGTAGGAATAGCGGTGGGAATGCTGTGAAAAGTGTTTAGCAGAAGTGAGATGTCGCGTCCCACTTTGGTGCGCGTCACAACGCTGCGCACTGTTTTGTGTCTGTTGAAAAACCTGCGGGAGCAAGCTCGTTCCCACAATGGAAGGGTTATTCCGTGCTACCCAACCCTTGCCAATGCTTGAGGCCAATGAAGATGAAGCGCAATTGCTGGGTAATCTTCATTTGCGGCGTGAGGTGTTCCGGTGGGGCTTGGGCGGGTGGGTCGATAATGTCGGGCAGCGTGGCGAATACGCTCTTGACGATGAGGTCGGCTATCACGCTCAACGCAGCCAGGTCCAGGTGTTGCAGCTTGGGCATCAAGGCCAGGTCGGCGGCCAGGTCGGAGCTGATACCTTCACGCAGCCGGGCGATGGCCTGGCGCACCGGCAAGGAGCCGCCGTATTGCTCGCGGGCCAGGAACAGGAATTGTGAGCGGTTGGCTTGCACCACATCGAGAAAGATGCGCACCGACGCATCGATAATGCCGCCCATGACGAATTCATTGTGGCGCACCAGGCGGATGGTTTCGCGGAAGGTCTGGCCGACTTCGCTGACCAGGGCCAGGCCCAGTTGGTCCATGTCGTCGAAGTGCCGATAGAAACCCGTGGGCACTATGCCCGCCGTCCTGGCGACTTCGCGCAGGCTCAAGCTGCCGAACCCTCGGCCGCATTCCATCAAATGTCGGGCTGCATCCATCAGGGCAATTCGGGTTTGTTGTTTCTGTTCGGCGCGGGGCAGCATCGCAAAGGCTGACTTCTGATTCACGAGAGCGATGCACTTTAGCAAATCGGCTTTGCCGGCGTCGAACGGTAGAAGGGGGTCAGGCGGGGAAACGAAGCGCTTGAAAAGAAAAGCCCGATTGCAGGAATCGGGCTTTTTTCATGGCCACCATGGGCTCAGCTCACTGCGCTGTTGCGTTCGATCACGCGGTCACCACCGTCAGCTGCCAGGGCTTCACCCAGAGGCGTGCGGTCAGAACCACCTTCGGCCAAGGTTTCACCCAGTGGGGTACGGTCGGAGCCACCTTCGGCAAGGGTCTGGCCTTGTGGGGTGCGGTCGGAACCGTCAGCTGCCAGAGTCTGGCCTTGTGGGGTGCGTTCGGAGCCGTCGGCTGCCAGGGTCTGGCCTTGTGGCGTGCGTTCGGTACCGTCGGCTGCCAGGGTCTGGCCTTGTGGCGTGCGGTCGGAACCACCTTCTACCAAGCCTTTTTCTTCCAGCCTGTCACGGCCACCTTCAGCAACAGTCTGGCTGTAGGCAGAATGGCTGTCCTTGACCTGTGGGATCGCTTGTTCGGAAGCTGGCAGGGCGAAGGCAGTAGAGGCCAGCAGTGAAAGGGAAAGGCTCATCAGTAATTGGCGTTTCATGATCGTTGCTCCTTGGGAGGGCGATAAAGTGGGTACGGAGGCAATGCTACTCTCGATAAGTCGATATAAAAGTTCATAAAGACAATGGTAATAATCAACGGAATTGATTGTTCTGAGGGAAGGCTCTAAAACGGGCCTTCTGGCGGTATGGTTTTGCCCTGTGATGGGTATTTTGTACCCACTGCCGCTTCGCAAATGTGCGGGCGCGGTAACAACAAGCTGGCGGATCGGTCAGGATTTCGACATTTTTCAGACCGTTCATCGTGTCTGGTGTTAAACCTGTCAGCCGTTTCGCCAGTCCTACTATTCGTACGAGCCGATTACAGGCTCGCCTTCAAAGCGTCGCGGTCTGGACGCTGATTCGTCATCAGGAGCCTTGTGCATGACGCGCACCTCAAAAATCCTCGCCTGGAGCTTCGCCAGCCTTGTTGTCCTGCTGGCAGTGCTGGTGCTGATCATCGCGTTTTTCGATTGGAACCGCGTCAAACCCGTGCTCAACACCAAGGTTTCCGAGGAGTTGCATCGCCCGTTTGCCATCAACGGCAACCTGGCGGTGATCTGGCAGCGCGAGCCGGAGGAAGGCGGCTGGCGAGCCTGGCTGCCGTGGCCCCATGTGGTGGCCGAAGACTTGAGCCTGGGCAACCCGGATTGGTCGAAAACTGCGCAAATGGTCACCCTCAAGCGCGTCGAGTTACGCATTTCCCCCTTGGCGTTGCTGGCCCGGCGCGTGGTGATTCCGCGCATCGACCTGACGGAGCCCGACGCGAACCTGCAACGCCTGGCCGACGGACGCGCCAACTGGACCTTCCAGTTCGACCCGAAAGACCCGGACGCCGAACCGTCCAGTTGGGTCGTGGACATCGGCGCCATTGGCTTTGACAAAGGCCACGTCACCTTGGACGACCAGGCGCTGAAGACCCGCCTCGACCTGGTGGTCGATCCGCTGGGCAAGCCCATTCCGTTCAGTGACATTGTTGGTGACAAGGCCGCCCAAAAAGCCCGGGACCAGGGCGCGGCACCGCAAGACTATGCGTTCGCCTTCAAGGTCAACGGCCAATATCACGGGCAAGACCTGGGTGGATCCGGCAAGGTCGGCGGCCTGCTGGCGTTGCAGGATACTTCACGACCCTTTCCGCTTCAGGCCCAGGCGAAGATCGGTAATACCCGCATCGAATTGGCCGGCACCCTCACCGACCCAACGAACCTCGGCGCCCTCGACCTGCGCTTGAAACTGGCCGGTAACAGCCTCGCCGGTCTCTATCCGCTGACCGGCGTGACCCTGCCGGATTCGCCGCCCTATGCCACCGACGGCCGCCTGATCGCCAAGCTCCACGAACCCGGCGGGGCGCTGTTTCGCTATGAGGCGTTCAACGGCAAGATCGGTGAGAGCGATATCCATGGCGACCTGGCCTATGTCGCCAGCCAGCCCCGGCCAAAACTCAGCGGCGCGCTGGTCTCCAATCAACTGCTGTTCAGCGATCTGGCGCCGCTGATTGGTGCCGATTCCAACACCGAGCAAAAGAACCGGGGCGGCGCCAGCAAGCAGCCTGCCGACAAGGTCTTGCCGGTGGAGGAGTTTCGCACCGAGCGCTGGAGCGTGATGGATGCCGATGTCGAGTTCACCGGCAAACGCATCGTCCACAGCGCGCAATTGCCGTTCACCGACCTCTACACGCACCTGGTGCTCAACGATGGCCAACTGAGCCTGGAACCCCTGCGCTTCGGCGTGGCCGGGGGCCGTCTCGATGCGCAGATCCGTCTCAATGGGCATGCCCAACCGCTGGAAGGCCAGGCGAAGCTGACCGCGCGGGGCTTCAAGCTCAAGCAACTGTTCCCCGGCTTCGAACCGATGAAGACCAGCTTTGGCGAGCTGAACGGCGACGCCGATATCAGTGGCCGTGGTAATTCAGTGGCGGCGCTGCTGGGCACTTCCAACGGCACCCTGAAAATGCTCATCAACGACGGCGCCATCAGCCGCGAACTGATGGAGTTGGCGGGGCTGAACGTGGGTAATTATGTGGTGGGAAAGGTCTTTGGCGACAAGGAAGTGAAGATCAATTGCGCGGCAGCGGACTTCGACATCAAGACAGGCCTGGCGACCACTCGCCTGTTTGTGTTCGATACCGAGAACGCGATCATCTACATCGATGGCACGGCGAACATGGCGACCGAGCAGTTGGACCTGACCATTACCCCGGAATCCAAGGGCTGGCGGCTGATTTCCCTGCGCTCGCCGCTGTATGTGCGCGGCGCGTTCGCCAAGCCTGCCGCCGGCATCAAGGCGGTGCCGCTGATGCTACGCGGTGCCGGGATGGTCGCGCTGGGCGTGATCGCCGCGCCGGCAGCCGGGCTGCTGGCGCTGGTGGCCCCCAGCGGTGGCGAACCGAACCAGTGCGCGCCGTTGCTGGAGCAGATGAAGGCAGGCAAGGCACCGGTGACCGTCAAGCCAACTCGGTAATCTGCGCCAAGGCGACTGACCCTATCGCGAGCAAGCTCGCTTCCACACCGGATCGCATCATTCCTCATCCGATGTGGGAGCGAGCTTGCTCGCGATGGGGCCCCGGCAATTACAAATCGGCCAGGATGTCGGCCATGTCATCGGCATGCTCTTCTTCCTGGGCCAGGATGTCCTCGAAGATGCGCCGGGTGGTCGGGTCTTTTTCGCCGATGTACTGGATGATCTCTCGGTAGCTGTCGATGGCGATCCGTTCGGCCACCAGATCCTCGAACACCATCTCTTTCAGGGTGTTGCCCGCCACGTACTGGGCATGGGAGTGACGGGTCAACAGGTCGGGGTTGAACTCCGGCTCGCCGCCCAGTTGCACGATGCGCTCGGCCAGCCTGTCGGCATGTTCGGCTTCCTGGGTCGCGTGTTCGAGAAATTCGCTGGCCGCGACGCTGGCCTTGAGGCCGGTGGCCATGAAGTAGTGGCGTTTGTAGCGCAGCGTGCAGACCAGTTCGGTGGCCAGCGCTTCGTTCAGCAGGCGGATGATTTCCTGTCGATCGGCGTTATAGCCTTCGGTGACCGCGCCATTCTGGACATTCTGGCGCGCACGTTCGCGCAGGGTCGTGACGTCGGTCAGGTGCATGTCGCTCATCTCGTTCTCCTGTAGGCTGATCCGGTGAGGCGTCACGCTCTGCTGGCGTGATCGCTTTAGTTCTGAGTGATGCGATCCGGAAAAAGTTTTACTGGATGATTCACTGCGTAGCGCGCGGCAACTGACCGAGACGGGCAGGCTGAAGCGATGCGGGTGTCATAGACTGGTCATCATCGCTACCGATGCTGACCCCCTGTTGATCACAAGGATGTCGCCATGTCGCAACGCTGCGCCACTCGCTACCCGCTTGTATTGGTCCCGGGAATGCTCGGGTTCATTCGCCTGGTGTTGTATCCGTACTGGTATGGGATCGTCGAGGCGTTACGCCGGGATGGGGCCGTGGTCGTGGCGGTGAAGGTGTCGCCGCTGCATTCTTCCGAGGTGCGCGGTGAGCAGTTGCTGGCGCGGATCGACGAAGTCCTGCGACAAACCGGTGCGCAAAAGGTCAACCTCATCGGCCACAGCCAGGGGAGTCTCACCGCCCGCTACGCTGCGGCCAAACGCCCGGACCTGATAGCGTCGGTCACGTCGGTGGCCGGCCCCAACCACGGCTCGGAGCTGGCCGACTATCTGCAAACGCACTACCCGGCCGACAGCGCCAAGGGCCGTTTGCTCAGCGCCGCGTTGCGATTGATCAATGCACTGATGAGCCTGTTGGATACCGGCTATCGCGGGCCGAAGCTGCCAGTGGATGTCCATGCGTCCCATGCTTCGCTCACGACGGCAGGGGTGACTCTGTTCAACCAGCGTTTTGCCCAGGGATTGCCTGTCACCTGGGGCGGACAAGGGGCGGAGGAAGTCAACGGTGTACGTTACTACTCCTGGTCCGGGACCTTGCAGCCGGGCAAGACCGACAAGGGACGCAACCTGTTCGACGGCACGAATCGCAGCTGCCGCCTGTTCGCCCGCACCTTCGTTCGCGAGGCGGGGCAATGCGACGGCATGGTGGGACGCTACAGCTCGCACCTGGGCACGGTGATTGGCGACGATTATCCGCTGGATCATTTCGACATCGTCAACCAGTCGTTGGGGTTGGTGGGCAAGGGCGCCGAGCCGATCCGGTTGTTCGTTGAGCATGCGCAGCGGCTGAAGGCTGCGGGGGTTTAGATCGTCAAACAAGACCGCGTTATCGTTCTTCGCGAGCAAGCCCGCTCCCACAGTTGACAGCATTCCTTCTGAGGAACCCCGGTCGAATGTGGGGGCGGGCTTGCTCGCGAAGGCGGTAGATCAGGCATCGAAGCAGATGAAGGTGTAACAGGCTTTGTCTACACTGCATTTCATCGCCGTTCCGTTCGGGCGGCCACCAGGAGAAACACCATGAAGATGCTGCGTGTGCCTTTGTTGATGATCGGTTTGCTGCTCTGTTCCCAAGGCTTCGCCGCCACGGCCCAGCAAACCAAGATGACCACTTGCAACGCCGACGCCACGACCAAGGCCCTCAAGGGCGATGAGCGCAAAGCCTTCATGAGTACTTGCCTCAAGGCGACTCCAGCCGCCACGGCCGCCACACCGAGCACGCCGCAGGAGCGCATGAAGACCTGCAATGCCACGGCGACCACCCAGGCGCTTAAAGGCGATGCCCGCAAGGCGTTCATGAGCGATTGCCTGAAGAAGAAGTGAAAGCCTGGGTTTGCCTGAGCCTGTGAGGATCCTGTCGCGAGCCAGGCAAATCCAATGTGGGAGCGAGCTGGCCCGCGATGGCGCTCCCACAGCCGATGAAAAAATACCTGAACCCCGACGAAAGTCGGCCGATACAATGCCTAGTGCTGCCAATGGAAGGCTGGCAGACTGCCAATCCTTTCACGCCGTTCCGTTCTGAGGCTGTATGCCAACGTTTTCTCAGCGTCATGTGTTGTTGGTGATCAGTTGGGTCATCATTTTCGGTGGGTTGCTGCTGGTATTGCCGCTGCGCCTGTTGCCGAGCCTGTTGGCCGGGTTGCTGGTGTTCGAGCTGGTGAACATGCTCACCCCGCAATTGCAGCGCCTGATCGAAGGCCGGCGTGCCCGCTGGTTGGCGGTGGCGTTGCTGGGCACGCTGGTGGTCAGTGTGCTGACGTTGATTTTCGCCGGCGCCTTCAGTTTCCTGCTGCATGAAGCGGAAAATCCCGGCGCCTCCCTGGACAAGTTCATGGGCGTGGTCGACCGCGCCCGCGGGCAATTGCCACCGTTCATCGATGCCTACCTGCCGGCGAGCGCCGCCGAGTTCCGGGTGGCGATCGGTGACTGGATCAGCAAGCACCTGAGCGATTTGCAGCTGGTGGGCAAGGACGCGGCCCATATGTTCGTGACGTTGCTGATCGGCATGGTGCTGGGGGCCATCGTCGCGTTGCAGCGCATCCCCGACCTGACCAAGCGCAAGCCCCTGGCCGCCGCGCTGTTCGATCGCCTGAACCTGTTGGTCAAGGCGTTTCGCAACATCGTCTTCGCCCAGATCAAGATTTCCATGCTCAACACCTTCTTCACCGGGATCTTCCTGGCAGTGGTGCTGCCGCTGTTCGGCATCAAGCTGCCGCTGACCAAAACGTTGATCGTGATGACTTTCCTGCTGGGGCTGTTGCCGGTCATTGGCAACCTGATCTCCAACACACTGATCACTATCGTCGGGCTGTCATTGTCGATCTGGGTCGCCGTGGCGGCGCTGGTTTACCTGATCGTGATCCACAAGCTCGAATACTTTCTCAACGCTCGGATCGTTGGTGGGCAGATCAGCGCCAAGTCCTGGGAGCTGCTCATGGCGATGCTGGTATTCGAAGCCGCGTTCGGCCTGCCGGGGGTGGTGGCGGGGCCGATTTACTATGCCTACCTCAAGAGTGAGTTGAAGCAGGTGGGGATGGTTTGATCGGATAGGCGTCGCTTGTTCTGACGCCATCGCGAGCCTGCTCGCGATGGGCGCGCCGCAGAACTTGGATCAGACCTGGGTGCCGTAACGCTTCATCGCCTCGATTGCCAACCCACTGCCAATGCTGCCGAAGATGTTGCCTTCGACATGCCGCGCCTGGGGCAGCATCGCCGAGACGCTGTTGCGCAGTGCTGGGATGCCGCTGGAGCCGCCGGTGAAGAACACCGTATCGACCTGATCGACACGCACATTGGCATCGCCCAGCAGTTGCGCGACGCTGGCACGCACGCGCTCCAGCAATCCACCGATGGCCGATTCAAACAGCGCCCGGCTCAGGTCCACGCTCAATCCCGGCTCGATCCGGTCCAGGGGTAGGTGACGCTGGTCGGTGTGGGTCAGCTGGATCTTGGTCTCTTCCACTTCCATCGCCAGCCAATGCCCGGCGCGCTGTTCGATCAGATGGAACAACCGGTCGATGCCGCCGGTGTCCTCGATGTCATAGCGCATGCTGCCCAGGGCCAGGGTGGATTTTTGCGAGTACACCGCGTTGATGGTGTGCCAGGTCGCCAGGTTCATGTGGTGGCTGGTGGGCATGTAGGCGCCGCTTTTCATGCGGCTGCCATAGCCGAACAGTGGCATCACGCCCTGCAAGCTCAGTTGCTTGTCGAAATCGGTCCCGCCGATGTGCACGCCGCCGGTGGCGAGGATATCGGCGTGACGGTTGTCGTGGGTGCGGCGTTCGGGCGACAGGCGCACCAGGGAGAAGTCCGACGTACCACCGCCGATGTCGACGATTAGCACCAGCTCTTCTTTCTCGATGGTCGACTCGTAGTCGAAGGCCGCCGCGATGGGCTCGTACTGGAACGAAACGTCCTTGAAGCCGATGGCGCGAGCGACGTCCACCAGGGTGTTTTCCGCTTCCTGGTCAGCGAGTTCGTCGTCATCGACGAAAAACACTGGGCGACCCAGCACCACCTCTTCGAACTCCCGACCGGCGGTTTCTTCGGCGCGCTTCTTCAGTTGGCCGATGAACAGGCCCAGCAGATCCTTGAAAGGCATCGCCGTACCCAACACGCTGGTGTCGTGCTTGATCAGCTTGGAACCCAGCAGGCTCTTGAGCGAACGCATCAGCCGGCCTTCGTAGCCTTCCAGGTATTCGTGCAGGGCCAGGCGGCCATACACCGGGCGGCGTTCCTCGAGATTGAAAAAGACCACCGAGGGCAGGGTGATCTTGTCGTCCTCCAGCGCGATCAGCGTTTCCATGCCGGGGCGCAGCCAGCCGACCGTGGAGTTGGACGTGCCAAAGTCGATGCCGCAGGCACGGGCCGGGGATGCGTTTTTCATGTCTTTCGGGTTCCGGTTGAAAAAACGGCCGCGCAGTGTATGCCAGTGTGGCCCGGATTCGAAGGCCGGTTATCTGCTAATTCGCAAACGCTGGCCTTGAAAGACGCCTCAAGACCCCCAAACTTGCTGGCATGAGCCTGGTAGCCACAGGGCGGGTACAAAGAACCGCCACCGGCTGCCGATAAACTTCTGCTGCACCGCCCGGTCACAAACCTTGAGATCGGTCAAACTCCAGGACTTGTATCACGAGCATGCTGCGGGTGGCGGTGCGATATCGATAACGGATGGTGATCCTTCGATGGACTTCAAAGACTATTACAAGATTCTGGGGGTGGAGCCGACGGCGGACGACGCCACGATCAAGGCCGCCTATCGCAAATTGGCGCGCAAATACCACCCGGACGTAAGCAAGGAAAAAGACGCCGAGACCAAGTTCAAGGACGTCTCCGAAGCCTATGAAGCGCTGAAAAGCGCCGACAAGCGCGCCGAGTACGACGACCTGCGTCGTTATGGCCAGCACGGCCAGCCGTTCCAGGGCCCGCCGGGCTGGCAGAGCCGTGGCGGCTTTGGTGGCGGCCAGGATACGGGGGATTTCTCGGACTTCTTCAGTTCGATCTTTGGTAATCGCGGACCGGGTTTCGGTGGCGGACATTCAGGGCGCAGCGCCGGCCGTCGAGGGCAAGACGTGGAAATGGAATTACCGATCTTCCTGGAAGAGACCCTGTCGAGCGAGTCGAAAAAGGTCAGCTTCCAGGTGCCGCAGTACAACGCGGCCGGCCAGCACGTGAGCAATACCAGCAAAAGCCTGAACGTGAAGATTCCGGCTGGTGTGGCGGACGGCGAACGTATCCGCCTCAAGGGCCAGGGAGCGCCAGGTATCGGAGGTGGTGCCAATGGCGATTTGTACCTGACCATTCGTTTCGCGCCGCACCCCAAGTTCGACGTCGAAGGCCAGGACTTGATCATCACGTTGCCGCTGGCCCCGTGGGAACTGGCGCTGGGCACCGAAGTGGCGGTACCGACCCTCACCGGCAAGATCAACCTGAAGGTCCCGGCCGGCAGCCAGAATGGCCAGCGCATGCGCGCCAAGGGCCACGGCCTGCGCAACAAGGCCGGCGAGCGCGGCTACCTGTTCGTGCAGCTCAAGGCCGTGATGCCCAAGGCCAACGATGAAGCGGTCAAGGCACTGTGGGCAGAACTGGCGAAGAAAGCCGCGTTCGATCCGCGGGAGAATTTCTGATCGGTTGAACACAGCACCTGTGGCTAGACTCGACCGCTAAGGCATTGGGAGAACAGACCATGAACAACCCGATCATTGAACTGACTCTGACTGAATTCTGCGAGGCCGCCGCGTTGCAGGATGTCCACGTGATTGAGATTGTCGCCCATGGCATCCTCGAGCCCCACGGCGCGGCCCCGACGGATTGGCGTTTCACCGATTACGAACTTGTCCTGGCCCGCCGTGCGGCTAAGCTACGACGCGAACTGGAGCTGGAATGGGAAGGCGTCGCCCTGGCGCTGGACCTGCTGGAGGAAGTGCAGCAACTGCGTACCGAAAACCGCATGCTCAAGCAGCGGTTGGGGCGGTTGGTGGAGTGACTCGGATCTGAGTCAGACACTTACCTTGAACCGCAGATACCCCCTGTGGCGAGGGAGCAAGCTCCCTCGCCACGGGTGATGTGTTTGGCCGGGTATTCAACTGTTCATCAAAACAAGAAATACCGCTGCGCCATCGGCAACACCTCAGCCGGCTCACACCACAGCAACACCCCATCAGCCTTGACCTGATACGTCTGCGGATCAACGTCGATGCTCGGCAGGTAGTCGTTGTGGATCAGGTCAGTCTTTTGCACATCGCGGCAACCTTTGACCACGGCGATTTTTTTCTTCAAGCCTAATTGCTCCGGTAGACCCGCCTCGGCGGCGGCCTGGCTGATGAAGGTCAGGCTGGTGGCGTGGCGCGAGCCGCCGTAGCTGGCGAACATTGGCCGGTAGTGCACGGGTTGTGGCGTCGGGATCGAGGCGTTGGCGTCGCCCATCAGGCTGGCCGCGATGGCGCCGCCCTTGAGGATCAGGGTCGGCTTGACGCCGAAGAACGCCGGACGCCACAGCACCAAATCAGCCCACTTGCCCACTTCGATGGAGCCCACTTCATGGCTGATGCCATGGGTGATCGCCGGGTTGATCGTGTACTTGGCGATGTAGCGCTTGATGCGGAAGTTGTCGTTGCCTTCGCCATCGCCGGGCAGGGCGCCGCGTTGTTTCTTCATCTTGTCGGCGGTCTGCCAGGTACGCGTGATGACTTCACCGACGCGGCCCATGGCCTGGCTGTCGGAGCTGATCATCGAGAATGCGCCGAGGTCGTGGAGAATGTCCTCGGCGGCGATGGTCTCGCGACGGATACGGCTTTCAGCAAACGCCACGTCCTCGGCGATGCTTGGGTCCAGGTGATGGCAGACCATCAGCATGTCCAGGTGCTCGTCGATGGTGTTGCGGGTGAACGGCCGGGTCGGGTTGGTCGAGCTGGGCAGCACATTGGCGAAGCCGCAGGCCTTGATGATGTCCGGTGCGTGACCGCCACCCGCGCCTTCGGTGTGATAGGTGTGGATGGTGCGGCCCTTGAACGCTGCGAGGGTGGTTTCGACGAAGCCGGACTCGTTGAGGGTGTCGGTGTGGATCGCCACCTGCACATCGTACTGGTCTGCCACGCTCAGGCAGTTGTCGATGGCCGCCGGGGTGGTGCCCCAGTCTTCGTGCAGCTTCAGGCCGATGGCCCCGGCCTTGACCTGCTCGATCAACGGCTCCGGCAGGCTGGCGTTGCCCTTGCCAGTGAAACCAATGTTCATCGGGAACGCATCGGCGGCCTGGAGCATGCGCGCCAGGTGCCACGGCCCGGAAGTGCAGGTGGTGGCGTTGGTCCCGGTGGCCGGGCCCGTACCGCCACCGATCATGGTGGTGACGCCGCTCATCAGCGCCTCTTCAATCTGCTGCGGGCAGATGAAATGAATGTGAGTGTCGATGCCTCCGGCCGTGAGGATCATGCCTTCACCGGCAATCACTTCGGTGCTGGCGCCGATGGCGATGGTCACGTCGGGCTGGATGTCCGGGTTGCCGGCCTTGCCGATGGCCGCGATACGCCCGTCCTTGAGGCCGACGTCAGCCTTGACGATGCCCCAGTGATCAATGATCAGCGCGTTGGTGATCAGGGTGTCCACGACCTCGGCGGCCAGCAGTTGGCCTTGGCCCATACCATCGCGAATCACCTTGCCGCCGCCGAACTTCACCTCTTCACCGTAGGTGGTGAAGTCCTTTTCCACTTCGATCCACAGCTCGGTATCGGCCAGGCGGACCTTGTCGCCGACGGTGGGGCCGAACATGTCGGCATAGGCTTGTCTCGAAATCTTCATGTGCTTGCCTTGGAATTCAAAAATCGAAATGTGCGATCTACTGTGGCGAGGGAGCTTGCTCCCGCTGGGCTGCGCAGCAGTCCTCGCTTTTTTGCGGTTGCTGCGCAACCGAGCGGGAGCAAGCTCCCTCGCCACAAGGGCGTGTCAATCCAGATCGCCCATCACCCGCCCGGCAAACCCGAACACCCGCCGATGCCCGGCCAGATCGACAAGCTCCACCTCGCGACTCTGCCCCGGCTCGAAGCGCACCGCCGTGCCGGCCGGGATGTTCAGGCGCATGCCACGGCTGGCGGCGCGATCGAAGGTCAGGGCGTCGTTGGTTTCGAAAAAGTGATAATGCGAGCCGACCTGGATCGGCCGGTCGCCTCTGTTGGCGACTTTCAGCGTGAAGGTGCGACGGCCGACGTTGAGTTCGATGTCGCCGGGCTGGACCTGGTATTGGCCTGGAATCATTGCGGTTGCCCCAAAGTCTTGTAGTAGATGGCGGTCGGGCTGTAGGTCCCGTCCGGGCTCTGGCAGTAGTCGGGCAGTTCACCGACGCGGGTGTAGCCCATGGCGCGGTAGAACGCCTCGGCCTCTGAACCGGCCTCGGTGTCGAGGTACAGCAGGCCACGCTTGTTCTGGCGGGCGCCGAGTTCCAGGGCACTCATCAATTGCTGGCCCAGGCCGCGGCGGCGGGCCTCGCCGCGTACCAGCAGCTTCTGCACTTCGGCACGGTTGAGGCCGTTGGGCTTTTGGCACAGGGCAAGCTGGACGCTGGCCTGCACCTGTTCATCCTTGACCACCACCCACAGCAACAAGTGGCCCTGGTTGAGACCGGCCTGGACCTCGTCAAAATAGGCACGGGCCTGGACCGCATCGAGATCGGCCATGAACCCCACACTGGCGCCATACCCGACGGCATCGAGCAGCAGATCGATCAGGCCCTGGCGATAGTGCGCGAAGCTTTCAGCGTGGACTCGACGCAACTGGGCGGCGTTCATCGGTTTCACTCCTTGTTGGCGGCAGGCGGTAGCGCCCCGGGATTGAGGTTCAACTGCATGAAGGTCAGGTCCAGCCAGCGACCGAACTTGATCCCCACCTGAGGCATTTGCCCGGTGGTGACGAACCCGACCCGCTCATGCAGGCGGATCGAGGCCGCGTTGCCGCTTTCGATGGCGGCGACCATGATGTGTTTGGCGCAAACCCTGGCGCGTTCGATCAATGCGCTCATTAACCGTGGGCCGAGGCCATTGCCGCGTTGGTCGCTGCGCACATACACCGAATGCTCAACGGTGTGCCGGAAGCCGTCGAAGGGCCGCCAGTCGCCGAATGAAGCGTAGCCGAACACGTTGTCCTCGGCGTCGACCACCACCAGCACCGGGTAACCCTGGGCCTGCCGGGCGCTGAACCACGCCTGGCGGTTGCCCAGGTCCACGGGCTGGTCGTTCCAGATCGCGGTGGTGTTCAGCACCGCGTCGTTGTAGATGTCGCGGATCGCCGGCAGGTCGGTCGGCAGGGCGTCACGAACGAAGTAGGTCATGATGCGGCCTCAGGCGATGGGCTGGTGGACGGTGACCAGTTTGGTGCCGTCGGGAAACGTCGCCTCGACCTGGATCTCCGGGATCATTTCCGGGATGCCTTCCATCACCTGTTCGCGGCTCAACAGCGTGGTGCCGTAGTGCATCAGCTCGGCCACGGTCTGGCCGTCACGGGCGCCTTCGAGCAGGGCCGCGGAGATATAAGCCATGGCCTCCGGGTAGTTGAGCTTCAAGCCCCGAGCCAGTCGCCGCTCGGCCACAAGGCCGGCGGTGAAGATCAGCATCTTGTCTTTTTCGCGTGGGGTCAGGTCCATGTGCAATCCATAAGGGCAGATAAATAAATCGGGCTAAAAACATGTACCTCTGTGGGAGCGGGCTTGCTCGCGAATGCGGGCTCACATTCAACAGTTGAGTTGGCTGACACACCGCCTTCGCGAGCAAGCCCGCTCCCACAGGAAAGCAAATTCAGGTGCTCCAGATTCTCGGTGGTACGGCCTCTCGACCGAGCAGCGACGGGCGCAGAAGCCGCCACAATTCAATCAACCACCCCCGCGCCAGCAACGCTTCGCTCGCCAGGCAGCGCGCCACAATCAGCCCGGGCAATTGCGTCAGGTCGCCGCGCACTTCATGGCCCAGGGACCGGCACTGCTCCAGCAGTTCGCTGTCGATCTCACCGGTGACCAGCAACGTGGCAAACACCGGATTGCCGTCCAGGCCGATGGGCGAGTCGAGCAATCCGTCATCGCCCACAATGCGCTGGCGTTCATGCCACAGCAACTGGCCGTCGCGACGAATGTCCAGCCGCGATTGAAAGTGCCCGAGATCGAAGCGCTCGCCGCTGGCCGGTCGGCCGAGGGCAACCATGTCCCAGTAGAACAAACGTCCGTCGCCCTGCAGGTCGATGCGGGTGCTGAGCTCAGCCTGGGCCGCGCTGAACACGATGGTTTCCTGGGGCAGCCATTCCAGCGTTCCGCCGGGGGCCACGCTCAGGGTCAGTTGTTGGTACGCCGGGCCGGCGGCGCGATACCACTTGGCTGCGCCGGGGCTGGTCAGTTGCGCCCAGGCGCCGCTGTCAATGTGCGCTGAAATATCCAGGCGATCACCGCCGGCAATCCCGCCGGGCGGGTGGACGATGATGTGCTGGCAGACCTCGGGCCCTTCGGCATACAAGTGTTTTTGCACCCGCAGCGGGCCTGTGTGGCGACGCTGGACCGGCCGTGTGCTGTCGCTGAATCGGGCGTAGCCCAGCTCCAACTCGGCATGCCAGCTAGGGGTGAACAGGGCCGAAGGCACCAATGGAGAGACGGGTAGGTTCATGATTTCCAATGATCGTCAGGACGTTACAGACTAGATCGTAACCAGCCCGCGCACACCCTCGGCTTCCATATTTTCTCCGCGCCCCTGCTGCACGATCTCGCCCCGGGACATCACCAGGTATTGATCGGCCAGCTCGGCGGCGAAGTCGTAGAACTGCTCCACCAACAGAATCGCCATGTCACCACGGGCCGCCAGTTTCTTGATCACCGCGCCGATTTCCTTGATCACCGAGGGCTGGATGCCTTCGGTGGGCTCGTCGAGGATCAGCAGGCGCGGACGGCTGGCCAGGGCCCGGCCAATGGCGAGCTGCTGTTGCTGGCCGCCGGACAAGTCACCGCCACGGCGCTGTTTCATCTGCAGCAGCACCGGGAACAATTCGTAGATAAACGCCGGCACTTCCTTGGCCTCGGCGCCGGGAAAACGCGACAGGCCCATCAGCAGGTTTTCCTCTACTGTCAGCCGGCCGAAAATCTCCCGGCCCTGAGGCACATACGCAATGCCGGCGTGCACCCGTTGGTGCGGCTTGAAGGTGGTGATGGCCTTGCTCTCCCAATTGACCGCGCCTTCCTTGGCCGGCAACAGGCCCATCAGGCATTTGAGCAGGGTGGTCTTGCCCACGCCGTTGCGCCCCAGCAGGCAGGTTACTTCGCCGACCTTCACATCGAAGGACAGGCCCCGCAGGATGTGGCTACCGCCGTAGTACTGGTGCAGCTTGTCGACTTGCAGCATGTCTTAAATCCCCTCAAATCCCCTGTGGGAGCGGGCTTGCTCGCGAAGAGGTCGGTATATCCAACATATTTTTCAACTGACACACCGCCTTCGCGAGCAAGCCCGCTCCCACAGGGAGTATGTGTTTGCAGGTCTATCGACCGAGATACACCTCGATCACCCGCTCATTGTCCTGCACCTGTTCCAGCGACCCTTCGGCCAGCACGCTGCCTTGGTGCAGCACGGTGACGTGGTCGGCAATCGCGCCGACGAAGCCCATGTCGTGCTCCACTACCATCAGCGAATGCTTGCCCGCCAGGGATTTGAACAGTTCGGCGGTGAAGTCGGTTTCAGCGTCGGTCATGCCCGCCACGGGTTCGTCGAGCAGCAGCAGTTGCGGGTCCTGCACCAGCAACATGCCGATCTCCAGGAACTGCTTCTGCCCATGGGACAACAGTCCGGCAGCGCGATTGACCGAGGGGGTGAGGCGAATGGTTTCCAGCACTTCGCTGATACGGTCGTGCTGTTCGCCAGTCAATTTTGCCCGCAGGCTGGCCCACACCGACTTGTCGGTCTTGAGTGCCAGCTCCAGGTTCTCGAACACGCTCAAGGCCTCGAATACCGTGGGCTTCTGGAACTTGCGCCCGATGCCGGCCTGGGCGATCTGCACTTCGCTCATGCTGGTCAGGTCCAGGGTTTCGCCGAACCAGGCCTTGCCGTGGCTGGGTCGGGTCTTGCCGGTGATGACGTCCATCAAGGTGGTCTTGCCCGCACCGTTGGGGCCGATGATGCAGCGCAATTCACCGACGCCGATGTACAGGTTCAGGTCGTTCAAGGCCTTGAAACCATCGAAGCTGACGCTGATGTCCTCCAGGGTCAGGATGGTGCCATGGCGGGTGTTCAGGCCAACGCCTGCCGCTTGGCCGAGGCCGATGGCGTCGCGGCTGCTGCCGGCGTCCTTGTTGGGTTCTGGCGGAAAGAAAGCGGGTTCGAGCATGAATTGAGCCGTTGGAGTGATTCGCATCATTCGCCCCTCTTTTTCAGCAACCCGATCACACCCTTGGGCAGGTACAGGGTCACGACGATGAACAGCGCGCCAAGAAAGAACAACCAATACTCAGGAAACGCCACGGTGAACCAGCTCTTCATGCCGTTGACCACCCCGGCGCCCAGCAACGGCCCGATCAGCGTGCCGCGCCCGCCGAGGGCCACCCACACGGCGGCTTCGATGGAGTTGGTCGGCGACATTTCGCTGGGGTTGATGATGCCCACCTGCGGCACATACAACGCCCCGGCCAGACCGCACAGGACCGCACTCAACACCCAGACGAACAGCTTGAAACCACGGGGATCGTAGCCGCAGAACATCAGACGGTTTTCCGCGTCACGCAGGGCCGTCAGTACCCGACCGAACTTGCTGCGGGCCAGGCGCCAGCCGATGAACAGGCTCGCCATCAGCAACAACACGGTGGCCAGGAACAGCACCGCCCGGGTGCCCGGCTCGGTGATGCCAAAGCCCAGGATCGAGCGGAAATTGGTGAAGCCGTTATTACCACCAAACCCGGTTTCGTTGCGGAAAAACAGCAGCATCCCGGCGAAGGTCAGGGCTTGGGTCATGATCGAGAAATACACGCCCTTGATCCGCGAACGGAAGGCGAAGAAACCGAACACCAGCGCCAGCAAACCTGGCGCCAGCACCACCAGGCACATCGCCCAGGCAAAGCTGCTGGTGCCGGTCCAGTACCAGGGCAGTTCGGTCCACGACAAAAAGGTCATGAACGCCGGCAAGTCATCCCCGGCCGCCTGGCGCATCAGGTACATGCCCATGGCGTAGCCGCCCAGGGCGAAGAACAACCCATGGCCGAGGGAAAGCAATCCGGCGTAGCCCCAGACCAGGTCCAAGGCCAGGGCGACGATGGCGTAGCAAAGAATCTTGCCCACCAGGGTCAACGTGTAAGCCGAGACGTGCAGCGGATTGTCCGCCACCAGCAACGACAGCAGCGGCAGGCTGAGCAACACCGCCAGGATCACCACGCCAACGGCGAGAGTGACTTTGGGACCGGCCTTTTGCGTGGCCGTGAGCATCAGGGGCTGGTTCATCAGTCGATTACCCGTCCTTTGAGCGCGAAGAGGCCTTGCGGACGCTTCTGGATGAACAGAATGATCAACGCCAGGATCAGGATCTTGCCGAGCACGGCGCCGATCTGCGGTTCGAGAATCTTGTTGGCGATACCCAGGCCGAACGCGGCGAACACACTGCCGGCCAACTGGCCGACGCCGCCGAGCACCACCACCAGGAACGAATCGATGATGTAGCTTTGGCCCAGGTCCGGGCCGACGTTACCGATCTGGCTCAGGGCCACGCCGCCCAGCCCGGCGATGCCTGAACCGAGGCCGAAGGCGAGCATGTCCACGCGGCCGGTGGGCACGCCGCAACAGGCGGCCATGTTGCGATTCTGTGTCACGGCACGCACGTTCAGGCCCAGGCGCGTCTTGTTCAGCAACAGCCAAGTCAGCACCACCACGAACAGCGCAAAAGCGATGATCACGATGCGGTTGTACGGCAGCACCAGGTTGGGCAACACCTGAATCCCGCCCGATAACCAGGCCGGGTTGGCGACTTCGACGTTCTGCGCGCCGAACACCAGGCGCACCAGTTGGATCAGCATCAGGCTGATACCCCAGGTGGCGAGCAAGGTTTCCAACGGGCGGCCGTAGAGGTGGCGGATCACCGTGCGCTCCAGGGCCATACCGATGGCCGCAGTGATGAAAAACGCCACCGGCAGGGCGATGAGCGGGTAGAACTCAATGGCGTTCGGGGCGAAGCGCTGGAACAGCATCTGCACCCCATAAGTGGAGTAGGCGCCAAGCATCAGCATCTCGCCATGGGCCATGTTGATCACCCCGAGCAAGCCGAAGGTGATCGCCAGGCCGAGGGCCGCGAGCAGCAGGATCGAGCCCAGGGACATGCCACTGAAGGCCTGGCCCAGTAGCTCGCCCACCAGCAGTTTGCGTTTGACTTGGGCGAGGCTGGTTTCGGCGGCGGTGCGTACACTGGCATCGCTTTCGATGCCGGGTTCTAGCAGGCTTTCGAGGCGGGTGCGGGCCAGCGGATCGCCGGTTTCCCCCAGCAAGCGAACGGCGGCCAGGCGCACGCCCGGGTTGGCGTCCACCAATTGCAGGTTCGCCAGGGCCAGGCTCAAGGCGGCATGTACCTCTTCGTCCTGCTCGCCGGCCAGTTGCCGGTCGAGGAACGCCAGTTGGGCCGGGCGGGCACTTTTTTGCAGCTGCTGCGCGGCGCCCAGGCGTGTGGGGGCATCGACGGCGAGCAGTTGATGGCTGGCGAGGGCGGTTTCGATCAGCCCGCGCAAGCGGTTGTTCAGGCGCAGAGTCTTGGGTTGGCCGTCGATGATCAATTGGCCTTGCTGCAAGGCGTTGATCAACTCGACGCGCTCAGGCTCAGGCTGCGCGGCCCAGGTCTCCAGCAGCTTGGCTTGCTGGGTCGGGTTGGCGGCGACGAAGTCTTCGGCGTCACCGGCGTGCGCCTCCAGTGGCAATAGCAGCACCAGGGCGAGGATGAGGCGGTAAAGGGCGGTGGGCATATTTGTTGGCCTTGCGCGGACTTCTATTGTGGGAGCGGGCTTGCTCGCGAAAGCCGTGTATCAGCTACATTCATCCTGGCTGACCCACCGCATTCGCGAGCAAGCCCGCTCCCACAAGGGAGTTGTGTCGGCCCGGGGATTCGGACCGACACCCATGGGCTCAGTTGCTCTTCACCGCATAGTCAGGCTTCTTGTCGTTGCCGGTGATGAACGGGCTCCACGGCTGGGCGCGGATCGGGCCTTCGGTCTGCCAGACCACGTTGAACTGACCGTCGGCCTGGATCTCGCCGATCATCACCGGCTTGTGCAGGTGGTGGTTGGTCTTGTCCATGGTCAGGGTGTAGCCCGACGGTGCGGCGAAGGTCTGGCCGGCCAGGGCTTCGCGGACTTTGTCGACGTCGGTGGACTTGGCTTTCTCCACCGCTTGCGCCCACATGTGGATGCCGACATACGTGGCTTCCATCGGGTCGTTGGTCACGGCTTTGTCGGCGCCTGGCAGGTTCTTGGCCTTGGCGTAGGCCTTCCAGGCATCGACGAATTTCTTGTTCGCCGGGTTATCCACCGACTCGAAGTAGTTCCACGCGGCCAGGTTGCCCACCAGCGGTTTGGTGTCGATGCCGCGCAGTTCTTCTTCGCCCACCGAGAACGCCACGACCGGTACGTCGGTAGCCTTCAGGCCTTGGTTGGCCAATTCTTTATAGAAGGGCACGTTGGAGTCGCCGTTGACCGTGGAGATGACCGCCGTCTTGCCGCCCGCCGAGAACTTCTTGATGTTGGCCACAATGGTTTGGTAATCGCTGTGGCCGAACGGCGTGTAGACCTCTTCGATGTCCTTGTCCGCCACGCCTTTGGAATGCAGGAACGAACGCAGGATTTTGTTGGTGGTGCGCGGGTAGACGTAGTCGGTGCCCAGCAGGAAGTAGCGCTTGGCGCTGCCGCCTTCTTCGCTCATCAGGTACTCCACTGCCGGAATCGCCTGCTGGTTCGGCGCCGCACCGGTGTAGAACACGTTCGGCGACATCTCTTCGCCTTCATATTGCACCGGGTAGAACAGCAAGCCATTGAGTTCCTCGAACACCGGCAACACGGATTTACGCGACACCGATGTCCAGCAGCCGAACACCACCGCGACCTTGTCCTGGGTCAGCAACTGCCGGCCCTTTTCGGCGAACAGCGGCCAGTTCGACGCCGGATCCACGACCACCGCTTCGAGCTTCTTGCCGTTGACCCCGCCCTTGGCGTTGATCTCGTCGATGGTCATCAGCGCCATGTCCTTGAGGGACGTTTCGGAGATCGCCATGGTGCCGGACAGCGAATGCAGGATGCCGACCTTGATGGTCTCGGCGGCCTGGACGGTCCAGGCCATGCCCATCGCGGCAATGCTTGCCGAGAGTGTAAAAGCCTTGATCAAGCTACGACGCTTCATTGTGCGATCTCCATGGACTTATGAGTTTTTTTTCGAGGTCAGATGCAAACGCTGAAGGCGCTTTTGCAAGGGGTGTGCCCGGTCGGAGAAAGGCTTGGAAATGCGGGGGCAGGGCGGCGGGAAAGGAGAGCGATGCACCATGAGCGAACGCGTCATGGGTTCTGGTGCGAAGGGGTGCGCCACATTGGGGCGCAGATACCTCTGTTACCCAATATCAAATGTGGGAGCGGGCTTGCTCGCGAAGGCGGTCGGTCGGTCACAGGGATGTTAAATGTGCTGCCGTCTTCGCGAGCAAGCCCGCTCCCACAAGGGTTCAGCGGCGGCGCATCAGGCCGATGAAAAACAAGCCGCCGATGGCTGCGGTAGCCACACCAATCGGCAAGTCTTCCGGCGCAATCAGTGTCCGCGCCGCTACGTCCACCCACACCAGAAACAGGCTGCCGAGCAGCACGCAGGCCGGCAATAGCCGACGGTGCTCCGCGCCCACCAGACGCCGGGCAATGTGCGGCACCATCAGCCCGACAAAACCAATCGAGCCGCTGATGGACACCAGCACGCCGGTCATCAAGGACGCGATCAGGAAAATCCACAACCGCACCTTCGCCGCGTTCAGGCCCAGGGTCACGGCAGTCTGCTCGCCGGCCATCAGCGCATTCAGCGGCCGGGCCATGCCCAACAGCAAGATCAGCCCGAGCATCACGCTGGCGGCCGGCACTGCCAGCAACTCCCAGCGGGCCAGGCCCAGCCCGCCGAGCATCCAGAACATCACCGCGGAGCTGGCGCGATGGTCACCGAGGAACAACAGCAAATTGGCCGCCGCCATCATCACGAATGAAACCGCTACACCGCACAGCAACAGGCGGTCACTCTCCAGGCGGCCCTGGCGGTTGGCGATCGCCAGCACCAACAACATGCTCAGCAGCGCGCCGAAGAACGCGGCCAGAGGCAGCGTCAGCATGCCGATGATTTCGCCGACATGCAGCACCACGATCACCGCGCCCAGGGTCGCGCCGGAGGTGACACCCAGCAGGTGCGGATCGGCCAGCGGATTGCGGGTGACCGCTTGCAACACCGCACCGATCAGCGCCAGCCCGGCGCCCACCAAGGCACCGAGCAGCAGGCGCGGCACCCGGATCAGCCAGACGATGTGCTCCTGGCCGGGTGTCCAATGCACCTCACCGACACCGAGGGCCTTGTGCAGCAGGATGTCCCAGACCACGGCCACCGGCACCCGTGCCGGCCCGAAGCCCAGTGACACCACACATGACACCAGCAGCAGCGCGCCGAAGAACATCAGCAGGGCGGTGTAGCGACGATCATTCATTGGCGGTGGAAACCCCGCGCCAGGGTTTGCACCGCCAGCACGTTATCGATGCCCGGCGTGGCCTGCACGTAGGGGATTACGATGAAGCGTCGCTGCTGGATCGCTTCCACCGATTGCAGGGCCGGGTTGTTCAGCAAGAATTGCTGCTTCTGCTCGGCGCTGACTTCGCCGTAGTCGACGATCACGATCACCTGCGGATTGCGCTCGACTACGTTCTCCCAATTCACCCGCGTCCAGCTGGTTTCCAGATCATCGAGAATGTTGCGGCCGCCGGCTGCATCGATCAGGGCCTGGGGCATGCCGAGGCGGCCAGAAGTCATGGCGCGGTCTTCGCCGCTGTCATACAGGAACACGCGGGGGCGTTCGCCGGGCAGATGCTTTTGAACGTCGGCCACTTGGGTTTGCATCGAAGCGACCAGGGCATTGGCACGCTCCTGGACGTCGAAAATCTTCCCGAGGTTGCGCAGGTCGTTGTAGGTATCTTCCAGCGAGGCCGCTGGACGTTTCATCACGAACGCGCAGGACTCGGTCAGTTCGTACACGTTGATACCCAGCGGTTGCAGGGTCTGCGGCGTCAGGTCACCGCCGACCCGCATGCCGTAGTCCCAACCGGCGAAGAAGAAATCCACGTTGGCACCGAGCAAGGTTTCCACCGATGGGTACTTGGCGGCCAGTTCCGGCAAGCCGTCGAGAATCTTCGCCATCTCGGGCGTCACCGATTTCCAGCCACTGATGCCGCTGTAGCCGACCATGCGTGGCTTGAGCCCCAGGGCGAGCATCATCTGGGTCATGTTGATGTCGTGGCTGACGGCGTGCCGAGGCGCCTCGTTGAATACCACCTGGCGGTTGCAGCTCTGAATCGTCAACGGGTAGCGGGTGGCTTCAGCCATGGCGTGGGCACTGCCCAGCAGCAGGGGCAGCAACAGCAAGGCGCGCAGGATCATGGTTGGGTTATCCAGGTGATTCGTGGGTAGCCGGACAGCGGGTGCTCGTCCACCAGGGCTTCGACGCCGAACACCTCGCGCAACAGCTCGGCGGTGAGGACGTCCTTGGGTGTACCGCTGGCGACGATGCGCCCGTGTTCGATCACGTACAGGCGATCGCAGAAGGCGGCGGCCAGGTTCAGGTCGTGGAGGCTGGCGAGGGTGCCGATGCCCAGGCCCTTGATCAGTCGCAGCAATTGCAATTGGTAATGCGGGTCGAGGTGATTGGTCGGTTCGTCGAGGATCAGCAATTGCGGCTCCTGGGCGAGGGCGCGAGCGAGGATCACCCGCTGTTTTTCCCCGCCCGACAGCGTGGCGAAGGCATGATCGTCAAAGCCTTCGAGTCCTGCCGATGCCAATGCCTGGAGCACCAGTCGGCGGTCTTCGTGGTTGTCGCTGTCGAACAGGCCCTTGTGGGGCGTGCGCCCCATGGCGACCACCTCTTCCACCGTCAGGCCGAAGGCATCGGGAAACTCTTGCAGCACCACGGCGATGCGCTGGGCGCACCAGCGTGAGGATTGTTTCCAAAGGTCGTGGTGCGCGAGCTTGACCTCACCCTGTTCCGGCCGGCTGAAGCGATAGGCGCAGCGCAACAGGCTGGTCTTGCCGCTGCCGTTGGGCCCGATCAACCCGACAAACTCACCGGCCTTCACCTGCAGCGTGGCATCACGCAGTTGGAACTGGTGATGACAATGGCCATGGCCCAGGGGTGTCCAGGCGAGGTGGGTGAGGGTTAGTGAGGTCATGCAGCTACTCGGCATTTGGATTGAAACGTCGACCATTGTGGGAGTGGGCTTGCTCGCGAATGCGGTGTGTCAGACACGTGAATGTCGACTGACACACCGCATTCGCGAGCAAGCCCGCTCCCACAGTTTGGAGGGTGTTCGTGGTTTGGAAAGCGGGCGCGATTGTAGAGGCTTCGCGCCGCCTTCCGTTAACGCGCCGTCTTCAGCTTGAAGATGAAGCCGCCTCAGCCTGGCGATTGAACCGGGTGACGAGTCGGTCCAGCAACCACACCACCACCAACGAAGCCCCCACCAACGGGAACACCACCGCCAAGGCCAGCATGATGAAGACCCCACCCTTCCACGTCGGCAGGTCGTGACGCAGCGGCGGCACGCCGAGCTTGCCCTGGGGGCGGCGCTTCCACCAGATCACCAGGCCGCTCACGGCGCTGAGCAAAATCATCAGGCAAATCAGCAGCACGATGATCTGGTTCAGCGGGCCGAACATCTTGCCTTCGTGCAGCATCACGCCGGTTTCGGTGGCGCGGGCGACAACGTTGTAATGGGCCCAGCGCACGTCGGCCAGGACCTTGCCGGTGTATTGGTCCACGTGGAGGGTGGCGTCGTTACGCGGGTCGTCGGCGAACACGGCGATGGTGAACACGCCCGAAGCGGTCGTTGGAATCGTGATGCTGTAGCCGGGCTCGACCTGGCGTTCGGTAGCGATGTCCTGTACCGCTTGCAGGCTGACGGTCGGCGCCGCAGGACCTTCGTGCATGCCACCGTGGGCCATGTGCTCGGCGTGGTCGCCGGACATCGGCATCGGCGTATTTTCCATGGCCCAAGGCACGGTCTGGCGGTGGGCGTTATTGAGGCTGCCGGCCTCGACGTCGGACTTGGGCACGTCATTCCACATCGCCGCCGGGAAACGGTTCCAGAGGTCGGCGTATTGCTTGCCCCAGAAACCGGTCCAGGTCATGCCGCTGAGCAGCATCACCAACAGCAACGCCGCGCCCCAGAACCCGGCGACCACGTGCAGGTCGCGCCAGAACAACCGGCCACGACTGCTCCAGCGCGGCCACAGCACACCGGCCGACGATTGTCCGCGTGGCCACCACAAGTACAGCCCCGACACCACCAGCACCACGCCCCAGCCGGCGGCCATTTCCACCAGGCGGTCGCCGACGGTGCCGATCAGCAATTCGCCGTGGATGGCCCGGGCCATGGCTTGCAGGTTGTTTTTGGCATCCTGCTCACCCAACACGTCGCCATGGTACGGGTCGATGAATACGTTCAGCTCTCGCCCCTTGTCGATCACCACGAACTGCGCGCTGCGCTCGGCGTTGACTGGCGGCAGGTACTGTTTGACCTGGCCTTCGGGGTAGGCCTGGCGAACCTGCCTGAGCAGATCATCGGCCGCCAGGGAGTGATGCCCGGCGGGCACGTTCAGCAGGCTGCCATACATCAGCGGATCGAGTTGCGGCTTGAACAGGTAAATGATGCCGGTCAGGGACAGCATCACCATGAATGGCGCCACGAACAGCCCGGCATAGAAATGCCAGCGCCAGGCCAGATTGTAGAAATTGGGTTTCGGTTGGCTCATCAGAAAGCACTCCGCAGGGCAAATGTGATCGTTATGTTTTGTGCGGTTTCAGCGAAGCCTTGGCTGAACACGGGGTGATATGCCAGGCTCGCCGTTGTTGTCAGAAACTCATATCCACCTTCGTCCAAAGCGTACGCCCCGGTTCGTTGATGGCTTGCGGGTCGCTCGCCGGGTAGCCGAATCCGGCGTTGCCGGCCAGGTTCAGGTGCTCGGCATAGGCTTTGCCAAACAGGTTGTCGACGCCGCTGCTGACCTTCCAGTGCGCGTTGATGCGGTAGGCGCCATTGAGCGAGAACACGCCGAAGCCGGAGCTTGTGCCGTAGTCCTTGCCCACCACGTTGCCCTTGTTCTCATCGACACGGTGCTGCGCCGCCACCACCCGCCACAAGGCACCGGCGCTCCAGCGGTCTTCGCTGTAGGTCAGGCCCAGGCGTGCGTCCAGCGGCGGCATCTGTGCCAAGGCGCTGCCGTCACTGCTGTTCTTGCCCCAGGCATACGCCAGGGTTGCGTCGGCCTTCCAGTGTTCGGTCAGCTTGTAGGCTGCGCCCAGCTCACCACCCATGATCCGCGCGTCGATGTTCTCGGCCCGGGAAGTGGTGCCCATCATCCCGGGTGTGTAGTCGAACAGGATGTAGTCGCGCACTTGGCCGACATAAGCCGATGCCCAGGCTTCGAGGTTTTCGGCCTTGTATTGCAGGCCGAAGTCGAGCTGGGTGGTTTTCTCCGGCTTGATCGCGTCGAAGGCATTCAATGAGCCGTTGGGGCCGGCGTTAGGCGAGAACAGCTCCCAGTAATCCGCGAAGCGTTGCGAGTGCCCCAGGCCGGCATAAAGGGTGGTGGGACTGTCTTCCAGGTCGTGCTCGTAGCGCACGAAACCGCTGGGTAGCGTGTCGGCACGGGTATCATCGGCGGTGGGGTTGGGGCGGGCCGACATACCGGAACCGATGCTCTGGCGGTAATCCTTGGCCGAGGCGCGGTCGAGCCGGGCGCCAGTGATCAGCCTGTCGCGATCGGCGGCGTACCAGGTCAATTCGCTGAACACGCCGTAATTATGGAAGTCGGCGTCCTTGGTGTACGGCAGTTCCTTGTAGGTGTCGACGCCCATGCTGCTGCGCTGGCGGTGTTCGTTGGTCTGGGCGTCCAGGCCGCTGATCAGTTGCACATCGGCCCAGCGCCAGGTGGCCTTGATGCGCGCGCCGAGGGTGCGCCGGTCGACGTTGGAAGCCATGGGGCCAGCCATCATCCCGGTGCCGGACGGCGTGCGCAGGGTGTAGTTGTCCATCACGTGGTCGGCGTAGTTGTAATAGACCTGCGCCTCGACCTTATCCAGCACGTCACCGATGTTGGAACGTTCGAAACGCAGCCCGAGGCTTTCGCGCTTGAATTGGGAGCCGTCCATGCCGCGCCCGGCGTAGCGCGCCTCACCGTCGCCCTTGCCAGCAGTCAATTCCAGCAAGGTGTCGGCGTCCGGGGTCCAGCCGAGGGTGACATCGCCGTTCCATTTGTCGTAGCGCGAGGGCACGGTGTCGTTGTTGCCGTCGCGGTAATCGTCCGAGTGGGCGGTGTTGCCGATCACTCGTACATACCCCAGCGGCCCACCGGCGGCGGCATCCACCACTTTGTCGAAACGGCCGTTGGAGCCGGCCAGCACACTGGCGTTGACCCGCGTGCCCAACTCGCCGAACTGTTCTGGCTCGCGCTCGAACAGCACGGTTCCCGCCGATGCGCCGGGGCCCCAGAGCACGGTTTGCGGACCCTTGATCACGGTGAGCTTGTCGTAGGTTTCCGGTGAAATGTAGGACGTCGGCGCGTCCATCCGCCCTGGGCAGGCACCCAGCAGCATGCTGCCATTGGTGAGGATGTTCAGCCGCGAGCCGAACATGCCGCGAAGCACCGGATCGCCATTGGTGCCACCGTTGCGCACCAGGGCAAAGCCAGGAATGGTCTTGAGGTAGTCGCCACCATCACTGGCCGGCACCGGCTGGCGAGGGTCCTTGGGATTGGTGACGACAGTCAATGGTGAACTGGGAGCAATGGCGGTGATGACCGTCGGGCTCAGTTCTTCGACCTCGCTCAGGTGAAACTCGTGCTCATCGGCGAGTGCATAGGGCGCAAGCAGCAGGCCGCACAGCGCGGCGACGGTGTGACGCAAACGAACCCGGGGCTCGTTCGGGGGGCAACTGGCCTGGGCAGTGCCCAAAGCGATGCCGGCAGAAAACCTGGACATGATGATTCCATCGAACAGACGTAAACGACACGGTCGGGCAGCCTGGAACTGTCTTGTGCGACCGGGTGAGGTATGTGTCGGGTTTACGCGGCGAAGGGTGGTGCGCGGGTGCGAGCACCCGGGAAGAACGCTGGCCGGGCATGGCCCAGGCGCGGGGAGGGACTGGTGTAGGTATTGGCGAGCGGTGTATCGAAGACAGTGAAACTGTGGCCGCCGGTCAGGGCCGGACAGTTGAACAGCAGGCTGCAATAGCCGCATTTTTCCCACAGGGCGTGATGCTCGCTCTGGGGTGGGCAATGTTCGGCTGCTGGCGTTTCGTGCGCCGTCATGTCCATGGTCATGTCCATCGACATGGCGGTGGACATGGACGAAGACATGCGCTGATCCATCGGCATCGACTGGGAAACCAGCGGGCCGATAAAGATCATCAACATGGCGAACAGGCTGATCCAGCTGCCGCGTGTCAGGCTCATGGGCTGACGGCGGGGCATGGACAGTCTGGCGCGAGGAGCGTGCATGGGCGGCTACGACTACTGCGCGTGCATATGCGTTTTCGTGCCGTCAGGGGCCTTTTTCTGCACCGCAACGTCGACCGTGACATCCCCGGCTTTTTCAAAATGCAGCGTCATGGGGAAGCGTTTGCCGTCGCTGAGCAGGCTGCGGTCTTTTAGATCCAGCAGCATCACGTGATACGCCATCGGCGCGAAGGTAACGGTGGCGCCGGGGGCAATATCCACGACAGGCACCGGCTGCATTTTCATCAGGTCGTTTTGCATCACATGCTCATGGAGCTCGGCCTTGCCGGCGATTGGCGTGTCGACACTGAGCAGTTTGTCGGCGGTGGTGCCGCTGTTGTGGATGACGAAATAGGCGGCCACGGTCGGCGCATTGGGCGGCAATTCCTGGGACCAGGGATGGGCAATCTCGAGCGCGCCGACCTTGTATTGGTGAGCTTGGGCGAAGCCGACGGGAAGCAGCAAGGCAGCCAGCAGGATGAGTCTGTTCAACATGGCGATTCTCCGGAACGATTCAGGACGCAGGTTCATGCGGTGGGAATCAGGCCAGGGGCGAGGCGCGGGGGTTGAGGCTGGGCCATTGCTGGCGAGGCGTGGGGCTGTCGAGCTTGGAGTGGATTGCGCCGCGATGGGCCAGTTGGGCATCCAGGTACAACTGCGGGATATGCCCGGCGAGCGCCACCAACGGGACCGAACCGGAGCAGCACCAGCAATGCTGCATCGTCGAGTGGTTGTCCTTCTGCGGCGAGCCCTGTTCGAACTTGCCCAGGGGAATCGCCACCATCTTCATGCCATTGGACGAACAGAAACTGCCCCACAACAACTGCTCCGACGGCGCTTGGGCCTGCGCCTTGGCCATTGCGCCGGCGTTGCTGGAAAGCGGCATGGCAAGCATGTTGAACAGCACTGCGAAGCAGGCGATCCAGGCAAATGCAAGCCGTTGTCGGGACATGGGGCAATCCGCTCGGTTGGGCGATCAGGTGGCGGTATTTAGCCTGATCGGAGTTGATAAGTAAAAAAGGCGTATGCGGTGTAGGGTCGCAGGGTTTGCCTTAACAGTAGCAAACAGTTTTGTAAGTGGATGCGGGGTGGCGAGGGAGCTTGCTCCCGCTGGGGCGTGAAGCGGCCCTGAATCTTCAAGTTAAGGTATGTCGGCAGAATGCAGATCGACTTTTTTGGGGCTGCTGCGCAGCCCAGCGGGAGCAAGCTCCCTCGCCACGGAGTGATCAGTCAATCGCTTGTTACCGCGTACCTCAATTTGCAGGAACAGCATGCACCTGCATGTCGACGCCTAACGTGGTGCGAATGACCGCGAATATTGCCGCCAAGTTGTCCATGCTTGGATTGCCCTTGGCTGAGAGCATTCGATGCAAGCTCTTGCTCGGCTTGGAAGTTTCCTTGGACAGTTCTTCGAAGCCAACAGTGGCGTTCACGAGATCGCGAAGAATCATCCTCGCCATCTCTGGTTCGCCATTCAAGAATAAGGTTGCCGCTTCATCCAGCAAAATCTGAGCGAACTCGGGATCACGCTTGGCGCGTTCGGCAATCGTATGTTTATAGCTTCGAGTAAGAGCCATTGCGTTACCTCATGTTCCTTTCTGTCTTCTTCCGGGCCCGGAATTCAGCAATTAATTTTTTCGCTTGCTTGGTGTCTTTTCTCTGAGTGGATTTATCACCACCGCCAAATAAAATAATCAGGCGTTTACCTTCCTGGGTCAGGTACACGCGATAGCCTGGGCCCCAGTTGATGCGGTATGCACCTAACCCGTCGAACCATTTGATATTCGAGGTGTTGCCCATCTCCAATCGCATCAATGCGTTAGATACTTTGTATGCCGCCCGGGCATCCAGACTGGAATACCAGCGTTCGAATGGACTTGTATCGTTGTCCTGTAGATATTCTTCGAGTGTGATCACATGCGGCCCTGAAGGTAACAAATAGGTTACTGTTCATGCAAGGCAGTGATCTTGTCTCATCAGGCCAGAAGCGCCAACGCCTCAAGTGTTTCGTCAAGCTTCTCAAACTCCCGATCCACCCCCGCCAACACCGGCCGCTTCAACACCAGCACCGGCACCCTCCGCTCCCGCGCCACTTCCAGCTTCGGCTCGGTGGCCGTGCTGCCGCTGTTCTTGCTGATCAGCACATCGATCTGCCGCCGTTCAAACAGCTCGCGCTCGCCTTCGATGTGGAATGGTCCGCGGGCGCCGATGACTTCGCAGCGTTCATTGGCGGGATAAATATCGAGGGCGCGCAGGGTCCAGAATTGCTCTGGGGGAATCTCGTTCAGATGTTGCAAGGGTTCGCGGCCGAGGGTGAATAGAGGGCGGTGGAAGGGCTTCAGGGCCTGGATCAGTTCGGCCCAGTCGGCCACTTCGCGCCAGTCATCGCCAGCCTGGGGTTGCCATGCCGGACGGCGCAGGGCCCAGCACGGAATGCCGCAGGCGCGGGCGGCGTCGGCGGCGTTCTGGCTGATTTGCGCAGCGTAGGGGTGGGTGGCGTCCAGCAGCAGGTCGATGCCCTGGTCGCGGATGAATTGCGCCAGGCCCGCGGCACCTCCATAGCCGCCGACGCGGACCTGGCAGGTCAGGTCCGTGGGCACGCGACCGACGCCCGCCAAGCTGTAGATGTGCCGGGGGCCAAGGGTGCGGGCGATGACCAGGGCTTCGGTGACGCCGCCCAGCAGCAGAATGCGTTTCATTGAAAGCTTCCGGCGTGACCGACGATCCCGCCCTGGCGGTCGATGGCGAAGACTTCGACCTGGACCTGGGCCGGCACGACGCTACGGGCGAAGGCCAGGGCATGGGCACATACCGCGTCGCCGAGGGCGATGCCGGCGGCGCTGGCCATGGCCAGGGCCTGCTGGCTGGTGTTGGCCTCGCGGATGCCTTGCTGCAAGGTTTCGTCGGCACCGATGGCGGCTGCCCATTCGGCCAGTTGTGGCAGGTCGATGCTCGAATGGCGGCTGTGCAGGTCCATGTGACCGGCGGCGAGTTTGCTGATCTTGCCAAAACCGCCGCACAGGCTGAGCTTTTCCACCGGCACCTTGCGCACGTGCTTGAGCACGGCGCCGACGAAATCGCCCATTTCGATCAGGGCGATTTCCGGCAGGTTGTAGACCCGGCGCATGGTGTCTTCGCTGGCGTTGCCGGTGCAGGCGGCGACGTGCTGGTAACCGTTGGTTGTCGCCACGTCGATGCCCTGGTGGATCGAGGCGATGTAGGCCGCACAGGAAAACGGTCGGACGATGCCACTGGTGCCAAGGATCGACAGGCCGCCGAGGATGCCCAACCGCGGATTCATGGTTTTCAATGCCAAGGCTTCGCCGCCCTCGACATTGACCGTGACCTCGAAACCGCCGGCATAACCGTTGTCCTCGGCCAGCCGGCCCAAGTGATCGCCGATCATCTTGCGCGGCACCGGGTTGATCGCCGGCTCACCGACGGCGAGCACCAGCCCCGGCCGTGTCACGGTGCCTACGCCGCGACCGGCGAGGAAGCGCACCCCGGGTTCGGCGATCAAGCGCACTTGGGAAAACAGCAACGCACCGTGGGTCACGTCCGGGTCATCGCCTGCGTCCTTGATTGTCCCGGCCTCGGCGCCTTGCTCGGTCAGCCGGCAGAACTCCAGGCGCATCTGCACCTGCTTGCCCTTGGGCAGGACGATCTCCACGGCGTCGGCATGAGTGCCCGCGAGCAGCAAGCGTGCCGCCGCCAGGCTGGTGGCGGTGGCGCAGCTGCCGGTGGTCAGGCCGCTGCGCAGGGGGGCGGGTTGTTCGGCGGTTTCGTCACGCATCGAGAGGTTTCGTCAGGTCCAGCAAGGTGATCGGCAAGGCCTGGCGCCAGGTGTCGAACTCACCCAATGGCTGGGCCTGGGCGATGTGGATCCGGGTCAGTTCGCCGCCATGACGTTCGCGCCAGTCCATGAGCGTCATCTCGCTTTGCAGGGTCACGGCGTTGGCGACGAGCCGGCCGCCAGGCTTGAGGTGGGCCCAGCAAGCGTCGAGCACGCCTTCGCGGGTGACGCCGCCGCCGATGAACACCGCGTCCGGACGCTCCAGGTTTTCCAACGCCTGTGGGGCTCTGCCGCGAACCAACTGCAAGCCGGGCACGCCGAGGGTATCGCGGTTGCGTTCGATCAAGCCTTGGCGGCCTTCGTCGGCTTCGATGGCCAGGGCTCGGCAACTGGGGTGGGCGCGCATCCATTCGATGCCGATGGAGCCGCTGCCGGCGCCAACATCCCAAAGCAACTCGCCCGGAGTGGGCGCAAGGCGCGCCAGGGTGACGGCGCGCACGTCGCGTTTGGTCAGTTGGCCGTCATGTTCGAACGCGCTGTCCGGCAGGCCGGCCAGGCGTGACAGACGCAACGCGGACGGTTCGGCCCGGCATTCCACGGCGATCAGGTTCAGGTCGGCGCCGTCGGGATCGGACCATTGCGCCGCAGTGCCGTCGATCCGTCGTTCTGCCGGGCCGCCGAGGTGTTCCAGGACGGTCATGGGGCTGGGGCCGAATCCGCGCTCGCACAATAACTGCGCCACGGCGGCAGGAGAGTGGCGGTCATTGCTCAGCAGCAACAGTCTGACGCCGGTGGATAAATGCACATTGAGCGCCGCCAAGGGCCGCGCCACCAGCGACAGCGTGACCACTTCCTGCAACGGCCATCCCATGCGCGCCGCCGCCAGCGAACAGGACGACGATGCCGGGACGACCAACATCTGCTCGCCAGGCACCTGCTTCGCCAGGCTCGCCCCCACGCCGTAGAACATCGGGTCGCCGCTGGCCAGCACGCACACCGGCTCGCCTCGGCGGGCCAGCAGCGGCTCCAGGGAAAACGGGCTGGGCCACAGTTCCCGTTCGCCGCGGATGCACACGGGTAGCAGATCCAGCTGGCGCTGCGCCCCAACGATCCGCGTGGCCCCCAGCAGCGCACGGCGAGCAACCTTGCCCAGGCCCTTGAAGCCTTCTTCACCGATGCCCACTACGGTCAGCCAGGGTGTCATCTGTGTTCCTCTAAAAAATGTGTTTGCTCGGCGGGGCTGCGTCACCCGCGAACCGGGCCGCCATCATACCGCGCCCAGGCGGATCAGGCGCCTGGCGCGGTAGCATCGGCACGGGCAGGCCGCTATCGCGAGCAGGCTCGCTCCCACCGTGGATTTGTGTTGAGCGCAGAATTTGCGGGCAACTCGATCAAAATGTGGGAGCGGGCTTGCTCGCGAAGGCGTCGATTCATTCAACATCGCCGTCTCAGACTGACCGCTTTCGCGAGCAAGCCCGCTCCCACAGTTTGAATTGGGTTGTGCACAAACTTTGTGCTTGGCCCTATTAATCCGACCGGCAAGCTTTTCATGACCCCCGGCAAAGCAGGCATAATGGCGCTCCTTCGCCTTTGCGGCGTGCTTATCTACCGGTTATCCCTTGAACGAACGTCCATCAACCAACGTCATACGCCCCTCGGGTTGTCCGGGTTTGTTGCGTGTCGTCCAGGCGTTGGACGGTGGGATCTGCCGGATCAAGCTCGATGGCGGTTCCATCCGGGCGGATCAGGCCGATGCGGTGGCTGCGGCGGCCGAGGGATTTGCCGGAGGCGTGATCGAGGCGACCAATCGCGGCAACCTGCAAATCCGCGGGATCGGTCCGCGGCACGGCGCGTTGATCGAGCAACTGCTGGCCGCCGGACTCGGCCCGCGAACGCCGGCCGGCGATGACGTGCGCAACCTGATGCTCAGCCCCTCGGCCGGGATCGACCGGCAGATGCTGGTCGATACTCGCCCGCTGGCCGCGCGGATCCTCGTTACCTTGCAAACCCATGAACGCTTCCATGAGCTGTCGGCCAAGTTCGCCGTGCAATTGGATGGCGGCGAAGCCATGGCGATGCTCGAACATCATCACGACCTTTGGCTCTCGGCCCTTGTGTGCGATGGCGAGCCCTGGCTGGCCTTCGGCTTGGCCGGATCGCCGCTGGATGAACCGGCGGGCAGGGTCCCGTTGGCCCAGGGGCATGCGTTGGTGGTGGCGGTGCTGGAGCAGTTTCTCGAGCGGGCTCGCCCGGACCAGACACGCATGCGCCATTTGCTGAGTGAAGTGCCCCTGGACGACTTCATCGCCCAGTTGGCCCGTCGGGTGCCGCTGCAATCGTGCACGGGTTGGCAGCGGGACGCCTCCATCGACGGGCTGCACCTCGGCGCCCATCCTCAGCGCGACGACCGGGTCTACGTGGGCGCGGCGGCGCCTCTTGGCCGGCTCGACGCCGTCATGCTGCGCGGCGCGGCACGATTGGCGCGGGAGCAGGGTGACGCCAGCCTTCGCTTCACCCCTTGGCAAAGCCTGCTGCTGCCCAACGTGCGCCGCGAGGATGCGGACCAAGTGTTGGCGCGCCTCGAGGAATTGGGCCTGTTGTGCTCGGTTGATCAACCCCTGGCGCAACTCATCGCCTGCACCGGCTCCAGTGGCTGCGGCAAAGCCTTGGCCAATACCAAGGCCGATGCCCGGCAACTGGCCGAGCTGCTGCAACGCCAGGGCCGAATCTTGAAGATCCATCTGTCCGGTTGTCCGCGTTCCTGTGCGGCAGCCCATATCGCGCCTGCCACTTTGCTGGCGGTGGCCCCCGGTCGTTACGACCTGTATTTTCGCGATGCGACGCTGCCGGGTTTCGGCGCGTTGCAGGCGCACAATCTGACTATTGAAGTGCTCGGCCACTGGCTCGACGCGCGCCCCCGGAGCCCCCTTGATGCTTGATTACATCCGCGACGGTCAGGAGATCTATCGCAACTCTTTTGCGATCATCCGCGCCGAGGCCAACCTGGCGCGCATTCCGGCTGACCTTGAGAAGCTTGCGGTGCGGGTAATCCACGCCTGCGGCATGGTCGAGGCCATCGACGGCTTGCAGTTTTCCGAAGGCGCGGGCACAGCCGGGCGTCAGGCGCTGGCCGCTGGTGCACCGATCCTCTGTGATGCGCGGATGGTCTCCGAAGGCGTCACCCGGGCTCGCCTGCCAGCCAACAACCCGGTGATCTGCACCTTACGTGACGAGGGCGTGCCGGCGTTGGCCCAGAAGCTGGGCAACACCCGTTCGGCGGCGGCCCTGGAGCTGTGGCGTCCGCACCTGGAAGGCAGCGTCGTGGTGATCGGCAACGCGCCGACCGCGCTGTTCTACCTGCTGGAAATGCTCGACGCCGGCGCGCCAAAACCGGCGCTGATCCTCGGCTTCCCGGTGGGCTTCGTCGGTGCCGCCGAATCCAAGGCGATGCTCGCGGCCAATAGCCGTGGCGTTCCGTTCGTGATCATGCAAGGTCGGCTTGGCGGCAGTGCCATGGCCGCCGCCGCCGTCAACGCCCTCGCTACGGAGATTGAATGATGCAGCAGCCTGGACGTCTGATCGGCCTTGGCGTAGGCCCCGGTGACCCGGAATTGATTACGGTGAAGGCCCTGCGCCTGCTGCGTGAGTCGCCCGTGGTGGCGTACTTTGTCGCCAAGGGCAAGAAGGGCAATGCCTTCGGCATCATTGAAGCCCATCTGCAAGAAGCCCAGACCTTGCTGCCGCTGGTCTACCCGGTCACCACCGAAGCATTGCCGGCGCCGCTGTCCTACGAGCAGGTGATTGCCGATTTCTACGACACCGCCGCCGAACACCTGGCCGTGCACCTGGATGCCGGTCGTGACGTGGCGGTGATCTGCGAAGGCGACCCGTTCTTCTACGGCTCCTACATGTACCTGCATGATCGCCTGGCCGAGCGTTATGACGCCGAGGTCATTCCTGGCGTGTGCTCGATGCTTGGTGGTGCCTCGGTGCTCGGTGCGCCGCTGGTCTATCGCAACCAGAGCCTGTCGGTGCTCTCTGGCGTGCTGCCTTTTGAGGACCTCAAGCGTCGCCTGGCCGATGCCGATGCGGCGGTGATCATGAAGTTGGGGCGCAACTTTCCCAAGGTTCGCCAGGTGCTCCAGGAACTGGGCCTGGACGGGCGGGCGCTGTACGTCGAACGGGCGACCATGGCCAACCAGAAGATCGTGCCGTTGGATGAAGTCGAGCCGATGTCCTCGCCGTACTTCTCGTTGATCATCGTGCCGGGCGAACGGTGGCAGGGATGACGTCCAACCCTCCGGCAATCGTCATCCTCGGTCCGGGCAGCCTCGCGACAGCCCGGCGGATCCAGCAGCGCTACCCGGACGCCTTGATCCACGGCCTGGCCGGTCGGGTCGAGGGTGCGGATCGTCAATACCTGGAGTTCGGCGCCACGTTGCGCGAGCTCTATCAGCACGACACGCCGATCATCGCCCTGTGCGCGGCCGGCATCGTCATCCGCACCCTGGCGCCGCTGCTGCTGGAAAAAGGCGTCGAGCCGCCCGTGCTGGCAGTGGCCGAAGATGGCAGCGCCGTGGTGCCGCTGCTGGGCGGCCTCGGCGGGGTCAATGTCATGGCCCGCGACATTGCGCAAACGCTGCAAGTCGCGCCGGCGATCACCACCAGCGGCGAATTGCGTTTCGGCACGTGCCTGCTCAATCCGCCGAGCGGCTACCGCCTCGGCGACCTGGAGCAGGGCAAGCGCTTCGTGTCCGATCTGCTGGCCGGTGAAACGGTGCGTATTGAAGGTGCTGCGCCGTGGCTGGACCAGGCGCAGTTGCCCGAGGATGGACAGGCACGATTGGCGATCCGCATCGACAGCGCGGCGGGCACGCCTGCGGTGGATGAGCTGCGTATTTATCCGCGCAATGTCGTCGTGGCGATCAGCGCAGGGGCGTTGCCAGCCATTAGCGAGAGCTTGCGTGAAGCCGGCCTCGCCGTGCAATCGCTGGCGTGCCTGTTGGCGGCGGACAGCGACATGGCCCGGCCAGAACTGCATGAGACCGCGTCGGCCTTGAACGTGCCACTGCGTTTCGTGCCGGCCAGTGGTGATGTCGCCCAATGGCTGAACGAAACCCTCGGCCAACCCGCGTCAATTCGCACGGTGGGCGAGCATGCCATCGCTGTGACTGAGCTGCCTCTCGACTCCCAGCAAATCGGCCGTCCGCGCGGACGCCTGGCGGTGATCGGCCTTGGCCCGGGTGCTGCCGAGCTGATGGTGCCGGCGGTGCGCGCCGAACTCGACCGCGCCACCGACGTGCTGGGTTACGAAACCTACGTGCGCATGGCCGGGCCATTCCGGGCCGATCAGGTGCAGCACTGCACCGACAACCGCGAAGAAATGCAGCGCGCCCGCCACGCCTTCGAACTGGCGGCCCAGGGCCGCTCCGTGGTGGTGGTGTCATCCGGTGATCCCGGCGTGTTCGCCATGGCCGCCGCGGTGCTCGAAGCATTGCATGAGTCGACGGATGCCCATTGGCACACCGTCGATCTGCAGATCCTTCCTGGGGTCTCCGCCTCCCTGGCCACGGCCGCCCAGGCCGGGGCGCCACTGGGCCATGACTTTTGCGTAATGTCGCTCTCGGACAACCTCAAGCCGTGGTCGATCATCGAAAAACGCCTGGACCTGGCCGCCGAGGCGGACTTGGCCCTGGCGTTCTACAACCCGATTTCCCGTTCCCGCCCGTGGCAACTGGGGCGGGCGCTGGAGATCGTCGCGCACCATCGTACGGCACAGACGCCGGTGGTGTTAGGCCGCGATATCGGTCGTCCGGGCCAGACACTGCGCGTCACGACGCTGGGGGCGTTGACCCCGGATCAGGTGGACATGCGCACCATGGTGCTGATCGGTTCTTCCACGACCTGCCTATTCCCGCGTGCGTCCGGCGGAAACTGGGTCTACACGCCTCGTTGGTATGGGCACAAGCCTGCCTCCTGAACCGCACTGTTCACTTGTGGCGAGGGAGCTTGCTCCCGCTGGGCTGCGCAGCAGCCCCTCACCTGACACCTCGGTGTATCAGATTGATCGAGTCGCTGCTTTTGGGGCTGCCTTGCAGCCCAGCGGGAGCAAGCTCCCTCGCCACGGGATAAATATGAACTTCAGGACCGCGTTTTCGATTCGTTCGCTTTATTTGTTCCCGAATAAAAAGAAGCGTGAAATTCTTAGTCTGGGTCGCTCTTTGAAATGCATTGAAAGCCTTCCTGTTTGAACGGTTGGATTTTAAGCGGTAGTTTGCCTGTCTTTTAGCACGGCCTGTTGCGGCATATATTTTTATGTTTGTTTTGGTCTGTTTATGAGTTAAGTAAATAAGGAGTGTCTTTTATGCAGGAAGCAGAAAGCTTAAACAGTGACGGTTTGGTCAAGTTCATCAGTCTTTTCAAATTATCAGATCTTGAGCGGGTGTTGTTGCCGTACAAAAACAGTGAGCAATACGATGCGGTCATCCGCTACTACTTCGCCTGTGTCGGTATGCCGGAATCCCGGAGGTTGCTCGAGCCATTAGGGCTCTTGAAACAGACGTTGGCCGGGTTCCTCGGCAACCGTCGGACACGGCGCAGCCTGGATGTGCGCACTTCAGGCCCTATTGGCACCGGACCGGACCTGCCGCAGATATATAGCAGGATCGAAAGTCATGAAGCGCGCCTTCAATTCAGTGCCGAGCAGATGAAGCAGGTTGCCACGGAGGTTCCCAGGACATTGAACTTTACGTGGCTGGGTGGTGGGCTCGGTGGTATTCAACGCGACTACCTCAATGTGTGGAAACAGGTCTTGGCTCCGCAGGGTTATACCTTGAACTTGTGGTACGACAGTGATGCGCTCCTGGCTTGGCAAACCAATAAACTTATTGTCGAATCGGCCAAGGCGGATGTATTCCTGCAAGGAGTTGAAGACACTATTTCCGAAACTGAATTGGGTGCCGCGTACGAAAGGCGCGCCGTTGTTTTGAAACAACAAATGTATGCGCATATTAATAAAGCCGTAGCTAGTGGTGAGTCCGCCGATGAGGCCCGGATAGATTTACTGGTGCGCGCCTACGGCCAGGATGCGGTAGAGCTGCGAGAACAATTGGAACGCAATCGTCGCAGTGTATTGGACATGAGCGACTTCGAGTTGCGCGACTTGGCTGCCGGCGCCATTTCTTTACAGTTACAAGATATCTATGAAAGGGAAATGCGGTTGAGTGGAAACATGGCGGCAGCGTCTGATGTCGTGCGCGCCGAAGTCCTGTTTGCCGAAGGCGGCAGTCATACCGATATCGACCACCTTCCGCCATTGTCGAACACGCTGGGCACCGTTGATATCAGTGGTTTTGACCGTGAGGCCCGCCTGGGACTCCTGCAACTGTTGCTGAACAACAATCCCGAGTGGATGCCTGGTCGCCAGGCCTCCTCCCATTATTACGGGGGGATTCCAACTGAGTATTTTCCAGCATTGGAAACTTTCGCGAAGAGCCGGCCGCGTCTGGGCGAGGTCTTCGAGGCACCGGAGCAACGGCTTGCCCGGCCCTTTGCGCTTCGGGCTCTCGCCATGGAACAGGCGTTATCCAACGCGTTTTTGATGGCTCATCCAGGCGCCGAGATACTCCAAACGGTGATCGATCGCTTTCGGTCCAATTACGAACTGATCGATGCCTCGATGCGGTTGGCGGCCCAGCGTGGTGTTTCATCGAGCGATGTGGCTGCCATGTTGGATGTGGCGGAGGAGGTATTCGAAAAAACCTATGGGCCGCTGAGCGAACTGCCGATGGAGCAAGTGCCCGCCGCGATTGCCCTGGTAACGGCCGTAGCGACTCATTTTGGCGACGGTATTCGGCTCGAGAGTGAGGGCACCATTCATCTGACGGGCCCTGGAGCCATGCGCGACGGCATGGTCGACTACGCGAAGGCGCACTTGAGCGCTGAGGCGGCCGCAACCTTGCGCAAGGAGGCGGCCATTGCACCCAACCGGACGGTTAACGGTGCTACCGAAGAGGAGCAGGATCACTCCTGGAAGGCCAACGGCAACGATGCCGAGAAATGGGTCCGCGAGGAGCGCGCGCGTTGGCGTGAGGGTCAGTATAAGGCGCGCTACAGCGGCGATATCGCGCACTTGCTCAAGCAGTCTACGGTCGAGTTCCAGCAGGGCTGGCCGCTGATCGAAGGGCGGGCGGTGCTGCTGACCGACGTGCTGGAACGCTTGGCCGAGGGGCTCGGCGAGCCATTCATCGAAGCGATGCGCCAGGGGCATGACGGTGAAATCCGTTTTGATAAGCCACTGCCGCTGAGTTTCGATGATCGCCAGCTCATCAAGAGCCAGTCACCTGACGCGCTTGTTCCGGTCTTCCTGAGCGATGAAAAAATCCGCGACCAGGGAATTGATGAAGTGCTGAGTGACATCGCCAGTGGCGCCCGCCGCTTCATTGAAGCGAGTCCTTTGCAGCGGTTGTCGCTGGGCCTGCTACTGGGGATGGACTCCCTGGATAACCCGCATTTCAATGCAGCCACCAGCGAGCTGGAAAACCTGGCCAACGGCGTAGCCGAACAGGGCGTTTCCGGACGTTATGCGGCCATCGAGCGGCAGCTGTACAAGCGCAAGGCCGCACGATTCATGAGCGGCCTGGGAGGCGATCCGGCTTACGCGTCGATGCCGTCCGACAGCGCACTGGAACTGAAAAAAACCGCCTTGAAGGAGGCACGGACCTTGTTCCAGTGGGGACGTCAGGTGGCGCGAATCCAGAAAGTGGCCGCCCTTGAGCATCGTATCGAGGTTATTGAGCGGTCAGGGCAGTTGCTTGACGGATTCGGGCACAACGGCGTTCAAATGGTTCCTCAGGATTTGTTGCTCAATCGCGATGGCGAGGCGATTGGGGGGCGCTGCTATCCGTTGGCGCTGGTGATGAGCGCGGCGCTGGCCCAAGGTGATAGCGCCTCCGGACTTTTACGCGAGCGTTTCTTCCTGGCTGTGCTCGAACCGGAGCAAGACGATTCCCAAGGCTTCCTCCACGCGCTGGAAGCCCTGCGGGACGTACCGATGAGTGACGTCGGTACGTCGCTTGGACAGGCGAACCTTGATCGGGTCACTGCCGCGCTCGAGAAGCACATTGGCCCCCGTACGCTATTGCTCAACTCGGACAACCATTCAATGCTGGTGGCCAAGACCGTCAGCGCAGAACGCTCCCTCTATCATTTTTTCGACCCCAATTTTGGCCTGTGCAAGTTCGAGGGCCCGGAGGCATTCCTGCGTGGCTTGGAGCATTTTTTCCAGAAAGAGGGCATGGCCCGCTATTACGCCGCCTATGGTTCTGAAAACCGACCGGAATTCGATCTGATCGACCTGCAAAATGAAAAGGTCTCGGCCTTGCAGCTGTCCGATGGGTTCACGGTGGAGCATCTGCTGCAACCCGGCGCCTTGCCTGGGCAGTCGCAACGCCCTATGAGGCAGCGGTTGGCCAGCGCCCGTGGGCAGTCGTTGCAGAACAATCCTCGGCTGGGCAGCTGTCTACTGGCCCTGGATGGACATTGGTGGAGCCGGCAGATCGAACAAGCGACGAGCCGGCTCCAGCAGGAAAACCAACTGGCGGCTCATCTTGTGCCGTTGTTCGACACGCTGGAGGTCACGCCGGATGGGGCGTACCGGGTGAGCCTGATCGATCCGGTCAATCCTGAGCAACTGGTCCGGGTCGTCACGGATGACCATCGGCTCCTGCGGATAAAAAGCTACCTCTCGGAACAGTTTTCGGCATTGGCCAACAAACCCTTCGTGCCAAGCGATCCCACCGAGGTGGGGAGTGTCCACACGCTGAACGCCGGTTTCGCCATACAGGCGCTGATGAACGCGTTGCGAAGCCAAGAGGGGTCTGGTCGGCCCCTGACCCTGGCGGTCCGCTTGCACGCCTATGTCAACTACGCGCAGTTGGCGCATGGCAACGTGGTGGATATCGCGGGCCTAGTCGGCCTGGTTAGGCAGGCGCTGGCCGAAGAGAAACTGATTGCCCGTACCGTCGCGCCAGTGGTCAAGGCAGCGGTCGGCTCTAGCGTGAGCGAAGCGACCGGGGGATTGTTGCAGTTGGCCAATGTCGGGTTCGACATCTACCAATTGTCGACGGCCTACAACGATGTTGAACGCGCTCAGTTCGGCACCCAATTGGCTTTCGATTCGGCCAGCCTGGTGTTGTCGGTGGGCGCATACGCCGTTGGTGCCACGACCGCTGGCGCGGTGCTTGGTGGCGCCGCTGTGATCCTGGGTGGGTTGGCGGTGGGGGTGGGGGCGCTGGCCCAGGGTTTTGCTATCGTCGCCGAAGAAGCCAAAGAGGTCGGGTTGTTATTCGATGATATCGCCAAGGCTCATCTGCAGGCGTACCGGTTTGATGCCAGGCAGGGTGCATGGCTGCCGCGCTCCTCGTTGATCGTCCAGACGCTAGATCTGACTCGGGGCGCATTGATGTTGGACAGCCCCAAGCTCTATCCACAACGCGATCATTTTGGGGTGCCAACGATAGAGCTCGATTACGATCGGGCCATTAACATTCGTCGAGATCTAGGTCTGCCGGGTCAAGTTGCATTCAAGCCACCTGCCGGCCAAGTCATCGTACTGCCCTGCACACCGCAAACCTGTTACCGCTATGAGTACATCGCCCTGCCATTCGCGACATCGCGTCATGACACCGGGTTCGACACGGCGCGACGCCTGGAGAAAAGGAAAGCGGACGGCAGCTGGCAATTTCAGTTTTCCTTTTATTCGTTTCCCAGCGAGTACATCGTCCGTCGCATGGTTCCCGATTATCGGCAAACGGTGATCGACGTGGTGCTCGACAGTGCTGACCGTTCACTGGTGGTGCCTCTTATTCCGCCGATTTGGCACAACATGATCGCTTATAAAATCCAGGGGGCCGGCAAACGATGCGCATTGGTCATTCACCCCGGCGTGAGACTGAGCCTGGAATCGACGAGCCTGCAGGTGTCCACTTGGTTTATGGACGCCTCCTGGGCCTCGGAGCAAGAGATAAGGATTGAGAGTTACGATAAGTTTTTCATCGACGACGTTCAGGTGACGATCGTTGGAGGGTGGCGCCATGAAATTTCACTGCGGCTCGCCGACAATCAAATATTCAAGGTTGATTTGGCCAATCGCACGCTGGTGCTTTTGGAACTGGACGCACCGCCCGACATGGATCAGCAAACGTTGCAGGATCATTTCAAGGCCCTGGCTCGAGACCACCGTCTAGCGATGGCGTACACACCGATTAGCCACCACCTCATTCCGTTTGAGGACCCGGACGAGCCCCGCCGGATCACCGCCTGGTATGACGCGAAGGAGGACCGTTTCCTTTATATCCGCGATGATCTGCCGGGTGCCGGTGAGGCGCTGTTGGGGGCGGTGGTGGGCAGTGCCTGCTATTTCTACAATCCGCAGACCCTGATCATCTGGCAAGTCGATGCGCTCACCGGGTTATTGAGCCATCGGTATTGGTTGCGCAGCACCAGCAACCTGGTAAGCACCATCAAGAGCATCGAGGCGGACGCCCAAGGAGTGATTCATGTCGTCCAGCAAGTCACCCGCGCGGACCAGACCGTCGATGTGCTGAGGTATGTGATCCATGATGGGCAGCTGCTGCTCAGTTCAAACACGCGAGAGCTGGATCTGGCAATGGAACCGGCCTTGAGCGCCAGCGAGACGCTGGCCGACTGGTCGCAGGTGCTGGGCGACAGCCTGCCCCTGACGCCGAATACCAACCCGGAGGACACTTTTGTCACCGTCAATTGGCAGCCGGCGCCCTTCGTTTCGATCTGTTGGAAGTCCGACGCGCAATGGCGGGACATGGCCTGGGTTCGCCGCAGTGACCGCTTGATCATCCGTCCCGCGCCGAGGCGAAACCAGCCGCGTGGATGGCCCGACTCGATCAAGAACATGACCGATCTGACGCTGCTTGCACCACCGGATGATAGCGATGTGTTTGTCATCTACGACAGGCTCAAACAGGAACTGTGCAGCAGGCGGCGTACTCTGGTGGAGGGCAAGGGGCATTGGTCCAACAGGTGGACCAACACCCCTAGCCTGGAAAATGTCATCGCCGTTGACGGTGGCTACGTGGCGCTGACCTCGGGAGGCGTGTTCTACAACCTGAGTGGCCAAGGTGACCTGGCGCTGGCTGGCGTTAGGGAACAGTGGTTCAAGGGCCGGGCACAGTGGTGGTCGGAACTGGACACGTTGGCCCAGCGGCACGGGAGTAAAAGTCTTGTCCTCATCGGTTTGACCAACGTTAGCGGTGACGAGCGGTTGTGCGCCTGGTACGTCGGCAACCGGTTGCTGCTGGCTGACTTAGGTAGCGCAACGGAGCTGCGGCTACTGGGGGCCACCCCGGATAGCGAGGCGGCCTGGTTGTTCGACGTGGCGAGTGGCGAAATCTATCGCCAGGGGTTTATCGATCCGCAGGCACTCGACGCTGCCTTCGGCGAGGGTTCGCAATTGCTGCAATCGGAAGCGCTACCCCAACCGCAACGTGAATGGGCGCCCTGGCAGTTTGGCGAACTGACGGTCGAGGGGGCTGGCTTGCGCGGCGTGACACTCGACGGCGTGGTGGTCGTGTTGCGCGATGGGGAGCCGGCACGGATCACCGGTGTCACTCGGGAGTGGGTCGCCACTCAAGGGGGGCGGGAGATCGACGGCCTCAGGCAGTTGGTCGCCCGGGTGCCCCATAGTCCGCTGTTGTCGGTGGAGGAGTCCGGTAGCCTGAAGTGGTTCGTGACCGGGACGGAACGGGTGATCCGGGTTCCCAAGGCCGCCATCCCGGAATCGTTCGATGTATTGGGGACCCAGCGGCAGACCAATGTACTGCTTCATGAAAGCAGCAATGGAAGGCTGCTTGCCCTGCCAGATACGGGCCTGGGCGGGCCGCTGAGTTATGTCCAGCGTGACGGCGAAGTGCTGGTGGTCGAGAGCCAGGAATCGAAGGTCGATGATCTCGTGGCGTTGATGCCGGATGACGTCGGGGTCTTGGTCCTGCGCATGGGCCAGGGCGCGGTGAGTTACCGACTGTCCAGGACGGCCTGGTTGAGAATCAAGTCGGTCGTCCTCGACTGCCGGCCTCCGCTGGGCGGCCCGGTGACTGTTCCCGGCAAGTTGGTCTGGGAGCTGGATGAGCCTGATGAGTTATTGCTCAGCAGGGTCCAGGAGCACCTGGTTATCCTTGATCCCAACAGCGGACATAGTCTGATTCTTCGCCAAGTGTATGCGGCGGACGTCACCTTGCGTGGCGATGTGCTGCTCAGTTTCGGTGAGCATCGACATTATGCCGTTTCAACGTTAGTGGAGCGGTTGAGCGCCCTGCAGGACGTCTCGAACGGCGTCACGCTGCAAGCGTTGTTGGAGGTGTCCCCCGAGGTGGAAACCAACTCGGTGGATTGATCCCAGGCAGTCCATCTACGCGTGGGCTTTGAATAAAGGAGGGTTGCAGGTGTTATCACCCGCAACCCGCTGGACGATCATTTTCTTAAGTTGAATCGTCTCATCAAGTGTTCATTCACTAACCTGTCGACAAGCGCTCTTTTGCTGTTGAGTTCCCGTCTGTCCAGCTTCAAAAAAGCCCTGCGCTGGATAATCCTGGCCGAGCGTTTTTCCCAATTCCAGAACAGGAAGCTGCGTCTTTTTACTTCAACACTCAGTTCAAGTTTGAACAGGGCAATATGCAGGTTGCCTTGTGCGTCGTATCGGGCCGGGACAACTTGGAACGTCTCGCCTTCCTGGGTTTCGTTGTCAAAGGAGAGTAGGGCCGGGTGATCGGTCTTCAATGTGTCGAGGGTATCGATCATCGCGTTTGCCTGCCGTGCATCCTTCATCGCGTAGGCGCTCTCCACAAGGAAATCAGCCACGGAGCCCGAGACAATATGTTGTGTCCGTGTGTGGATGGAGTCGCCATACAGCGACCAACCGAGGAAGTCCAAGGTGCGGGCATATTCTTCGAACCAGCCCTTGGGATCTGCGTAGCGATGATGGCCGAGATCGGCTGATCGGGTGGCGACGTTATTGCAATCGGCGATGTCGTTGTGGTCGGGCAGGGACGGTGCGCCGATATACGAGAACAGATTGGGGCCGGTGACCAGCCCGGTTAATAGTCCATTATTCATGAAAGCTTTCCGCTAAGTTGAGTGTGCTGTCGCACTTTCTGGACAGGTCATAATGAATGCTCTTCTCGTGCGGATGGGCGTGAATATAAGTCCGGATGTTGAAGTTGTGGCAGGCGTTGTGGGCTACATATGTTGCAATTAGTTGGTGTTGTTGTTTTTGGGAAGTGTGAATTAGATTGAGGCTGGTTCGCAGGAGCGAACGTTAACTCACAACAAGGAAGACGATTATGGAACAGTTCGAAAGTTCGATCAGTGTGGCGCAAAGTGTTGAGTTGATTCAGGCCCGTATAAACCGGCGCAGGACGCTGGCCGTTACGGGGCGGCGTGTACGCCGGTCGCTGGATCAGCCTGACAGCCCGACCAAGGACATGGACGCGCTTATGCTAGGCGATGCGCTTGTTGGCTATGGCAACAACATGTCGCTCAATAACATGGCGATCATGGAAAACCTGATGACCATGGCCATTATGGAAGCCAATTTCGAAGTGCCCGGCGGCAAGAATACCCGGGCGTGGTACGACGCGTTCATCCAGTGCCTGCATGACCTGGGCTGCTTTGTCGCCGATGACGGCTATACCCGTTATTCCGAAAGTACCCGGCGGGTGGACATGGATTTTGTCATCAGCGATATCGTCAAGGGGATCATCGAGGGTGTGAAGGCCAGCGTGCCGGCCGCGACGGTACTGGGGGCGGTGGTGAACACCACGATCGATGGCTTGAAGCGCGATGAGCAGACCATCAGTCTGTTCAACAATCAGGTCAAGACGGCTGACGGTGCACGCCTATCGGTCATCCCGTGCGAACAATTGGCCAACGGCATCCTGATCGCCTCGTCCACTTCGATAAAACAGACCGGCGCCTCGAGTAACGGTGGGGTTCTTTTCGTGAACTGGCAGTCTTCAGCGCGAGAGATTTTCCGCGGCAAATCATTCGTGACCTTCAACCCGGTTCGTTACGAAGAGTTCCGCCAGGACATCGAAGAGTATCTGGGCGTGCATCGCCGGGAAGTCCTGAGCCGAAGGTTCGCCCGCCGCAAGCGCGCCTGACCCCAGGCGCTGCCAGGGCTACGGCACCAGGTAGCCTTTCACTCCGGTGAAAATAATCTGCGCCGCCAGCGCGCACACAAACAGCCCCATCAGGCGGCTGACGATCTGCAAGCCCTGGTCGCCAAGAATCCGCTCGATGCGGCTGGACAGGTAGAGCACCACCCCGACGGTGAAGCTGGCCAGGGCGATGCTGATGATGGCCATGAGTTTGTCGTCCCAGTGCGGCTGGCTCACGCCCATCACCAGCAGGGCGCCGATGGTGCCAGGGCCAACGGTCAATGGAATGGTCAGCGGGACGATGGTGACGTCCTGCTGGACATTGTCAGTCTGTACCGCCGACTTGCCTTGGGCCATGCCCAGCGCCGAGATGAACAATACGCTGCCGGCGCCGATGCGGAACGCATCCACAGTGATGCCGAACACGCTGAAAATCACTCGCCCGAACAAATACAGCAACACGCTGGACACCAGCGTCGCGGTTGCGACCTTCCAGGCCAGGCGCCGTTGTTCTTTACGCGAATAGCCACGCGTCAGGCCGATAAAACACGAAAGCACGAAGAAGGGGCTGTAGAGCACCAGCATCTTCAGGTAAACGCTGAACAGCACATGAAGCATGATCGAGGCTCAAGGCGGAGGAAGACGACGGAAGTCTAACAGGCGATTTACCGCCTGTCGGCTCAGGAGGTTTGCGCGGTACGGTTCTGCTGATCGCGCTGGGCCACCCAGTGTTCGATCAGCTCGCGCAACTGTGACAACTCCACCGGCTTGGCCATGTGCCCATCCATCCCGGCCTGACGGGCGCGCTCCTTGTGCTCGGCGAGGATGTGCGCGGTGAGCGCCACCACCGGAGTACGGGTCCGTTGGTTGCCGACTTCCCAGGCGCGAAGTTGCTGGGTGGCGGAAAAGCCATCGAGGATCGGCATTTCGCAGTCCATCAAGACCAGGTCGTAGCGCTGCTCCTTCATGGCCTTGAGGGCTTCCTCGCCGTTGCTGGCGGTGTCCGGTTGCAGGTTGAGCTTGCCGAGCATGCCCCGGATGACCTTGGTGGAAATGCTGTTGTCCTCGGCCACGAGAATGCGGAAATCGCTCGGAACCTTGACCGGGGTGGGCGGACCGGCATTGGCCTGCACGGTCGTGGCCTGGCCCCGGTTGCGCTGGTTCAACTCGTCCGCCAGGGTCGTCTTGAGGGTATAGCCGGCCACCGGCTTGGCGAGGATGCGCTTGACGCCGCTGTTGCGCGCCACGATCTTGCTCGGCGCGTTGCTGATGCCGGTGAGCATGATCAACAGGATGTCGTGGTTCAGGCTCGGGTCTTCCTTGATCTTGGCCGCCAGTTGCATGCCGGTCATGCCGGGCATGTTCTGGTCCAGCAGGACCACATCGAAATAGTCGCGCAGGTGCGCCTTGGTGCGCAGCAGTGCCAGGGCTTCCTTGCCGGACGGCACCGCGCTGACGTTCAGGCCCCAGGCGCTGCACTGCTGCACCAGTACTTTGCGGCAGGTGTCGTTGTCGTCGACGATCAACACCCGTGCCCCTTGCAGCGGGCCATCGAGGTCGGAAGTCGGATGTTCGAGGCGATCGGGATCCAGGGGCAAGGTCAGCCACAAGGTACTGCCCTGGCTGCTGCCGCTTTTGATGCCGAACTCGCCGTGCATCAGGATGATCAACTGGCGAGCGATGACCAGGCCCAGGTTGCCGCCCAGGCGCGTGGCCGAGAGGAAATTCTTGCTGTGCAGTTCTGCATGCATCAGCGTATCCCGTTCTTCGGCATCCATCGGCGAGCCGCTGTCCTGCACCGCAATGCGCAGGCGCGGCTGGTTGCTGCGTTCGTCGAGGGCGACGACGATCAATACCTCGCCCTCGTCGGTTTTTTTCAGGGCGTTTTCCAAAAGGCTCAGCAGTGCCTGGCGCAATCGCGTCGGGTCGCCGCTGATCACGCGCGGCACCTGCGGCTGGATGAAGCTGATCAGCTCGACATTCTGCTGTTCGGCCTTGGCGCGGAAGATGCTCAGGCAGTCCTCGATCAACGCGTTGAGGTCGAACTGCACGTCATCCAGTTCGATCTGCCCGGATTCGAGGCGGGAGATGTCGAGAATCTCGTTGATCAGGGTCAGCAGTTCATTGCCGGCGCTGTGGATTGTCTGCACGTAGTCGCGCTGCTTGACCGACAGCGGTGTGCCCAGCAACAACTCGGTCATGCCCAGCACGCCGTTCATCGGGGTACGGATCTCGTGGCTGATCTTGGCCAGGAACTCGGCCTTGGCATTGATCTCGGCGTTGCTCGCCGCCAGGTCGCGGCTGATGCTGAAGCGGCTTTCGTTGATCGAACGCTGGCGCTCGCCCAGGGCGACACTCATCAACAGGCCACTGATGCAGATGAACACCAGCAGCGTGATGATCAGGCCCTGGGGCGGGACTTCCGTCAGCCCTTGCAAGGCGGGAAGGATGATCAGCGTGCCCAGGTTGAAGACCACCATGGCCGCGACGAACAGCCGTGCCGGGCGGTAGCCCTTTTGCCAGTGCCAGGCGCTGACGAACAGCATGCTCAGGCCGGCCAGGGCCACCAGGGCATAGGTCATGATATTGAGTGGCAGCGTGTTGACGAACAGCAGCAACAGGCTGCACAGCATGATGAACACGATGTCCCCAAGCAGCAGCCGGTTCAGCGGGTGCGGGCCCAGGGGGGCGAAAAAACGGTAGGCGAACATCAGGCCGCAGGGTGCCGTCAGCAGCAGGGCCAGGTAGGCGCCTGGCGTCTGGACTTCCGGCCAGTCGGGCAGCCAGGGCCCGGCCAGGTTCAGCAGCAGGATCAGGCTCAGCATCAGCAGCCCTTCACAGGCGGCCAGCCACAGGCAACTGCGCGAGCGGGTATAGGCGTAGCGGGTGAGGTTGTGCAGGATCAGCATGGCGATGCAGCCGAACAGCAGCCCATAGACCAGCGTCTGGTTCTGGTCGGCCGCCGCCACGACCGCCGATTGCAGGGTCACGTACGGGCGCAGTTCATGCCGGGATGCCAGTCGCAGGTAGACGTCCAGTGGTTTCTCGCTGCGGGGCAGGGGCAACATGAAGTCGTTGCTGGGCACCGTAGGTTCGGTATGGGGCAGCGAGTTGCCGCTGACTTGCTGGTCGATCAGCGCGTCGCCGTCCAGCACATAGAGATTCAGGCGTAGCAGGTCGGGGGCGAAAATTCGCAGGATCTGTTCATGCCTGTCGGGCGCCAGGCGGAAACGGAGCCACAAGGCCCCGCCGGGTTCGGCCGCCCTGAGGCGGTCCAGGTCGACGGGACTGAATTGATTGGTGTAGCGGGCAGAGCGGATGTCGCTGAGTTTCAGGTCGCCCTGTTCATCGAGCAATACCGCCCAGCCACTGCCTGGCGCGGCCTGGGCCGGGAGCACGCAGAGCAGCGTCAGCAGGGTAACGGTAAAGCCTATGGCAATCCTGAGCCAGCGCACGGCGAAATCCCTTCGTAGGTTGATGCCAGATTATAACTATGCGCGGCGCCGGAACAGTCAGGCAAGGGCCATAGGCCCCTGCCCGGCTGAATGACCGGGTTATTCCGGACTTTCGCCACGTTCACGGGCAATGGCGCGGTAGCCAATGTCCTTGCGGTAGAAGCAACCTTCCCAATCGATCTCGGCGGCGAGCTTGTAGGCCTGCTGCTGAGCTGCGTCGACACTGGCGCCCATGGCGGTGGCGCACAGTACGCGTCCGCCGGCGGTGACCACCTGCCCGTCCTTCAACGCAGTGCCGGCATGGAACACTTTGCCTTCCAGCCGGGCTGCAGCATCCAGGCCCCGGATCGCGCTGCCCTTGGCGTAGTCGCCCGGGTAGCCGCCGGCCGCCAGTACCACACCGACGCTTGGACGGGGATCCCATTGGGCTTCGACCTTGTCCAGCGCCTGGGCCAATGCGGCCTCGACCAGCAGCACCAGGCTCGACTGCAAGCGCAGCATTACCGGCTGGGTCTCAGGATCGCCGAAACGGCAGTTGAATTCGATGACTTTTGGGTTACCAGCCTTGTCGATCATCAGGCCGGCATACAGGAAACCGGTGTAGACATTGCCTTCTTCGGCCATGCCTCGCACGGTCGGCCAGATGACCAGGTCCATCACCCGCTGATGCACCTGGGCGGTGACCACCGGGGCAGGGGAATAGGCACCCATGCCGCCGGTGTTCGGGCCGCTGTCGCCATCGCCGACGCGCTTGTGATCCTGGCTGGTGGCCATCGGCAGGACGTTCTTGCCGTCCACCATGACGATGAAGCTGGCTTCCTCGCCATCAAGGAACTCTTCGATTACCACGCGCGAACCCGCGTCGCCGAAGGCGTTGCCGGCCAGCATGTCACGCACCGCGTCTTCGGCTTCAGCCAGGGTCATGGCAACGATCACGCCTTTACCGGCGGCCAGGCCATCGGCCTTGATGACGATCGGAGCGCCTTTCTCGCGCAGGTAGGCCAGGGCCGGTTCGATTTCGGTGAAGTTCTGGTAGTCGGCAGTCGGGATCTTGTGGCGCGCCAGGAAATCCTTGGTGAACGCTTTCGAGCCTTCCAACTGCGCGGCGCCGGCGGTCGGACCGAAGCAGTCCAGGCCACGGGAGCGGAACAGATCGACTACGCCGGCAACCAGCGGTACTTCCGGGCCGACGATGGTCAGCGCGACGTTCTTCTCGGCGAAGTCGGCCAATTGTTCCAGGGCCAGTACGTCGATGGCGACGTTTTCGCACTTGGCTTCAATGGCGGTACCGGCATTGCCCGGAGCCACGAAAACCTTCTGCACACGCGGATCCTGGGCCACTTTCCAGGCCAGGGCGTGTTCACGGCCACCGCTGCCAATGATCAAAACATTCATTTCAAAAACCTCAAATTCTGTAAGGCGCTGCTGGGGCGCTTTATGTGGGAGCGAGCCTGCTCGCGAAAGCGGTGTATCAGCCACCATCAACGTCGCTGGCAGATTGCATTCGCGAGCAGGCTCGCTCCCACATTTCGATCGGGGTGTATCAGTGACGGAAGTGGCGCATGCCGGTGAATACCATGGCGATGCCGGCTTCGTCGGCGGCGGCGATGACTTCGTTGTCACGCATCGAACCACCCGGCTGGATCACCGCGGTGATACCGACCTTGGCCGCATTGTCGATGCCGTCGCGGAACGGGAAGAACGCATCGGAGGCCATGACTGCGCCTTGTACCTGCAAACCGGCGTGTTCGGCCTTGATGGCGGCGATGCGGGCCGAGTTGACGCGGCTCATCTGGCCGGCGCCGACGCCGATGGTCTGGCGGTTCTTGGCATAGACGATGGCGTTGGACTTGACGTATTTGGCGACTTTCCAAGCAAAGATCAGGTCGTGGATTTCCTGCTCGCTCGGCGCGCGCTTGGTCACCACCTTGAGGTCTTCGCTGCCGATCATGCCGATGTCGCGGCTCTGTACCAGCAGGCCGCCGTTGACGCGCTTGTAGTCCCAGGCCGGTGCACGGTCGGCCGACCATTGGCCGCAGGCCAGCAGGCGCACGTTGGCCTTGGCGGCGACGATGGCGCGGGCCTCTTCGCTGACCGACGGGGCGATGATCACTTCGACGAACTGACGCTCGACGATGGCCTTGGCGGTCTCGGCGTCCAGCTCACGGTTGAAGGCGATGATGCCGCCGAAGGCCGACTCGGTGTCGGTGGCGTAGGCCAGTTCGTAGGCCTGGCGGATGCCGCCCTCGGCGTCCGGGCTCACGGCCACGCCACATGGGTTGGCATGCTTGACGATCACGCAGGCTGGCTTGACGAAGCTCTTCACGCATTCCAGCGCGGCGTCGGTGTCGGCCACGTTGTTGAACGACAGCTCCTTGCCTTGCAGCTGGGTGGCGGTGGCGATGCCGACTTCGGCAGGCTTGGCTTCCACGTAGAACGCCGCGCTCTGGTGCGGGTTCTCGCCGTAGCGCATTTCCTGGGCCTTGACGAACTGGGTGTTGAAGGTGCGCGGGAACTCGCTGCGGCCTTCGGTCGACAGGGTTTCGGCAGCCTGGTTCACGGTGCCCATGTAGTTGGCGATCATGCCGTCGTAGGCGGCGGTGTGTTCGAACGCCTTGAGCATCAAGTCGAAACGCTGGGCGTAGGTGAGGCCACCGGCCTTGAGGCTTTCGAGCACGCCGGCGTAATCGCTGGCATTGACCACGATGGCCACGTCCTTGTGGTTCTTGGCCGCCGAGCGGACCATGGTCGGGCCACCGATGTCGATGTTCTCGATGGCGGTCGGCAGGTCGCAGCCGGGCTTGCTGATGGTAGCTTCGAACGGGTAGAGGTTGACCGCCACCAGGTCGATCGGCTTGATGCCGTGTTCGTTCATGATGGCGTCGTCGATGCCGCGACGGCCCAGGATCCCGCCGTGGATTTTCGGATGCAGGGTCTTGACCCGACCGTCCATCATTTCTGCAAAACCGGTGTAGTCCGCGACTTCCACTGCGGCGACGCCGTTGTCCTGCAGCAACTTGAAGGTCCCGCCGGTGGAAAGAATCTCGACGCCCAGCTGTTGCAGCTCGCGGGCGAATTCGAGGATCCCGGTCTTGTCGGAAACGCTGATCAAGGCGCGGCGGATCGGCAGGCGGGTGGTCTGGTCGGTCATTTCAATTTCCATCAAAAGCAAGGGAAGTCAGCAAAAAAGGCGACCGTTTTTTACGCGGGCGCCTTTCTGGTTTGATTGAATGCTTACAGCAGATCGTACTGCTTGAGTTTCTTGCGCAGGGTGCCGCGGTTCAGGCCCAGCAGCTCACTGGCCTTGGTCTGGTTGCCCTTGACGTAGTTCATTACGCTTTCGAGCAGAGGCGCCTCGACTTCGGAAAGCACCAGGTTGTACACATCCGTGACGGCAGCGCCCTCAAGGTGGGCGAAATAATTGTGCAGCGCCTTCTCGACACTCCCGCGAAGGGTCTGGCCTTCTTCGCTGGGCGTATTGAGGTGCTGTTTCAAATTCACGTTGTCGCTCACGGGTGTTGTTCCACTCACTAAAGTCTCGGTCATCATCGTCATGCGGCCACCCCTTCGTCCCCTGTCAGGCTCTTGTAACGCTCAGCGAAGAACGCCTGAACGTCGGCGCATTGTGCTTGCGTACCATCCAAACGATTGAAGCGGGCGCGAAACTCCCTGGCGCCCGGCAGGGTTGCGAGATACCAGCCCACATGCTTGCGAGCAATGCGTACGCCCATGACATCTCCGTAGAAGCCATGCAGCGCGGCCAGATGCTCTAGCAGAATACGTTCCACCTCGGCCAACGGCGGCGCAGCGAGCTGTTCGCCGGTGCGCAGGTAATGTTCTATCTCACGAAAAATCCATGGCCGCCCCTGGGCGGCCCGGCCGATCAACAGCCCGTCGGCACCGGTTGCATTGAGCACGTGCCGGGCCTTCTCGGGCGAATCGATATCGCCATTGGCAAAGACCGGGATCGACACCGCCTGCTTGATCGCGGCGATAGTGTCGTACTCGGCCTCGCCGGTGTACAGGTCGGCGCGGGTGCGACCGTGGACCGCCAGCGCCGTGATGCCTGCCTGCTCGGCGATCTTCGCCACCGTCAGGCCGTTCTTGTTCTCCCGGTCCCACCCGGTGCGGATCTTCAGGGTCACCGGCACATCGACCGCGGCGACAACTGCCTGCAGGATCTCTGTCACCAGTGCTTCATCTTTCAACAGTGCCGAGCCTGCGGCCTTGTTGCAGACCTTCTTCGCCGGGCAGCCCATGTTGATGTCGATGATCTGCGCACCCATCGCCACATTGGCCCGGGCGGCTTGCGCCAGCATCTGCGCGTCGCCACCTGCGATCTGCACCGAGCGAGGCTCGGGATCGCCTTCATGGATCATGCGCAGGCGCGATTTTCGGGTGTTCCACAAGCTCATGTCGCTGGTGACCATTTCCGAAACAACAAGACCTGCGCCCAGCCGCTTGCAAAGCTGACGAAAGGGCTGGTCGGTGACGCCCGCCATGGGGGCGAGAACCAGGCCGTTCTGCAATGTATATGGGCCGATGCGTACCGCCGACATAGGACTTCCCTGAAGTGGGGCCGGATCATGAGACTTCGAAAAAGGGTTGGCATGATACCCGCTCTCGATGACCGGATAAAGGTCGAATTGGATAAAATCTGAACAGCTATTTTGTTATTGCCAGCGGTTTGGTCCGGGCGTGGTGAGTCAGAAAGCTGTCGTCAATCGGCCGACCCTGGCCGGCTTCACTCGGGGGAATGGAAGCTCAGACTGTAGTTCACCGCTTTGGGCCCTGGGTCGAGGATGTCCAGCGCGATGTGGATAGGCGTCTGCGGCGGCATTTCGCCGCGGCCTTCGAGATCGCCGCCCAGGTATTCCCCGGGCTTGAAGCGACGGCTGGCGATCAGGTGCCCGTTGAGGTCGGCAAAACGCAGCTCCAGCAGCGGAAAAGGCTGGGAGAAGGGCGCACGGTTGTAGATGATCGCGTCCACTACCAGGGCGCCGCTGAATTCCGGATGGCTGCGCACCACCAGGTTGCTGCTCTTGATCTTGGCGATGTCGACCTTGGACGGTACGTCGCAGCCCAGGGTCGGGCAGACTTGCAGGAACCACGGGCGATACTGGTCCTGGCGGGCCAGCTCTTCGAAATGGTAGGCAATGTACTGGCCGCCCAGGGCTGCGGCGGCAAGCAGGATCAACAACCCCCACAGCAAGCGACGGCCCCAGGGCGAGCGGCGTTTGCGCCAGTCCAGTTGCAGCGGGTCATCGTCCAGGTCATGAAGGGCCTCGGCGCGGATCCCGGGTTCATGTCGTTCGCGAGCCTTGCGCAGCGGCGGCGCTGGCTCGGGTTCTTCGTCGTGATCGTGGTCGTCGGTGGCGGACAGGCGCTCGAGATGTTCCTCGGGCTCGTCGTCCGGCGCCAGGCGCAGCGGGACGACAGGCTCATCGTCCGGCTCCAGCGGTTCGAGGGCCAGGGACAGGGAGGGTTCGGTGCGTGGTGGCCGGGCCGGCTCATGGGGCTCGAACGGTTCGGCAGGCGTCAGGAGGACGGCTTCGGCGCGTTCGCTGGACGATTCGCTGTACAGGCTGTCTGGCCAGGTATCCTGCTCATCCGACGAAGGGCTGCGCTGTGCGCTGAGGTTGTCTTCGCGACGCCGGCCCGTACTGCCGCTTGTCCGGTCGCGCCGCTCCAGGCGCGCCAGTTCCTTGTCCAGATCATCGAGATCGAGTTCCGCGGCTGACCATTGCTTCTGGCTGATGGCCCGGGGCGGCGCTTCGGCGGCGGGTTTGGCGGGCGCGGCGGCGGGGGGCGCGTCCTGCCTGGCCGTGCGCTGTTCCAGCAGTTGTCGTGCGGCATTGAAGACTTGCAGGCAGGAGCCGCAACGAACCACCCCGCGGGCCACGCTCAATTGAGCGTGGCTGACGCGGAAACTGGTATGGCAATGCGGGCACTGGGTGACGAAGCTGTCAGTCATGCGGCAATCCGGTGGATACAGGCGGCCATTCTAGCGCCGACGTCCGGTGATGCGCACCCAGCCATCGCGATTGGCGATCGGGTCGAGGTCAAAGTCGGTGGCATAAGCGGCGGCCACTTCTTCGCCCTGTTCAGCGAGGATGCCCGACAGCGCCAGGCGCCCGCCCGGCTTGACCAGGCTCGACAGTTGCGGTGCCAGGGACACCAGCGGCCCGGCGAGAATATTGGCCACCAGCACGTCGGCCCGGACCTGTGGCAAATCCTGCGGCAGGTACAGCGGGAATGACGCTTCGGCAATATTGTTGCGCCCGGCGTTGTCACGGGACGCTTCCAGGGCCTGGACGTCGATGTCGGTGCCGACCGCTTCCTTGGCGCCCAGCAGGAGCGCGGCGATGGCCAGGATCCCCGAGCCGCAGCCGAAGTCGAGTACGTTGCAGCCCTTGAGGTCCTGGCCGTCGAGCCATTCCAGGCACAGCGCGGTGGTCGGATGGGTGCCGGTGCCGAACGCCAGGCCCGGATCCAGCAGCAGGTTGACCGCGTCCGGCTCCGGCGCCGCGTGCCAGCTCGGTACGATCCACAGGCGCTGGCCGAAGCGCATCGGCTGGAAGTTGTCCATCCAACTGCGTTCCCAGTCCTGGTCTTCGATCACTTCGCTGTGGTGCTCGGGCAGCGGGCTGCCGGTCAGCAGTTCGAGATGAGCCAGTACGCTGGCTGCCTCGGTGCCGCCTTCGAACAGGGCCAGCAGATGAGTGTGGGACCACAGCGGCGTGGTGTTGAGTTCCGGCTCGAAGATCGGCTGGTCCTCGGCGTCCATGAAAGTGACCGACACCGCGCCCACTTCAAGAAACGCGTCTTCATAGGTTTCGGCTTGTTCCGGGCTGATGGCCAGACGTACTTGCAGCCAAGGCATGGCGGGCACCTTTGAAAAATCTACAGGGGGCAGCGCGGGGCTGCAAAGGCGCGCAGTGTACGCCAGCTGGCCATCAAAGTGGATAAGCGAGTCTCGCGCCGTCAGGCGGTAGTTTCGATATATATATGTATGACATGGGCATGTTGAACAGCGGATAAGGTGCGGGTCCACACAACAGGGAGGAATGTGATGGACAACTCTGCCGAGCGGCAAAGCAAAGCGAACGGCGCGGGGCCGGAACCTTCCCCGCAGGCGACAACGGCGCAGGCCGTCCTTGGAAGACTGACCCGATGGCAGGCCGTAATCGACTCGCGGCTGAAAGCCCAGATGACCTTGCTGGAGGTACTGGAGGAACGCCTGTTGGTCGAGCTGCGCACCCACTATCACCATGGCAACATCGATCCACATTTCATCGGCACCCTGCTCGATGCCGTGCTGCAACGCCTGATCGACCAGGTGCCTGTCGTCCCCGATGCCGAAGAGAATTCGCCCTACCGTTGGCCGGATGGGCCGGATACTGGTTTTTCGGCCGAGCGCCAGGAAGTCATCGTCCAGGCGGTGGAAGGCATGGCTTCTGGCTTGGTTCATCACTACAAGGACTACCTGCGCCGTCATTGGAGCGTGTTCGGGCACGATATCTCCTTGGCGGCGCTGATCAACGACAGGCTCGACAATCATCTGGCCCGGTTCGACGCGATTTTCCAGCCTGAGCAATTGGCGGGCCTGGATGTCGATGCGCTGCAAGAAAAGATTGAAGCCCTGCAGGATAACTGGCAGCTGACAAGTCGATTGACCGCACTGGCGGCCCCTGCGGAGCACCAGGCGCTTGAAGCGATAGCCCGTTTGCAATTGCCCGATTGGCTGCGTTGGCTTGGCGAAGCTGATCGCCAGCAATTGGAGACTCTCCAGGCGCAGACGTCCCAGGCGCAGGCGCTGGTGGACTCGTTGCTCAACGACATGGGCTCGCTGCGGTCCTTTGCCCGGTCCTTGGCCAAGGAGCACGTCAGGCATGAGTTGGACATGGAGGTCGAGCCGGACAGCATTCGTGTACAGCTGCGCTGGCGAAGCGTCCTCGGTCAGCCCGTGCAAACCCACAACCTCAGCGAACTGCTGGTGGCCGGTCCGCTGAGGCCGGATGCGGTGTCGGTATATCTGGTGGAGAACGGCGCCATGCTGCGTAACCAGCCTCTTTCACCCGCCTACGTCAGCCAGTTGCTGGCGGACGTCGATGCCCCCGCCGGGTATTCGCAGGCGCTGACCGCTCTCTATGGTCGTGGCGACCTGAAAGACGCCATGCTCGATTGGTTCAAGGCACGGCTGCGGCAAAGTGCGTTCATTGCGCGGTGTGCCGGTCATTTGAAAATGAGTAACCATGCAGCCATCAAGACCCTCTGGGAGACCGAGGTCTCGGCGCAAGTCGTCCCTGCCAGCGTGCGGGTCGCCGGCCTGGTACTGCCGAACGCGTTGAAATGCGCCGATTGCCTGTTGTTCTACCGTGCAGACCTGCAAGGCGACTTGCTGCTGTACGCCCCCGACAAACCGGATGGCCAGGAATGGGTCGAGCTGCCCTCGCTTTGGGCCGTGAGTGTGGAAGTAGGAGGCTGGACCCGTAGTGAAGCCGGTCGCGAATACCTGCTGCAGCGGATTGCCCCAGCCGACCGCGACAGGGCCCGGGAGTATTTTGCCAACGTGGCGGACAAGCCGGCATTGTGGGATTCAAGCAAGGATCCCAGGGCGGCGGTGACAGGCTTGCAGGATTGTCTTGAAGACATTGTTGCGATGGGCTTGGAGCGTAATCTGGCACAGGTGGAGCGCGACGAATCGCCCGGCTGGTACAGCGCGCTGCCGTTGGATTCGCGACGAACCCTCAGCACTTTGAATCAGGAGCTGCTGGTTCATCAGGAGGTCTTCAGCCGGGAAATTGCCGGCTATGAAGTCTTCGTGGACTTCGCCAGGCGGATCGTCACCCAGGCAATCGCTCCGTATATGCGCAGCAAGGGCGTGGACGAGCCGGTCGATCCTGCGACGGTGCTCATCGACTACAACCCGCAGCTGTCGGATGGCAGGACGAAGGTCGCCAGCCTGTTGGATCTGGTGATCTTCGGGTATGACGACAACTCGGGTATCGACAACCCCGGCAAAGGCGTGCGCTCATCGGTGGGGCAGGCGCTGGGGCAGGTTCGCAGTGCCGAGCTGGCCACGTATATCCGGCGGGCATACGTGGGCGAGCGATATACGCGGGAGATTCGTGCCAGGTTCCTCGATGCCGGCGCGCCCGAATACGCCACGCGCCGCAATGCCTACCGCAACCTGTTGTTGACCAGGATGGACCGCGACCTGCGCGTCGCCGCAGGCAAGTCGCAGTTGAGCGCCGATGAGTTCTGGTGGTTGACCCGACAAGTCACGCTGTTGAGCGAGTCGGTGCCGTTGTCCGGCCCGGTGTATCTGGGAACTGCCGTGCAGCGCGAGGGCGTGATCAAATTTTCCATTGGCGGTCATGTCGTCATGGGCGTCTACGTCTTTGCCTATTTCAATCCGAAGGGGCGCTACTGGTTGTATACGCCTGACGCGGCGGATGGCGTCATGTTTCGCCAGTACCATGACTTCCCCGGAACGGTCGCCTCGCGCTTGCATGACTACGTGCTGGAGCGGGTGGCGCTCGGCGCCCGTGCAGCGGTCAGGCGCTCGCTGACGGCCCTGGCGGCGTCGGCCCTGGGTGTCGATACATTGCGTGAGTTCAATCGAGTGATCGATGTCCGGGCAGAGTTCGATGCCATCGTCGAACGTGCTATTGGCGATGTGGAGGACATCACCAAAAGCCGTGCCGAGGTGATCAGGCAGCAAGTCGTCAAAGGGTTGCTGTTTGCGTCCGCTCCGGTATGCCTGGTTTATCCACCCTTTGCGCTGTTGCTGGATGTTGCCTTGATGGCCGCTAGCGTCAAGGACGCCGCCGAGGCGCATCGACAAGGCGAGACGGAGCGCGCGCTGGGCCACTGGCTGGCTGCCTCGTGGGGTGTCCTGTTCGCAGCGTTGGGGACGGGCGCCATCGCGACGTTGCTAGGGCGGGCGGCCAGAAGCCTGAAACTTGTCATGGCGCCGCTGTCCTTGTCGGGGCAGCGCTTGAGAAGCGCGGCGCCGCTGATTGCCAGGGAAGCCGGGCCGATTGTCCGCCCCATACGCCTCAAGCCGAAACAGGCAGTCGGCAAGACGCCCGAGAACCTTGAACGGGTGGCCGAGAAAGGCCTTTTCCAGGGCACCTATCGCAGCCCGCCCAGTGCATTACAGCCGCGCAGCACGTATTACATCCGCAGTAGGGGCAAGTACTACCAAGTCAAGGAGGATCCTTACTTTGGCGGTTTGTGTCTGGTGGATGCCAGTCGCCCCACGGCTTTATACAAATTGCCAATCCGCAGGCTGGGAAATGGCAAGTGGACACACAATGAAGTCGGCTTGCGCGGAGGCAACGATCAAATACTCGTCCTGGGCCGAGTGAGCGACCTGCGCGAGGCATTTCCCGGCCATGCCTATCCAGATGTCGCAAGAGGGGCGTTGCAGGGCGAGGCGGTGGTGGCGAGGTTCAGCGAGGCAGTGGCGGATAACTACGTGTTCTCCCTCAATGCCCAGACATGCGTGATCGCTTCGTTGTACAACCCGACCACCCGGGTAGGGGCCGTCATTCATTTCGATCACAATATTCGCACGCTGATCGAGCGCAGTGTCCGGGACGTGACGCAGCGCTTGGGGGGCGCTACCAAGGATATTCGCGCCACATTGGTGGGCGGGGACTGGCTGACAGGTGCCGATATCGGCGGACGGGTCAGGTCGGTGATGAGGCGCCAGGGCCTTCGACCGACATGGGATCACTGGTCGTATTCGTCCTGCTTCGGCAATACCTTCGGGGTCGCACTGGATTTGCGCAGTGGCGTCACGTCGGTGTTCAAGACATCGCGCAGCCAGGTCGAGCGCTACTACATACCGGTGTTGGCGCGGGCGAAAAAAAGCACTGACCCGGTGTCGGTACGTGCACGCGGGTTCATGACGCGCTTGCGCAGCGATCCCCTTGTCGCCAATGCCCAGGGCACCGTCAGCACGCTGCAGGGCAGGCCCGCGACGGCGGCGCAGATCGAAGCCCACGCATTTCCCACGGTGACGCTGAGCTGATTCAATCGTGGGGAGCCTGAACGCCAGGCAAAAAAAGACCCCGGCCAAATGACCGGGGTTTTTTTACATCACTTGGAGCATCAGTGCTGGTTGCCCAGCTTGTGTTCCAGGTAATGGATGTTGACGCCGCCTTTGCAGAAGCCTTCGTCACGGACCAAGTCGCGGTGCAGCGGGATATTGGTCTTGATCCCGTCCACCACGATTTCGTCCAGTGCATTGCGCATGCGCGCCATGGCTTCCTCGCGGGTCGCCCCGTAGGTGATCAGCTTGCCGATCAGCGAATCGTAGTTCGGCGGAACTGCATAACCGCTGTACAGGTGCGAGTCGACGCGAACGCCATTGCCGCCCGGAGCATGGAAATGCTTGACCGTGCCTGGGCTTGGCATGAAGGTTTTCGGGTCTTCGGCGTTGATACGGCATTCCAGCGAGTGACCGCGAATGACCACATCGTCCTGGGTGAACGACAGCTTGTTGCCAGCGGCGATGCTGAGCATCTCCTTGACGATGTCGATACCGGTGACCATTTCCGAAACCGGGTGCTCCACCTGAACACGGGTGTTCATTTCGATGAAGTAGAAGCTACCGTTCTCGTACAGGAACTCAAAGGTGCCGGCGCCACGGTAGCCGATGTCGATGCAGGCCTTGACGCAGCGCGCCAGGACTTCCTGGCGAGCCTTCTCGTCGATGCCCGGTGCCGGCGCTTCTTCGAGGACCTTCTGGTGACGACGTTGCAGCGAGCAGTCGCGGTCACCGAGGTGGATGGCCTGGCCTTGGCCGTCGGACAGCACCTGGACTTCGACGTGACGTGGGTTGGTCAGGAATTTTTCCAGGTAGACCATCGGGTTGCCGAATGCCGCGCCTGCTTCGGAGCGGGTCAGTTTCGCCGAGGAAATCAGGTCTTCTTCCTTGTGTACCACGCGCATGCCGCGACCACCGCCGCCGCCAGCGGCCTTGATGATCACCGGGTAGCCGACTTCGCGACCAATGCGCAAGGCGGTTTCTTCGTCTTCAGGCAGCGGGCCGTCGGAACCCGGGACGGTAGGCACGCCGGCAGCAATCATGGCGTGCTTGGCCGACACCTTGTCGCCCATCAGGCGGATGGTGTCGGCTTTCGGACCAATGAAGGCAAAACCGGAGTTTTCGACCTGTTCGGCGAAGTCGGCGTTTTCCGCCAGGAAACCGTAGCCCGGGTGAATGGCGGTGGCACCGGTCACTTCGGCAGCGGCGATGATCGCCGGGATGTGCAGGTAGGAATGCGCAGCCGACGCCGGACCGATGCAGACGGATTCATCCGCCAGGCCCAGGTGCATCAGTTCCTTGTCGGCCTTGGAGTAGACGGCGACAGTCTTGATGCCCATCTCTTTGCAGGCGCGCAGGATCCGCAGGGCAATTTCACCGCGGTTGGCGATCAGTACTTTTTCCAACTTCGCAGGTTTCAACATCGAAAGCTCTCCGCGGTTCAAACGATGGTGAACAGCGGTTGGTCGTACTCAACCGGCTGGCCGTCTTCAACGAGGATGGATTCGATCACACCGCTGGTTTCAGCTTCGATGTGGTTCATCATCTTCATGGCTTCGACGATGCACAGGGTGTCGCCTTTCTTCACGGTCTGGCCCACTTCAACGAAGGAAGGCGAGGATGGCGAAGACTTGCGATAGAACGTACCGACCATTGGCGAGCGGGCCACGGTGCCGTTCAGCGTTGGTGCGGCTGGCGCTGCTGGTGCGGCGGCAGCTGCAGGCGCGGCCGGAGCTGGTGCGGCAGCTGGTGCCTGCATCGGTGCCGGTGCGTAGAACTGCTGGGCCGGGGTCTTGCTATGGCGGCTGATACGTACGGACTCTTCGCCTTCCTTGATCTCGAGCTCGTCGATGCCGGACTCTTCCAGCAATTCGATCAATTTCTTAACTTTACGGATATCCATGAATCATCAACTCCCAAGGGTCGGTCAGGGGCGTTTACGCTTGTTGTTCAAGCCGTTGCCTGTCTTTCAAGCTGCTCTAGGGCGGCCTCCAGGGCCAGTCGGTAACCGCTGGCGCCAAGGCCGCAGATCACTCCCACCGCTACATCGGAGAAGTAGGAGTGATGGCGGAAAGGTTCGCGTTTGTGCACGTTGGATAAGTGCACTTCGATGAATGGGATGCTCACCGCCAGCAGCGCGTCACGTAATGCGACACTTGTATGCGTAAAAGCTGCGGGATTGATCAGAATGAAGTCCACGCCTTCGCCACGCGCGGCATGGATGCGGTCGATCAATTCATATTCGGCGTTGCTTTGCAGATAAAGCAAATGATGGCCGGCGGTGCGGGCTCGCTGTTCCAGGTCCTGGTTGATCTGGTCCAGGGTGACGGCCCCGTAGACGCCCGGTTCGCGTGTGCCTAGCAGGTTCAGGTTGGGTCCGTGGAGGACCAGTAGAGTCGCCATCTGCTGTTCCTTGTTATCTGTGAGCAGGTGTCAGAACCCGGCGACTATGCCGCAAAGCCTTAATGACTGTCCAGTTCTCGGCAATAGCCGGCACGATGCCCGATGTTTGCGCGAAATTTGTGACCATGCGCCTGGATTCGGTCACCCATGGCTGCGAGGCTTGCGCTGAACCCTGTGGGAGCGAGCCTGCTCGCGATGACAATGACACATTCAATATCATCGCAAGCTGACCCGCCGCTATCGCGAGCAGGCTCGCTCCCACAGGGAAGTTGTGGTGACCGCCGGACTTGTGGGCACCCGAGATCCAGTGTGGGAGCGGGCTTGCTCGCGAAGAGGGCGGCACCTTCAACATCAATGCAGCTGAGCGACCGCTTTCGCGAGCAAGCCCGCTCCCACAATGGGTCTGTGGTGCTTAAACTCGAAACGCCTGCACCGCCGTGTGCAGCCTTCCGCCCAGCACCAACAGGTTGTCGCCCTGTTCCCGGCCCTGGCCGATGCGCACCAGGTTATCCCCGCCCAATTGGTGGATACGTTCACTGTGATCGCGGATTTCGCTGACGGCGCCGCTTTGTTGGGCGGTGACATCGGCGATGCGTACGGCGGTGTCGGAAATGGTCTGGATGGCCCCGACGATTTTATCCAGCGCGCCGTCGGCGGCTTGTGCCTGGCTGGCGGTGGCTTCGGCGTGTTCGACCTGGGCACGCATGCCTTCCACCGACTGGCGCGCGGCCAGTTGCAGGCGGGCGATTAGCGCCTGGATCTCGGCCGTGGCGCCCGCGGTGCGCTGGGCCAGTGAGCGGACTTCCTCGGCCACCACGGCAAAGCCTCGGCCCATTTCCCCGGCACGGGCGGCTTCGATGGCGGCGTTCAGGGCCAGCAGGTTGGTCTGGTCGGCGATCGAGCGAATTACCGTCAGCACACCGCCAATGGTGGCGGACTCCTCAGCCAGTTGCTCGATCATCTGCGCGTTGCCCTGCACTTCGCCCACCAGTGCGTGCAGGCCCGTGAGGCTCATGCCGATGACTTTCTGCCCATGCTCCACGGCGTGCCCGGCACCGCGGCTGGCCTCGGCGGCCTGACTGGCATCGCCGGCCACCTGCTGGATCGTGGCCTCAAGCTCGCTGAGGGAATCGCGGATCAGCGCCGTATCGCCGGCCTGGTGCTCGGCGCCGCTGTGCAGCTCGCCACTCAGTTCGGCCAGGGCTCGGCTGCTGCCGGCGACCTGTTCGGCGTTCACGCGAATGGTGCCCACCAAGTCCACCAGATAAGCGCGAAGACGATTGAGCGAGGCCTCGATGTCTTGCAGCTCACGGTTGCTCGCGCCGACCCGGATGTCGCGGCTGAAGTCCCCTTCGGCCCAGGTCGACAGGGCCGGGGCCAAGTGGGTCAAGGTCCGGGCAAGGCGCCGCTGCAACGTGTCGATGAGCAGTGCGATCAGCAGGATCAGGCCGATCATCACGCCCTGGATCAACCGGACCTCTGCCTGGATCTGCCCATGCTGGGCCCGCACCGCCGGCTCCATGGCATCGATCGCCTGCTGCACATCGGCGATTTTAAGGTGCGTGGCGTTGCTCAGCTCGGTGCGTTTCTGGATCAGTTCACGGGTGCGGGCCAGCTCAGCAGGGTAACGGCCGAGCAGGCTGTTGAGTTCGCGCTTGAGGGCGATGCCTGCATCTTCGGTCGCGGTTGTTTCCTGGGTTTGCAGCCCCATCAACGCGGCGAAGTCATCGCTGCCCGATTCACTGCTGGCGGTAACGCCCAACAGCGGCAGGGCGTCGAGGTGTTCGGCCTCGACACGGATACTCGCCAGCTCCCGTTCGACATCGGCGGCCAATTCGCTGCGGCCACTGCTGACCAGTTTGTCCCGGGTAAGGGACAGCCGTCCCAGGTGCTGCGAAGCGGCAAACAGCGGTGGCAGGTAGGTCGGGACGCCATTGGCGTATTGGGCGAGCTGGTCGAGGCTGGCGCTCAGTTCGCGCTCGGCCTGCAGCAACAGCGCCTGCGGGTCGCCAGCCAGTTTGCCGGCGGCCAGCAGATCGGTTTTGCTGAAGCCATCGAGGTTCGACAGGCTCGGGCGCAGGGTCTTGGCCAGTTCCGGTGGGAATTGATCCAGTTCTTTTTGCAGGGTTTCCAACGCCTGGCTGGCAGCGCTCAGGCGCAAGGCATCGCCGCTGGCCAGATAGTCCTCGATATTGCGCGCCGCTTCGCCCTGGAACTGCCGCGACAGGCCCAGGTAGCGCTCCATCAGCAGATAGGGCCGCTCCAGGGCGATCTGCGACCACCACAACGTAACGCCCAGGCCCAGGCACACGGCAACTAAAAGAACAGTATTGAGATTGGTCAGCAGCTTCAGGCGCATCAAGGGTCTACCGGGGGCAGAATCGTAAGTGCCTGAAGTTATTGCGTTTGTGTTACACGTTTATGACCGAATCGGTCGATTCCGATGAAAAGGTGGCACTTTGCTTTGATTGCCGCGCGCTCTGCACTCGGTTGCGTCCGGCATGCTTGGCACGGTACAGCGCTTCGTCCGCCTGGCTCGCCATCATCAGGCTGTCACAACCGTCGCTCATCTCCACCACGCCGGCGCTGAACGTGCACCACAAATCTTGGGGCTGGGCCGGGTAGTGAATCTCGGCAAAGCGTTGGCGAATCTCATCCAACACCTTGCAGGCAGCCTCGATATCGGTGTCGGGCATGACAATGGCGAACTCTTCACCGCCGTAACGGCCGATGAAGTCGGTCTTGCGCAGGCGCTGCTTGAGAAACAGCGCCAAGCTCTTGATTACCCGGTCGCCCATGGGATGGCCGTGGCTGTCATTGACCCGTTTGAAATGGTCGATGTCGAGCATGGCGAAGCTCAGGGGCTTGCCTTCGCGGCGGGCGCGGAAGCTGCAGTCCTCGAGCAATTGCAGGATATGGGTATGGTTGTACAGGCCGGTGAGGCTGTCGCGCACCATCCGCGCCTTGAGGTTGCGGGCCCGGGCCGCGCGGTTGCGCACGGTGGTGATCAGATGCCGGGGCTTGATCGGCTTGGTCAGGAAATCGTCGCCGCCTTCGCTCATGGCGTCGAGTTGCTTGTCCAGGTCGTCTTCGGCGGACAGGTAGATGATCGGTACGCTGACGTAGCGGTCGTTGTGGCGGATCACTTTTGCCAGTTCCGTGCCGGTGCAGGCAGGCATGTACATGTCGAGGATGATCAGGTCGGGCTGGAAATCCGCCAGCTCGGCCATGGCCTGGATTGGCTCGATCAGTGTGCGGGTGACGATCCCGGCGCTGTTGAGCAGGCGTTCGGTGTGCAAAGCCTGTGCGCGGGAATCATCGATGATCAGCACTTTGTAGGGTTCGTACTGGGCGACACAGGTCAGTACTTCGATTTTTTCCAGCAGGCTCGAGGCTTCAAGGGTGCCGGTGAGGAATTCCTGGCCGCCGGCGCGTACGGCCGCCAGGCGGGTCGGGGTGTCGGTTTCCAGCAAGCTGAAAAACAGCAACGGCAACGGTTGCTCCAGGCCTTCCTGGGCTTCGGCGGCCAGCTTCAGGCCTGCGCCGGGACCGCTGAAATCCACGTCCATGACGATGGCTGCGGGCAGGCGCTCGATCATCGAGGCCCGGAACGCTGCGACGCTGTCCAGCGCCTGGGCGCTGAGGCCGAAGAACTCCAGCTGTTTGGCCAGGCGCTCGGCACGGTCATGGTCCTGCAGCATCACATAGATGGGTTTGCGCAGTGGCGGCAGGAAAGTCTGTTCGAGGTGGTCGCCGTGACGCAGGCCGGTGCGCGACAAGCGCTGCATCAGGCGGTTGATTTCGGTGATCAACTGGCTGCTCAGGCGCCCGCGATTGGCGTCCACCGCTTGCAGCGACTGGCTGATGCCCTGGGCCAGTTGGGAATGCTCGGGCTGTTCGAAGCGCTCGGCGAAGCGCAGCAAGCGCAGATTGGCTTCGCTGAGCTCCGACAGATCGGTGCTTGACCACTCACTGCGTTGCAGGCGCTGCCAAATCTCCAGGATCTGACGAGCCTGATGAATTACCCGCTGGGCAAAGTGGTGCTTGAGGCGCTCACGGCTGGGGTCTTCTGGCTCGGTCATATCCTGACTACTAGTTAGGGTGCATGCTGAGGTCGACTGGTGGCTCTATGCTAGCACCTCTTTTCCTCTACATGAGTGTCATACGTCAATAATCTGTCTTGGCAGCAAATTCAGTTTATGACTTGTCAGTCTCGTAGGCCGATGGCAGCGCTTCCTTTATAGTGCCTGTTCGACTGTCTGTCGCGGCCGACATGCCTGACGCCGCATTTTGGCGTTTCATCCCAGGCACGTTGGCGTAGGGTTGTGGTCGAACCGTGAACTCAAGTGATTGAAGGGATATCGCCATGCTGGACTGGAAAAACCGCGCGGGCAGCGCGCCTGAACGTGCCGCCGAGCCGAAATCGGACACCCGCAGCTACCTGGGTGGGCTGTTTTTCAGCCGGGCACTGGCCACGCTGATCGGCTTGTATCTACTGGTGACCATCGCCGTCGGCTGGTATTGGAGCCAGGAGCCCGCCTTGTTTCCGGTGCAGCAGAACGCCCAGGCAGCCGCCGAGCGGGACGGCCGGCAAATGGTGGTGGGCTACACCACCGTCGAAACCCTCAAGAGCGTGGCCGGCACCTTGCTGACCAAGCCGGGCGGCTACATCTCCAACGACCGTTTTCCGCCAGGCTTGTGGATGGACAACATGCCGAGCTGGGAATACGGCGTGCTGGTGCAAGTCCGCGACCTGAGCCGTGCCCTGCGCAAGGACTTCGCCCGCTCGCAGTCCCAGTCCGCTGAAGACGCGGACCTGGCCAAGGCCGAACCGCGTTTCAACTTCGATAACCGCAGTTGGGTGCTGCCCTCCAGCGAGTCGGAATACCAGGAAGGCATCAACTCCCTGAGCCGCTATCAGGCGCGCCTGTCCGATCCCGCCCAGAAAAGTGCGCTGTTCTACGCCCGCGCCGACAACCTGAACAACTGGCTGGGGGATGTCGGCACTCGCCTGGGGTCGCTGTCCCAGCGCTTATCTGCCAGCGTTGGCCGGGTCAAACTGAACACCTCATTGAAAACCGAAGTCCCGGCCCCGGGCCAGGTGCCGCAGGTGGACGAGGAAGTGGTCGAGACCCCGTGGCTGCAAATCGACAATGTGTTCTATGAGGCACGCGGCCAGGCTTGGGCGCTGTCGCACCTGCTGCGCGCCATCGAAGTGGACTTCGCCGACGTATTGGCGAAAAAGAACGCGACGGTCAGCGTGCGGCAGATCATTCGTGAACTCGAGGCCTCCCAGGAGCCAGTCTGGAGCCCGATGATCCTCAATGGCAGCGGCTTCGGTGTATTGGCGAACCACTCGTTGGTAATGGCCAACTACATTTCCCGGGCCAACGCGGCGGTCATCGACTTGCGGCAATTGCTGAACCAGGGTTGATCCATGGATGAAAGCACCCGGGAGGTCGCCCATCGAGCGGCCTCGGATGCCGAACTGATCGCTTGGGTCGATGAGCACGACAACCTGCTTGGCAGCCTGGTGCGTTCGGACCTGCGTGAGCGTGGCCTGATCGGGCGCGGCACCTACATCATGCTGTTCAACTCGGCTGGCGAACTGTGCGTTCATCGGCGCACCCTGAGCAAGGCGATCTATCCTGGCTTCTGGGATGTGGCGGCCGGCGGCATGGTGCAGGCGCACGAGACTTACGCCGAGTCGGCCGCCCGTGAACTGGCGGAAGAACTGGGCGTAAGCGGTGTCGAACTGACGCCCCATGACCATTTCTATTTCGAGGACACCGGCAGCCGCTTGTGGTGCTCGGCGTTTTCGGCCGTGTGGGACGGGCCGTTGGTCCTGCAGCCCGAGGAAGTCCTGGAAGCCTGTTTCCTGCCCATCGAACAGGTGCTGGATGGAATCCAGCGCAAGCCGTATTGCCCGGACTCTCTGGCGGCGCTTGGGCGCTATTTGCACGCCCATGGCGATGGCGTCGCAAAGAAGCTATAAATTGGCGCCGATTGGCCCTTAGCAAGTCGGCTTTTTGCCGTTACACTGCGCGACTTTTCAAGCTGAACCGCGTCTGCGGTCCAGTAGCGCTGCCCCTGCCTGAGTGGGGCTTCGCGGTCGAGGCACGTTCAGCCCCTCGACCAGTCTTTGTCCTCCCAAGAGGATTGCCGGTGGCCAAAAAAGCCGCATCCTTCGCCGCCCTGGGCGGCCTGGTATTTTCTACCGACGCTGGTCGTCATTGCCCTGATTGCCGTCAACCGGTGGATGCCTGCATCTGCAAACAGACCGCCATCCCGGAAGGTGACGGCATCGCTCGCGTGCGCCGTGAAAGCAAAGGCCGCGGCGGCAAGACGGTGACCACCATCACCGGCGTGCCGTTGGCCGAAGACGCGCTCAAGGAACTGGCCACTACGTTGAAGAAACGCTGTGGCACCGGCGGTGCGTTGAAAGACGGCATCATCGAGATCCAGGGCGATCACGTCGAGCTGTTGCTGGCGGAACTGACCAGGCACGGTTTCAAGGCAAAAAAATCCGGCGGCTAGCAGCCTCTGTGAAAACCACCCCCGGCTTGATCCGAACCCGGTGTTCGAGGTCGCCTACATGGTTTTCACAGAGCCTGTTCTGAACGGGATTCTAAACTCAGCGCTGGGAGCAGGGTCTACCTTGCTAACAGGCAAATCGTCATTTCCATTTTCTAGACTGCGCCAGCCTCCGATCGGATGGTGCTTTTTCGACTTCTTATAGGGGACTTCGATGTCCGTACGACGCACACGCAAAGACGATGGCAGCCAATGGACAGTTGCGGACAGCCGCAGTGTTTACGGGATTCGCCATTGGGGGGCCGGGTATTTCGCGATCAATGACGCCGGTCGCGTCGAAGTTCGTCCGAACGGTCCCGACAGCTCGCCCATCGACCTGTTCGAGCAAGTCGACCAACTGCGCCAGAGCGGCTTGTCGCTGCCCTTGCTGGTGCGCTTCCCCGACATCCTGCAAGACCGTGTGCGCCAACTCACCGGCGCGTTCGACAGCAACATCGCGCGCCTGGAATACCAGAGCCAGTACACCGCACTCTATCCGATCAAGGTGAACCAGCAGGAAGCGGTGATCGAAAACATCATCGCCACCCAGAACGTCTCCATCGGCCTGGAAGCCGGCTCCAAGCCTGAACTGTTGGCCGTGCTGGCGCTGGCGCCAAAGGGCGGGACCATCGTCTGCAACGGCTACAAGGATCGTGAATTCATCCGCCTGGCGCTGATGGGCCAGAAGCTGGGGCACAACGTTTTCATCGTCATCGAGAAAGAATCCGAAGTCGGCCTGGTGATCGAAGAGGCCGCCTCCCTGAAGGTCAAGCCACAGGTTGGCCTGCGGGTGCGCCTGTCATCCCTGGCATCGAGCAAATGGGCCGATACCGGTGGCGAGAAATCCAAGTTCGGCTTGTCCGCCGCACAACTGCTCTCGGTGGTCGAGCGTTTCCGCGCCGCCGGCCTGGACCAGGGCATTCGCCTGCTGCACTTCCACATGGGCTCGCAGATCGCCAACCTGGCGGACTACCAGCACGGCTTCAAGGAAGCGATCCGTTACTACGGCGAATTGCGCAACCTCGGCCTGCCGGTGGATCACATCGACGTTGGCGGTGGCCTGGGTGTGGACTACGACGGTACGCATTCGCGCAATGCCAGTTCGATCAACTACGACATGGACGACTATGCCGGTGTCGTGGTGGGCATGCTCAAGGAGTTCTGCGATGCCCAGAGCCTGCCGCATCCGCACATCTTCTCCGAAAGCGGCCGCTCCCTGACCGCCCACCACGCGATGCTGGTGGTGCAGGTGACCGACGTCGAGAAACATCACGACGACGTGCCGGTGATTGACAGCAATCAGGAACTACCGGAAACCGTGCAATGGCTGGTTGACCTGCTGGGGCCGACCGATATCGAGATGGTCACCGAGACCTACTGGCGCGCCACCCACTACATGAGCGACGTGGCGGCCCAGTATGCCGATGGCAAGCTGACCCTGGCCGAAAAAGCCTTGGCCGAGCAGTGCTACTTCGCCGTGTGCCGTCGCCTGCACAACTCGTTGAAAGCCCGTCAGCGCTCCCATCGCCAGGTGCTCGATGAACTCAACGACAAGCTCGCCGACAAGTACATCTGCAATTTCTCGGTGTTCCAGAGCCTGCCGGACACCTGGGCCATCGGCCAGGTGTTGCCGATCCTGCCGCTGCACCGTCTCGATGAAGAGCCGCTGCGCCGCGCCGTGCTTCAAGACCTGACCTGTGACTCCGACGGCAAGATCAAGCAGTACGTCGACGAGCAGAGCATCGAGACCAGCCTGCCGGTCCACTCCCTCAACCCAGGTGAAGATTACCTGCTGGGCATCTTCCTGGTGGGCGCCTACCAGGAAATCCTTGGCGACATGCACAACCTGTTCGGTGACACCGACTCGGTGAACATCTACCAGAACGCCGACGGCAGCGTGTACCACGCCGGTATCGAAACCCACGACACCATCGAAGACATGCTGCGCTACGTGCACTTGTCGCCGGAGGAGTTGATGACTCACTACCGCGACAAGTGCGCCAGCGCCCGCATCAGCGCCGCCGAGCGCACCCAGTTCCTGGATGCCTTGCGCCTGGGGCTGACGCGTTCGTCGTACCTGTCGTCGTGAGGAGAGTCTGAAGGCCCACCGGACCTGTGGCGAGGCAGCTTGCTCCCGCTGGGCTGCGCAGCAGCTCCCCTCTTCATGAGCGCTTCGCACTCAAGCGGGAGCAAGCTCCCTCGCCACGGGACCGTATCTGTTCTCCCTACTGATTAACACCGCCCTCCAGGGCTGTCAGAAACTACGCCGCATGTTGCGGGATTTTTCGGGCAGTCCTGAAGGGCATTTTTGTTCGTACCGCCGTTATTTCCGAATCTCGGTGCGTTTAACCGGCGATGTCCTTATTTCGTGTAGTCCCTTTCCTAACTTGTACTTCACCCCTCTACTAGGCCATGGCTCTCGGCGAGAATCCCCGACCGCCCCTCCTGTAGAGAAACGCCGATGTCCAATCCAGCCAGCGAGCCATTATTCCGTCTGGAGATAGCCGGTCTGCCCGATCCCTTCGCCGTCCTGGCGTTCAGTGGTAGCGAAGCCATCAGCGAACCCTTCTTCTATGAAGTGGAGCTATTGCTCCACGACGTCACCCTGGACTTGGCGGCTCTGCTGTACCGCAGCGTCTGGTTGAGTTTCGGCGCCTCGGGCATGGGCGTTCACGGACAGCTTCACGAACTTGTCCAGCCTCATCATGGCGCTGCCTGCCGGGTGCGTATCGGGCCGAAGCTGGCCTGCCTGGCGCAGCGTTTCAACCAGCGGGTGTTCAGCGGCTGCTCGGTGCCGCAGATCATCCGCCAGGTACTCAAGGCACATGGCATCAGCGGGCGCAGCGTGTGCCTGGACTTGAGCGGTGACTATCCGGCGCGGGACTTGTGTACCCAGTACCGGGAATCGGACCTGCAATTTCTCCAGCGCGTGTGTGCCCGTGCCGGCATTCACTTTCATTTCGAACACACCCGGCGCGGGCATTGCCTGGTGTTCGCTGACAGTACGGACAATTTTCCTCCAGCCGAAGCGGCGGCTTACGGGCAAGACAGGTCGGTTCCCGGTGTACGCACCTTCAGCGTGCGTGCCGAGGCGGGCGAGCGTGTCGCCCACGGTGGCAGCGATTTGATGAGCCTGCATTGCGGCCAGGTGCTGGCGCTGACGGCCCATCCTTTCGAAGGCTGCAACCAGCGCTGGCTGCTGACCAAGGTCGAGCATCGCGGACAGGCGGGCGTGTATGGCAACCACTTCGAGGCCATCGCATGGGGCATTCCATTCATGGCTGCTGACGTACCTGCCAAGCCGCGCATGGTGAGCCGGCAGCGCGGCTGGGTGGTGGCGGTGGGCGAACCTGAGAGGCAGGAAGCGGGGCGCGTGGCGGTGCAGTTCGACTGGGCCTATCAGGGCGAGGGGGCCAGCCCCAGTCACTGCTGGCTGCCACTGGCCCCCGAACTCGCTGCTGGCGGGGCCGGCGACATCCGTGACGGTACCGAGGTGCTGGTGAGTTATATCGAGGGTGATCCGGATCGGCCGTTGATCAGTGCATTCCTTGACGCCCCCGCCCTGGATACGGAGGAGCCGCTCGCGAGCGTGGCTCTGCACGACACGCCCGAGTCATGCGCAGCCGACCCGGTTCTGTTGGCTGCGATCCGGAGCGCCGAGCCGCTGGTGCTGTTATGCCTGTTACCCGGTGGCGGACGTTTCAGCCCTTGTTCTCAAACCGTTTGTACGTGCCGCATGCTGACCCGTCGTGGCTCGGGCGCGGCTCTGTGAGTGCTGTCGGCCTGCCTGGATCGGCGCCCCAATGGTTGCTGCTCGACGTGCCGGGTGCGCCGGGGGCCGCGCGGCTTGTCCGGGAGCAATTCCCTGAGGCACGGTCCTTTGCCTTGTTCGAGGGCACCGAATTGCATGGGCTGAGCGAACACGGTCCGTTGTTGGTGGATTTGCGCCAAGCACCAGCGCTGACCAGCCTCTGCCATCTGGATGCACGTTCGTGGCCGGGGCTTTTGTTGATCAGCCCGTCGCCCGTTGAGCACGTGCTGGCCCATCTGCGTCGCATGCTGACGGTGACGCTCGGCCTGCATCACAAGGCCTTGTTGAATTTCTACAACCCACACACCGCCAGTTATTTCTTCGACGGTTGCGACCCGCTGGAACTCAGTTGCTGGCTGGGCCCGATCAGCCTGTTGCGGTGGTTCGGCGGCACCTGGGCCGACCGGGCGATTGGCAGCCAAGGCTGGCAACAGCTTTCCAATCCCGGGCTGTCGGTGGCGCCGCTGGAAAAAGAGCAGGGTCTCAGCGATCGGCAACAGAGTCAGCTGCAGCAGTGTGTGCTGGAGCATCACGCCTGGCGATGGTCCCGGGCGGCCGGGCATGACTACCGTCAACTCTGGAAGGCCTTGCAGCAGGGGCTGGCGCTGGGGTTTACCGAGCGGGCCGTGCTTGACGACTGGCTGTGGTTGCGTCTGCAATATCCCGATGCTCGGCCGGTGCCGGGGCGAGTGGGCGGTTCGCAACGCGAGCATCTCGATCAGTTGCGACGGCTGTGGCAGGACGACCAAGGTTGATCGTTACGGCGCGGGGCGGCCGAGCCAGCGGTCACGCCGCTGCAAGTGCCAGGCGAAGGCGCCCAAGGTCAGGCTGCGCAACGCCATGAACAAGAGGAAGGTGATCCACAGCCCATGGTTGCCCAGATCGCGCAGCGCCCAGGCGACTGGCAACACCAGTATCAGCGTCAGCAGCATGCCGTTGCGCATTTCCCGGGCGCGGGTGGCGCCGATGAACAGCCCGTCGAGCAGATAGCTCCAGACCGCGATCAGCGGCAGCGCGGCGAGATAAGGCAGGTAGCGGTAGGCCGTGTCACGCACCTCGGGTATGTCGGTCTGCATATCGACGAACAGGTGGCCAGCGAGCAGGAACAGCAGCGCGAAGCCAACGCTTGCAACCAGTGACCAGCCGCAGGCCACCACCAACGACCGGCGCAGGGCCAGGCGGTCGTGGGCGCCAATGGCGTGGCCGCATAGCGCCTCGACGGCATGGGCCAATCCATCCAGGGCGTGGGCCGTCAGCAGCAGGCCGTTGAGCAACAAGGCGTTGGCGGCCACGGTCGCGTCCCCCAGGCGGGCGCCTTGCACGGTGATCAGGAAAAACACGGCTTGCAGCGCCAGGCTGCGAATGAAAATGTCCCGGTTCACCGCCAGCAGCGGACGCCAGCTCTGCCACAGCCCCAGGGCGGCCCAGGCGATATGCCCCGGCCAGGCGCGCAATGTCTGGCGAGCGAGGGCCAGGCCGACGAGGGCACCGGTCCACTCGGCAATCACCGAGGCCCGGGCCGAACCGGTCACGCCCCAGTCCAGGCCAAGCACGAACCATAGGTTCAGGGCGATGTTCACCAGATTGGTTACCAGCAGGATCGCCAAGGGTGCCCTGGCGTTCTGGGCACCGAGAAACCAGCCCACCAGCGCATAACTGGCCAACGCCGCCGGCAGACCGAATAACCGGGTGTGAAAGAAATCCTGGGTCAGTTGGTTGAGCTCGGTGGACGGCTGCATGAAGTGCAAGGCCACGCCACTCAACGGCACGCCGACGGCACCGAGCACCACGGCCAGCCCCATCGCCAGCAGCAGGCCTTGCAACAACACTTGCCGCAACGCCGCTCCATCCCCGCGCCCGGCGGCCTGGGCGGCGAACCCGGTGGAGCCCATGCGCAAGAAACCCATGGCCCACGCCAACACCGTATACAAGCTCGCCCCGACCGCCACGGCGCCCAACTGATGGGCATGGGGCAAATGGCCGATGACCGTGCTGTCCACCAACGCCACCAGCGGTACGGAAATGTTCGAAAGTATCATCGGCGCAGCCAGCGCCCAGACCCGGCGATGGGTCAGGCGGTCGCGCCAGTCGGTGATCAGGTGGGACATGCAGGCTCCTTGATGGAGCGAGATTGTAGCGGGTTCCGGGACTGGTCGTGTCTGTGCCGAGGGGGGCCGCAGTTCTCCAAACCGACCTCGGACTCATTGTGGCGAGGGAGCTTGCTCCCGCTCGGCTGCAAAGCAGCCGTAAAACCGGCCGGTGCGGTCTGTCTGGAAAATTGCATCAACCCATTTTGGGCGGCTTCGCCACCCAGCGGGAGCAAGCTCCCTCGCCACGGGAGCTGTGTTCGGTGTGGTTCTTGGAGTATCAGTGAATAATCCAACTCAACAACCACAACCCCAGCACCAGCCAGATGATGCCCATGACGATCGACGCGCGCATGAAGGCGCGGATCGCCGAGTACAGCAGCATCAGCCCAAGGATCAGCGCGATGATGCTGATGATCGAGGTGTCCATGCCCAAGGTGCGTGACAGTCCGTCGACGAAGTTGCCACCGGCATTGGCCAGCATGTTGAACAGGCCGCTGAGCAGGTCGACGATGAAACGGATCACCGAACCGAGCGCTTGGCCGAGCCATTCGAAAAAGCTTTCTACCTGCATATGTGCTTCCTGGTGTGAGGGGAATCTGCGTTGAGCCGTTGGCCCTGATTGTAGGAGCTGCGACGGCCGCGATCGTTCGATTATGGGGCAAACCGGCGCTTCGTACCGAGACTCTTGCCTTCCCCCGTCATCCCCCCGAAGCTATGCGCATTCAGGAGAGCCCGATGAACCTTGTTGAACTGACCGAACGCCTGCATGCCATTCGCGACCGTAACGACTGGCGGCAATTTCACAGCCCGAAAAACCTGGCCATGGCCGCCAGCGTGGAAATGGCTGAGCTGGTGGAAATTTTCCAATGGCTGACCGAAGACCAGTCGCGCCAGCTGCCGGCGGACAAACTCGCCCATGCCGGGCAAGAGGTCGGTGACATCGTGTTGTACCTGCTGCTGTTGTGCAGCGAGTTGGGCCTGGACATGGACGCCGTGGTGCGCAGCAAACTGGCCGACAGCGAACGGCGGTTCGGCCAATGAGCGACCGTCATTTCGACCAATTGGCCACACGCTTCGCCGAGAAAATCTATGGCGGGGCGAAGGGTGCGATCCGCCTGGCGGTGCTCCAGGCCGATCTGCTGGAAACCTTGCCGAACCGCCCGTTGCGCGTGCTGGACATCGGCGCGGGCTTGGGCCACATGTCGTTGTGGCTGGCCGAACGCGGCCATCAGGTGACCCTGGCCGAGCCGGCCGAGCCCATGCTCGAAGGCGCCCGCCAGCGGTTTTCCGAGGCCGGCCAGAGCGCCACGTTCATCCAGGCGCCGTGGCAGGATTTGCTTGGCCAGCTCACCGAGCCTTACGACCTGGTGCTGTGCCATGCGGTGCTGGAGTGGTTGGCCGAGCCCCACGCGATCCTGCCGGTGCTGCATCAACTCACCGCCGCGGGTGGCTGGTTATCCTTGGCGTTCTACAACCGCGACGCGCTGGTCTATCGCAACCTGCTCAAGGGCCATTTCCGTAAGTTGCGCAAAAACGACATGGCCGGTGAAAAACAAAGCCTGACGCCGCAGCAACCCCTTGATCCGCGAGAATTGGCGGCGCAACTTGAAGGTCTGTGGCAGGTCGAAATCCAGAGTGGCGTGCGGGTTTTTCATGACTACATGCCCGCGGAGTTCCAGGCACGCGTGGAGCTTGCGCAGTTGCTGGAAATGGAGCTGGCCCACCGTCGCCATCCTGCCTTTGCCGGATTGGGACGTTATCTGCATTGGGTCTGCCGTCCCGTCTGATCGGAGAGTGAAATGAAAGGTCGTTCAGGGTTGTTAGTGCTGTGCCTGGGACTGGTGGCCTGCCAAGGCAGCAACCCGTATGTCGCCACGTCCAATCCACTGCCCCCGGCGCCGCCCGAAGCCGCCACGGTGTTCGACCGCAGCGCTTACCCCGCGCCGCCCCGTGACTATGGGCGCTATCGCAGTTGGGCCTGGCTCAACGGACGATTGCCGTCAGGCACCGCTTGGGCGGACTCGGCCCAGGTGGCCGAAGCGGTAACCAATGCCCTGGACCAGCGTGGCTTGCGCCCGCTGCATGACAACCGGCCGGCCGACCTGTTCGTCAGCGCCGACCTGCGCCTGGAAACCCGCGTGCGTCAGGTTCGCGATGATTATGACCCTGGCTACTACGGCGGCTATAACCGTTACGGCCCCGGCTATGGGGCGTATCACTCGGTGCCGATGGTGCGCACGTACCAGGAGCAGGTCGTGGTGGTGCGGGTGGACCTGTTCGATGCCCGCAATGGCCAGCCAGTGTGGAGCGCCAGCGCCGAGACGGGCCAGCGCGGCAGCCAGGGCGCGCGCACCGATGCCATTCGTGAGGCGGTGGAGAAAGCCATGTCGGCTTATCCACCGAGTTGATTACGCAACGGAGAAAAACCATGTTTCGCCGCCTTGCTCTATTGGCCTTTGCTCTGCTGCTCGGCGCCTGCGCCTCCAATCAGGTTAACCATGACTTTGACCCTGGCCGTGATTTCGCGGCGTATCGCAGTTGGAGCTGGAAAGAGCCGGCGCTGCAATATCGGCCCGATGACCCACGGATCAAGAGCGACCTGACCGAACAGCGGATTCGCCAGGCCATTGTCGATCAACTCGACCAACGCGGCCTGCGCCAGGCTCCGGCCGGCGGGCGAGGCGATGTGCAGGTCCAGGCTTATTTGATCGTCGAAGATCGCCAGCAACAGGTCACCACCAATTACGGTGGCGGTTGGGGCAGCCCCTGGAATGGTTATTGGGGCGGGCCGATGTACAACGAAACCCGCAACATCAGCTACAAGGTCGCCACGGTGCAGATCGACCTGCTCGATGGCAAGGACGGAAAACTGGTGTGGCGTGGCAGCGATGAGCGAATGCTCAGCAACTCACCCACTCCAACTGACCGCAGCTTGGCGCTACGTGAGACGGTAGGGCGGATCTTGTCCAACTACCCACCGCGCTGACAGGCAACTGAATAAACTGTGGGAGCGAGCTTGCTCGCGAAGACGGCGGCACATCCAACATCAATGCAAGCTGAGCCACCGCTTTCGCGAGCAAGCTCGCTCCCACAGGGATTGGTGGTGGACACTGAATCTGTGAACACCCGAGAACAAATGTGGGAGCGAGCTTGCTCGCGAAGACGGCGGCACATTCACCATCAAGGCAAGCTGACCCACCGCTATCGCGAGCAAGCTCGCTCCCACAGGGGATGATTTCTGTCGCCACTCAAGCCGTCGGCCGCCAGCTCCCCACCATGTGCTCCAATTCCCCCGCCCCGATCAAACGCAAATCCCCGCTGGATCCCGCTGCGCTTGCCAGCAGGGTTACTTCGCTGGGCAGGCGTACCGGCTTCTTGAAGGCCACTACTATTTCGATGTTGGCCTCCGGCAGGTGGTTGTCCAAGGCTGCCAGGGTCCTGGCCTTGTTCCACAGGCCATGGGCGATGGCGGTGGGGAAGCCGAACAGCTTGGCGCTGATGCCGCTGAGGTGAATCGGGTTGTAGTCGCCCGATACCTTGGCGTACTGCCGGCCAATGTCGGCTGGCGCCGTCCAGTGCGCCACTTCCACCAATGGCAGGCTGGTTTCCGGCCGGTCCTCCACCAACGCGCCGTCAATCTGGACGCCCTTGCACAGCATCTGGCTCTGCGCTTCCCACAGGGGCCCCAGTTGATCATCGATGCGGGTCACCAGATCGAACACCGCGCCCTTCGGATGGGCTTGCAGGTTCTGCACGTTGACGCTGGCCCGCACCTGGCCGACCCCGCCCATGGGCCGCAATACGCGGATGCGATTACTCAGGTGGATCAGCCCCAGCAGCGGAAACGGAAAGTCCCGCGCGGTGAGCAACTGCATTTGCAGGGCGAACGCCAGGACGTGGGGATAAGTCGGCGGCAGCAGCCCGTTATCGGTGAAACCGCAGACCTTGCGATAGGCTGCCAGGCGCTGAGGGTCGACCTGAAGCACTTGACGCAGCCCTTGTTCCGGCAAGGTCTTGCCGGTGACCTTGCGCCGGGTCGCCGCTTTTGAATAGAGCCCCGACATCGAGGGCGCGGCGCTGATCTCATGCCATTGGATTGTCATGGTCATGCTCCCAGCAGGCTTTGCCCACACACCCGTAGTGCCTGCCCGGTCACCGCGCCCGTGCCCGGTTGTGCGAGCCACGCCACGGCTTCGGCGACATCCTGAGGCAGGCCGCCCTGGCCCAGGGAACTCATGCGCCGCCCGGCTTCGCGCAGGGCGAAGGGGATTTCGGCGGTCATGCGGGTTTCAATAAACCCCGGCGCCACGGCGTTGATGCTGATCCCGCGCGCTTGCAGCAATGGTGCCCAGGCCTGGGCGAGGCCAATCAACCCGGCCTTGCTCGCGGCGTAGTTGGTCTGTCCGCGGTTGCCGGCGATGCCGCTGATGGAGGCCAGCAAAATCACCCGGCCATTGTCCCGCAGGGTGCCGTGGTCGAGCAGGGCCTTGGTCAGCACTTGTGGCGCGTTGAGGTTGACCGCCAGCACCGCGTCCCAGAACTCCGGGGTCATGTTGGCAAGGGTCTTGTCCCGGGTGATGCCGGCGTTGTGCACCACGATGTCGATGCCGTCGGGCAGGTGCTCGATCAACTGTGTGGCGGCGTCTTCGGCGCAGATGTCCAGCGTCACGCTGCGCCCGCTCAAGCGTGCAGCCAGGGCATCGAGATCAGTCTTGGCCTGCGGCACGTCCAGCAGGATCACATCGGCGCCATCGCGGGCCAGGGTTTCGGCGATGGAGGCGCCGATCCCGCGGGCAGCGCCAGTGACCAGGGCCTTGAGCCCCGTCAGCGGTCGGGTCCAGTCCTGGACCTGGGTATCGCAGGCATTGAGGCGAATCACCTGCCCAGAAACGAAGGCGCTCTTGGGCGACAGGAAAAAACGCAGCGCGCCTTCCAACTGGCTCTCGGCGCCGTTGCCGACATACAACAATTGCAGCGTCCCGCCATGGCGCAACTCTTTGGCCAGGGAGCGGCTGAAACCTTCCAATGCCCGCTGGGCGCTGGCGGCGAACGGTTCGGTCAGGCTTTCCGGGGCGCGACCGAGGATGACGACATGGGCGCTGCGGTCGAGATTTTTCATCAATGGCTGGAAAAACTCGCGCAAGTGCTTGAGCTGATCAACCTGCGTCAGGTGGCTGGCGTCGTACACCACAGCCTTGATTTTCGGGCCATGGCCGGGAATCCACTCGGTGGCCAGGGTCGGTTCGCCGCCGTAGCCGAAAATGCTGTCGGTCAGGCGCTTGGCGAACGTGCCGACCTGTTCGGTCAGTGGCCCGCCGCCCAGCAGCAGCGCGCCCTCGATCGGCCGCAACCGCCCGGCCTGCCAGCGTTCCAGGCGAGCCGGCGATGGCAGGCCGAGGGCCCCGACCAGACGCAGGCCAACGGGCGAATTGGCGAAGTCGATATAACGGTCAGACATGGAACACACTCCGGCTGATGAGGTTCCAAGTGTGGACCATGATTGGCAATCAGTCGTTCGATCGGCGAGATAAAGCCTAAGCTTGTGCGGCAGAGGCGTTTTTCCAGCCCATTCGGCATTCCAGCGCACACACGGGGATTCTCCATGACACAGCTACGCCGCGTCGCGATTATCGGTGGTAACCGCATTCCCTTTGCCCGTTCCAACGGGCCCTATGCCACCGCGAGCAACAAGGCGATGCTGACGGCCGCCCTCGAGGGGCTGATCGAGCGCTACAACCTGCATGGCCTGCACATTGGTGAAGTGGCCGCCGGTGCGGTGCTCAAGCTGTCCCGGGATCTGAACCTGAGCCGCGAATGCGTGCTCGGTTCGCGGCTGTCACCCACGACGCCGGCCTATGACGTGCAGCAGGCCTGTGGCACCGGGCTGGAGACGGTGCTGCTGGTCGCCAACAAGATCGCCCTGGGCCAGATCGACAGTGGCATCGCTGGCGGCGTGGACACCACCTCGGATGCGCCGATTGCCGTCAATGAAGGGCTGCGCAGGATCCTGCTGCAAGCCAATCGCGCCAAGACCACCGCCGATAAGATCAAGACCTTCCTGCAGTTGCGGCCTCAGCACTTGATGCCCGACCTGCCGCGCATCAACGAGCCCCGCACCGGGCTGAACATGGGCCAGCACTGTGAACTGATGGCCCAGACCTGGCAGATCCCTCGGGAAGAACAGGATCTGTTGGCCCTGGAAAGCCATCAGAAAATGGCGGCGGCCTACGCCGAAGGGTGGCAGAACGATTTGATGACGCCGTTTCTCGGCCTGACCCGGGACAATAACCTGCGCCCGGACCTGACCCTGGAAAAACTCGCGTCCCTCAAACCGGCCTTCGAAAGAAGCGCCAAAGGCACAATGACGGCGGGTAACTCCACGCCCCTGACCGACGGCGCCTCGCTGGTGTTGCTGGGCAGCGAAGAATGGGCCAAGGCCCGCGGCCTGCCGATCCTGGCGTACTTGCGCGACGGTGAAACCGCGGCGGTGGATTTCGTCAATGGTGCCGAAGGGCTGTTGATGGCCCCGGTCTACGCCGTGCCCCGGCTGCTGGCGCGCAACGGCCTGACCTTGCAGGACTTCGATTACTACGAAATCCATGAAGCGTTTGCCGCCCAAGTGTTGTGTACATTGAAGGCTTGGGAAGACCCGGACTACTGCAAGACCCGCCTGGGCCTCGATGCGGCGCTGGGCGCCATAGACCGCAGCCGCTTGAACGTGAAGGGCAGCTCCCTGGCCGCCGGGCATCCGTTTGCCGCCACGGGCGGGCGCATTGTCGCCAACCTGGCCAAGTTGCTGGACGCTGCGGGACGAGGCCGCGGCCTGATCTCCATCTGCGCAGCCGCCGGCCAGGGTGTGACGGCGATTATCGAGCGTTGAGGATCGAGTCACTCCGTTGCGCAGCCAGCGCCCGATGGTGGTTGGAATAGCGTTCGGCCAGGATCGAGCAGACGATCAACTGCAACGGGTGATAGATCATGATCGGCAGCAGAATCAGGCCGAGGCCGGGGTGGTCGCCAAAAATCAATGCGGCCATCGGTACCCCGGCAGCGAGGGATTTCTTGCTGGCACAGAACACTGCGGCGACCTCGTCGGCGCTGCTGAATTTCAAGGCCCGAGCGGTGCGGGTGGTTGTCCACAGGATAATCGCCAACAGCACTGCGCTGCCTATCACTGCACTGAGCAGCACACTGTTGCCTTGCTGCCGCCAGATGCCGGAAACCATGGAATTGCAGAACGCAGCGTAGACCAGCAGCAGAATCACCAGCTTGTCGATGACGCTGGTGTAGCGTTTGTATCGACCGAAGAAACCAGCCACCCAGCGCCGCAAGAATTGCCCGAGCACGAGCGGCAGCAGCAACATCAGGCACAGGTCGAGCAACGTCGAGCCCAGGTCGATGCCACCGGCGCCGCTGCCGACCACCAGGCTGACCAGCAGCGGTGTAAGAAAGATCCCCAGTACGCTGGACAGGCTCGCATTGAGAATGGCCGCCGGCACGTTGCCGCCGGCGCTGCCGGTCAGGGCCACCGAGGAGGAAATGGTCGAGGGCAGGGCGCACAGATAAAAGAACCCCAGCATCAATAACGACGGTACATGACTGCCCAGTAACCCGTTGCAGAGCAGCCAGATCAACGGAAACACCCCAAAGGTGAAGCCTTGCACCATCACGTGCAGCCGGGTGTTCTTCAAGCCGTGGCGGATCTGCTCGCCGGACAGGTTGACCCCGTGCAGGAAGAACACCACGAAGATGCCGATATTCACGACCCACTCGGCATGCATGGCGCCACCGGTGGCACCGAAGGATGGAAACAGGTAGGCCAGCAGCGTGGCGAGCAGCATGCCGCACAGGAACCAGTCGGTCACCATACGTTTGAGGTGTCTGAAAATAGCCATGGGGCACCGCAAGTTGTAAGAAAAGTCGACTTAGCCTAACGTCGTCCCAAACAGTCGTCTTGCGACATAAGGCCAATCAATGCCGACTAACGGACACCAACAGCTCGAACGACGTATTCCCGACCTGACGCACCTGCCCCGGCCGCTCTACGCCCGTGTCGAAAGCTTGAACGCCGGCTCGTGGACGCAAGCCCATCGGCATGATTGGGTGCAGTTTTCCTACGCCATCAGTGGCGTTCTCGGCGTGCATACCGCTGAGGGCAGTTTCTTCGCCCCGCCACAACGGGGTATCTGGATCCCGGCGGATCTGGAGCATCACGTGGTGACCTCAACCCGCGCGGAAATGCGCAGCCTTTATGTGCATCGCCAAGCCTGTCCCCGGGCGGATGCGCGTTGCCGGGTGTTGGAGGTTACGCCGCTGGCCCGCGAGTTGATCAAGGTGTTCTGTCAGCTTCCGGCCGAGTATCCGCAGGGCGATACCCCACAAGAGCGATTGGTTCAGGTGCTGCTGGACCAGTTGGCGACGCTGCCGGAGGTGGGGTTTTCCCTGCCCTTGCCCCGTCATGCTCGACTCCTGGCGCTGTGCAACGAGCTGATCGAACAGCCTGAGCAAAACGTCACTCTGCAAGCCTGGGCCGAACGCCTGGGCACCTCGGAAAAAACCCTGATGCGCTTGTTCCAGCGCGAGACCGGCCTGAGCTTTCGCGCCTGGCGCCAGCGCATGCGGTTATTGTCGTCCCTGGGCTCGTTGGAGAAGGGCGACAGCGTGACCAGCGCGGCGCTGTCTTGTGGGTATGATTCAACGTCCGCTTTTATCGCGGCCTTCAAGGGAATGTTTGGGTATACGCCAGGGGAGCTGTTTAAATCTTGAGCGTGGGCTGTCGGCATATCTGTCAGCTCTTGTCGCAAATACCTGCGCATCGAGTTGCCAATGCCATGCCCTGTCTCGGCTATGATTCGGCTCGGTCGATACTCCGGCACATTGTGTGCATCGCAAGTTCATAGGTCGGCAACCCCTCCCCGTGGAGGAAGGATTGACGTATAACGACTGTCATTCGCGTGTTTGGTAATAAAGGACCCACAATAAAAGCTGATGAAGACTCCAAAACGCATTGAACCCCTGATCGAGGACGGTCTGGTCGACGAGGTGCTGCGCCCACTCATGAGTGGTAAAGAAGCAGCTGTTTATGTGGTGCGCTGCGGCAATGAGCTACGTTGCGCCAAGGTCTACAAGGAGGCGAACAAGCGAAGTTTTCGTCAGGCGGCCGAGTATCAGGAAGGCCGTAAGGTCCGTAACAGCCGCCAGGCCCGAGCCATGGCCAAGGGCTCGAAGTTCGGACGCAAGGAAACCGAGGACGCCTGGCAGAACGCCGAAGTGGCGGCATTGTTCCGCTTGGCCAGTGCCGGTGTGCGCGTGCCCAAGCCGTACGACTTCCTTGAAGGCGTGCTGCTGATGGAGCTGGTGGCCGACGAGTACGGTGATGCGGCGCCGCGTCTGAACGATGTGGTGTTGGAACCGGATCAGGCCCGTGAATATCACGCGTTCCTGATTTCCCAGATCGTGCTGATGCTGTGTACCGGTCTGGTGCATGGTGACCTGTCGGAGTTCAACGTACTGCTGACGCCGACGGGGCCGGTGATCATCGATCTGCCGCAAGCGGTGGACGCTGCCGGTAACAACCATGCCTTCAGCATGCTGGAGCGGGACGTGGGCAACATGGCGTCCTACTTCGGCCGGTTTGCCCCGGAGCTCAAGCGCACCAAGTATGCGAAGGAGATGTGGGCGCTTTATGAAGCCGGCACCTTGCATCCGGCCAGTGTGTTGACCGGGGAATTCGACGAGCCGGAAGAAGCGGCGGATGTCGGGGGGATCATGCGTGAGATCGAGGCTGCTCGCTTGGATGAGGAGCGACGTCAGGCTGTACGGGCTGCTGACGATGCTCCACCTGGTAAAGCTGAAGAGCCGCCTCCGCCTTGGATGCAGTGATTGGTGTGGTTGGTGTGTATATCCGTTTTTTTGTGACGGCGGCTGGCGGTTCCGCTCTTACAGCGGGTCACTTTTGGAAGAGCGCCAAAAGTAACCAAAAACGCTTTGCCCCACCACTTGGTGCCTCGCCTAGGCTCGGCATGCCCTCTCTCCGGCATTGCTCCGTGGGCCCGCCGCGAAGGGCCATCCATGGCCCAGCACGGCTACCTCGGCATCCATGCCGAGGTGCCCACTACGCAATGCCTGCGTTCGGCCAGCGTGGTTAATGGGGCGTCCAGATCAAGATCTAAAGCAAAGCAAGAGCGGGGGTATGTCCAGCATCTATGTGGCTGAACCACTGCTATCGCGAGCAAGCTCGCTCCCACATGGGATTGTGGGTGTTCACAGCATCTGCACACGACACAAAAACCTGTGGGAGCTTGCTCGCGAAGGTGTCGGCACATCCAAGATCATCACAAACTGACCCTCCGCCTTCGCGAGCAAGCCCGCTCCCACAGGAGGAACGCGGTCCCACCTGAATCAGGCCGGCTATCAGGCCGCCTCGCGGTGGACGTTGATTTCGGCGCCCCGTTAACCACGCTGGCCGAACGCAGGCATTGTGGAGTGGGCATCCCGGCATGGATGCCGGGATAGCTGCGCTGGGCCATGGATGGCCCTTCGCAGCGGGCCCACGGAGCAATGCCGGAGTGAGGGCACACCGAGCCTAGGCGAGGTGCCAAGTGGTGGGGCAAGAGCGCTTTGGTTACTTTCGCCTGGGCCGGCATTCCGGCTTTTCGAAAGTGACCCGCCGTAAGGGCGGAACCACCAGCCGCCGTTACCGAAGAAACGGATATACACACGAACTACGGCCCCCCAAAAAACTCAGCAAGGGTGCCTATCAGCCGGCTACAGCCTCCTGACAACACCCCGAAGCCAACTCCTTGAGAATCGGACAATCCGGACGATGATCCCCATGGCAGTGCTCCACCAGATCTTGAAGAGTGTCCCGCAATTCACCCAGTTCACGGATTTTCTGATTCAGCTCATCGATGTGTTGCCGAGCCAGAGCCTTGACGTCAGCGCTAGCCCGTTGGCGATCCTGCCAGAGGGTCAGCAGCTTTCCGACTTCCTCCAATGAAAACCCAAGGTCCCGGGAGCGCTTGATAAAGGCCAGCGTATGCAGGTCGTCGGCACCGTAGATCCGGTAGCCGCTGTCGGTGCGATGGGCTGCCTTGAGCAGGCCGATGGATTCGTAATAGCGAATCATCTTCGCGCTCAGGCCGCTCTGGCGGGCCGCTTGGCCAATGTTCATCGCTTGTCCTCCAACCGCTTGGGTGTCCAGAATTTCAACAGTAACGCATTGCTCACCACGCTGACGCTCGACAGCGCCATGGCCGCGCCGGCCAGTACCGGGTTGAGGAAGCCGAACGCGGCCAGCGGGATGCCGATCAGGTTATAGACGAACGCCCAGAACAGATTCTGGCGAATCTTGGCGTAAGTCTTGCGGCTGATGTCCAGGGCCGCCGGCACCAGCCGTGGATCGCCACGCATGAGGGTGATCCCGGCAGCGTGCATCGCCACGTCGGTGCCGCCGCCCATGGCGATGCCGATGTCGGCGGCGGCCAGGGCCGGGGCGTCGTTGATGCCGTCGCCGACCATCGCCACCATGGAATGCGTTTTCAACTGCTGAACGATGGCGGACTTATCCGCGGGCAGCACTTCGGCATGGACCTGGTTGATTCCCAGCGCCTCGGCCACCACCTTGGCGCTGCCCCGGTTGTCGCCCGTGAGCAAGTGACTGGCGATGTGGCGCTCATTCAAGGCCTGTACGGCGGCGAGGGCGCCGGGCTTGAGGGTGTCACCGAAGGCGAACAGGCCCAATACCCGAGGCGTCGCGTCTTGATCGATCAGCCAGGACAGGGTCCGGCCTTCGGTTTCCCACGCCTGTGCCGACTCGGCCAGTGCGCCGGGGCTCAGGCCGAGTTCGTCCAACAGACGTCGATTACCCAGGGCCAGGCGGCGACCGGCGAGGCTGCCGGCAATGCCGCGTCCGGCCAGGGATTGGCTGTCGCTGACATCCGGAACGTCCAGGCCGCGCTCGGCGCAGGCGTCCAACACCGCTTTGGCGAGAGGATGTTCACTGCCGCGTTGCAGCGCGCCGGCCATTTTCAGCAGCGTGTCTTCGTCACCCACGAGGGCTGTCATGTGGGCGATGCGCGGCGTGCCGGAGGTCAGGGTGCCGGTTTTGTCGAACACCACCGTATCGACTTCATGGGCGCGCTCCAGGGCCTCGGCATCCTTGATCAAAATCCCGTGGCGCGCGGCCACGCCGGTGCCGGCCATGATCGCCGTGGGCGTCGCCAAACCCAGGGCGCATGGGCAGGCAATCACCAGCACGGCGACGGCGTTGATCAGTGCGGTTTCCAGCGGCGCACCGTACAGCCACCAGCCGAGCAGCGTTGCCAGGGCCAGCACCAGTACCACCGGCACGAAGACCTGGCTGACTTTATCCACCAGCTTCTGTATCGGTGCCTTGGCTGCCTGGGCGTCTTCCACCAGGCGAATGATGCGCGCCAGGACGGTTTCAGCGCCCAGCGCCTGGGTGCGCACCAACAGCCGGCCTTCACCGTTGATGGCGCCGCCGGTGACCTTGTCACCGGGCTGTTTGGGCACTGGCAGGCTTTCGCCGCTGATCAGCGCTTCGTCGGCGTGGCTCTGGCCTTCGAGCACTTCACCATCCACCGGGAAACGTTCGCCGGGCTTGACCAGCACCAGGTCGTTCAAGCGCAAGGCACTGATGGCGACATCCCGTTCCTGGCCGTCGATTACCTGAATCGCCCGCTCAGGCCGCAAGGCTTCCAGGGCACGAATGGCACTGGCGGTCTGTCGCTTGGCGCGGCTTTCGAGGTATTTACCCAGCAATACCAGGGCAATCACCACGGCCGAAGCTTCGAAATACAGGTGCGGCATGCTGCCGGGACGCGCGATGGCCCATTCATAGAGGCTCAAGCCGTAACCTGCGCTGGTGCCCAGGGCCACCAACAAGTCCATGTTCCCGGCCCCGGCGCGCACGGCTTTGAAGGCCGCCACATAAAAGCGCGCACCGAAAATGAACTGCACCGGTGTCGCCAGGGCGAACTGCACCCAGGCCGGCAGCATCCAGTGCACACCAAACGGCTGCAACAGCATGGGCAACACCAGCGGCACGGACAGCAAGATTGCCAGTACCAGCGCCAGGCGTTCGCGACTCAGGCGACGGGGCTGCGCATCAGAGGGTTGCTCGGCCTGCCAGACATGGGCGTCATAACCGGCATGCCTGACCGCCTCGATCAACGTTTGCGTATCGACCTGACCGAGCCATTCAACATGCGCCCGCTCGTTGGCCAGGTTCACGCTGACACGGTTGACGCCGCCGATTTTGCCCAAGGCGCGCTCGATCCGACCGACACAGGAGGCACAGGTCATCCCATCTATCTTGAGTTCCAGGGTTTGCACGGGAACGCTATATCCCGCTTGTTCGACGGCCTGCATCAAGGCCGGCAGGCTGCCCTCGGGTGCCTCGATCCGTGCCTGTTCGGTCGCCAGGTTCACGCTGACGGCGCGGGCGCCGGCGACCTTGCTCAAGGCCCGTTCAACCCGCCCGGCGCAACTGGCGCAGGTCATGCCGGCTATCGGTAGGTCGAAGGTGGTGGGTTCGGACATCGCTAGGCTCCCTGTAGTGAGTGACCACAGGATCAACCTTGCCATGCTGGCAAGGTCAAGCGCCAATCCAAAAGGTTTCCTAAACCATGTGGGAGCGGGCTTGCTCGCGAAAGGGGTGTGTCAGTCGATTAAAGCGTCAATTGACCCACCGCCTTCGAGAGCAAGCCCGCTCCCACCATGATGTGATTCGGTCAGTAACCGAGCGCAGCCTGCTTGAGGTACATCCCTTGCTGACCCATGGCGATGCGGAATTTAAGGATATCGCCGGCCCTGAGGGTGATTTCCTGCGAGCTGGGCGCCAGCATGCCCGGGTTGCATCCCGGTGCCTGGCCTGGCAGCAGCTTCAAACGCAGGGAGACCGTGCCGGGCGGCAAGTTGAAGGAGGTGCTCTGCTCCTGGAAAAGCCGGGCGGAGAGTTGATCCTGGATGTAGATGCCGATTTCGCAATTGGTCGACACTTCCAGGCGCTCGCGGGAAATGATCAACACGCCAAAGTCTTCGCCAGCGGCCGACGCCTGGGGGGCTACTGCAAAAAAACCGAGCATGCAAAACAGGCTGAACGCTGACCAGCGCATGGCTGAACCTCCGGTGTGAAATCCTTGATAGGTGCAGCTTGGCTGAGCGCGGGGCCGATTGCCAGCCCGGCAGTTTTTGCCAGAACTTGACCTTGCCATGATGGCAAGCTTGAAACTCTCGGCAACCTCAATCCCTAGGAGTCATCTCATGCAGATATTCAACGTTCAAGGCATGTCCTGCGGTCACTGTGTCAGGGCCATCACCCAGGCAGTACAAGCCAAGGATCCGGCAGCGGACGTGCAGGTCGACCTGGGTAGCCGGACCGTTCGGGTCCAGAGCTCACTGCCGGCCGATGCGGTGGCCGAAGTCATCAAGGAGGAAGGCTACGAGGTCAGTCTGGCCTGAAGATTTTTAATCGTTAGCGACCTATCGGAATGTTCAAGAGCGCCCGGCAGAGCTAGACTGTCGGGCTGCCGACTGACGCCTGACCTGGACGCCCGATGAACTTTCGTACCATTCTGATTCTCGGCGCCTTGAGCGCCTTCGGTCCCTTGGCGATCGATTTTTACTTGCCCGCTTTTCCGGCGATGGCCACGGCCTTCGGGACCGATGAAAAACACATCCAACTGACCCTGGCCGCGTATTTTCTCGGCCTTTCCATCGGGCAATTGGCCTATGGGCCGGTGGCGGATCGCTTTGGGCGGCGCATTCCGTTGCTCACCGGCGTCGGCTTGTTCACCGTGGCGTCCCTGGCCTGCGCCTACGCGCCGAGCCTGGAATGGTTGATCGGTGCCCGTTTCGTACAGGCCCTGGGTGGATGCGCGGGGATGGTCATCTCCCGGGCGATCGTCAGCGACAAATGCGACGCAGTGGGCTCGGCCAAGGTGTTTTCGCAATTGATGCTGGTGATGGGCCTGGCGCCGATCCTCGCGCCGATGCTGGGTGGGTTGCTGGTGAATTTGCACGGCTGGCAGTCGATCTTCATTGCCCTGACCCTGTTCAGCGCGCTGGCGGCGACGGCCGTGGCCCTGTGGCTACCGGAAAGCTTGCCGGACCACGTGCCTCGGGCGCCATTGTCGGGCGCCTTGCGCCAATACGGCCGGTTATTGACTGACTCGGTGTTTCTCGGTCATGCATTGACAGGAGGTATCGCTATCGCCGGGATGTTTGCCTACATCGCCGGTTCGCCTTTCGTCTTCATCAAACTCTACGGCGTGCCGGCCGAGCACTTCGGTTGGTTGTTCGGAACCAACGCGGCGGGCTTCATCCTGGTTGCCCAAGTCAACGCCCGGCTACTGTCCAAACGCGGCCCTGCATTCCTGCTGACCCGCGCAGTATGGGTCTACCTCGCCGCCGGGTTGAGCCTGTTGGCCGTCAGTTCCCTGCACCCTGAGCATCTGTGGCCGTTGCTGGTTCCGCTGTTTATCTGTATCGCCAGCCTGGGGTGCATCATTCCCAACGCGTCTGCCTGTGCGATGAACGGGCAGGGCGCCCGCGCCGGCAGTGCGTCAGCGATGCTGGGGTGCCTGCAGTTTTCCGTGGCGGCGGGGGCCGCGGCGCTGGTGGCTGCGTTGCATGACGGCACGGCGGTGCCGATGGCGTTGGTCATCAGCCTCTGTGGGTTATGTGTGGTGGGCGCCGCGATGCTGACCCGTCGCCTGCAAAATGCCCGGGCGCTGGCCCAGGCCAGTCGCGAGGGCTGACTCAGCCGACGGCGCGCTGCTGCTGTTCAGGGAAGTGATGCGGCGCGTGAATGCGCGCTTGAAGCGTCGTGGCGAAGGCTTGGGCTTCGGCCTCGGTGCGAAAGGTCACGACGTGTTGGTCGAGGCGCACTTGCCATTGGGATTTTGCCACTTCTTTTATCAGGATCTTCATTGCTGACCTCCTCACGTAAAAGACTGCGTTGCAAAGGCCTCGAGTGTAGACCCGAATACGATCGCAATTGTGACAAGGGTCAATTCTCGGACTGACGGTGCAGCCCATCGTTGATGCAGCAGCTGTTGTGGCGAGGGAGCTTGCTCCCGCTGGGCTGCGCAGCGGCCCTTGGTTTTTGCGGTTGCTGCGCAACCGAGCGGGAGCAAGCTCCCTCGCCACAGTGGGTTGACAGGCCAAGGGTTTTGGCTGCCACAAAATAGTCAGAACCCTTCGAGCACAATCTTGCCCTTGGACTTGCCGCTCTCCAGCAGCGCATGGGCCCGGCGCAAGTTTTCGGCATTGATCGTGCCGAAATGTTCGCCGACCGTGGTTTTCAGCGTGCCGGCGTCGATCAGTTGGGCCACGCGGTTGAGCAGGTTGTGCTGCTCGATCATGTCGGCCGTTTCGAACAGCGAGCGGGTATACATGAACTCCCAATGCAGCGACAGGCTCTTGCGCTTGAGTTTGGTCACGTCCAGCGTCTTGGGATCGTCGATCAGCGCCAGTTTGCCTTGGGGCGCCAGCGCTTCGACCAGTTGATCAAGATGCTGGTCGGTCTGGGTCAGGCTGGCGACGTGGGTCACCTGGGGCTGGCCTGCTTCTTTCAACACTTCGCTCAATGGCCGGCTGTGGTCGATCACCAGGTCGGCGCCCAGGCTGCGGACCCATTCCTGGGTCTGGGCACGGGAGGCAGTGCCAATCACTTTCAGTCCGGTGAGCTGGCTGGCCAGTTGCGTCAGGATCGACCCGACGCCGCCCGCAGCGCCGACGATCAGCAGGCTCTGGCCTTGATCAAGTGGGTCTTCCTTGATGTGCAGCCGCTCGAACAGCAACTCCCACGCCGTAATGGCCGTCAGCGGCAGCGCTGCCGCTTCGGCGAAACCGAGGGTCTTGGGCATATGGCCGACGATGCGTTCATCCACCACATGCAACTCGCTGTTGCCACCGGCCCGGGCAATTGAGCCGGCGTAGAATACCTTGTCCCCAGCCTTGAACAGCGTGACTTCGCTGCCCACGGCCTTGACTACGCCAGCCACGTCCCAGCCCAACACTTTAGCGGCGCCGCCTTCGGGCTGGACGTTCTGACGGACCTTGGTGTCCACGGGGTTGACCGAGATGGCCTTGACCTCCACCAGCAAGTCTCGCGGACCGGCCACGGGCTCTGGCAGCTCGATGTCCTGCAACGATTGCGGGTCGGTGATGGGCAACGAATGGTAGTAGGCAATGGCTTTCATGAGGCGTCTCCGAGAGGGTAAGTGCAATGAAGCCAATGTTTAGCTATTTATCGGCGAGATAAAACCGGCTAAAAGAACAGGCTCTTTCAATAACTTTTTGATAATGGAAGCGTCATGCTCCGATTCGATGACTTGCAACTGTTTGTCCGGGCGGCGGATCTGGGCAGTCTCTCGGCAGCCGCCAGGGTCATGGACCTGTCGCCGGCGGTGGCCAGTGCCGCGTTGAAAAGGATCGAGCAACACCTCGGCGCCCGTCTGCTGGCTCGCTCCACCCGTAGCCTGCGGCTGACGGTCGAGGGCGAAGGTTTTCTCGAATATGCCCGTGCCGCCTTGGGCAGTCTTGATGAGGGCCGTCGGTTATTGACCAGCGGCCAGGATCAGGTGAGCGGGGTGCTGCAGCTGTCCGCACCGTCGGACCTGGGGCGCAACGTACTGTTGCCCTGGCTGGATGAGTTCCAGCGCGAACATCCCGGGCTGACGGTGCGGCTGTTGCTGGGGGATCGCATCGCCGATCTGTTCAAGCAGCCGGTGGACATCGCGCTGCGATATGGCGAGCCGGAAGATTCCAGCCTGGTGGCCTTGCCTGTCGCGCCGGATAACTACCGGGTGTTGTGCGCATCGCCGGCTTACCTGGCGCTTCATGGTGATCCCCTCCAGTTGGAGCAATTGGCCCAGCACAACTGCCTGCTGTACATGCTTGGCTCTCGGGTTCACGACCGCTGGTGTTTTCATGACGGCAAGCGGGAGGTGAGCCTCACCGTCAGCGGCGACCGCTTCAGCGATGATGCCGATGTGGTGCGGCGCTGGGCGGTGGCCGGCGCGGGTATCGCCTACAAGTCGTGGCTGGATGTTGGCGCCGATGTGCTGGCCGGACGCTTGAAGGTCCTGTTGCCACACCTGCAATGCGAACGGGCACCGCTCAATCTGCTGTGTGCCCATCGCGCACAATTGAGTAAACCGATCAATCTTTTGCGGGACATGCTCCGGGCCCGTTGCGCCCAGTTGACCGCTCAATTTCCGTGTTCAACGGGGGGCGGTCATTAGTCGCTCACAAAAAGAGACTTTTCCCTCACGAACAATCGCCTCCAAAGGTTTCCGGAGGACAGGAAACCTCGATCGCCGCGCTTATACTAGCGACCGCCTGCGCCAGAGCAGTAGACGAATGATTCAACAGGGAGTGAATACATGGAACATGCACCTTGCATCAGCCAGATCGCCACGTTGCTGGCCGACCCCAAGCGCAGCGCAATGATGTGGGCCTTGATGGACGGCACGGCCCGCCAGGCCGAAGAGCTGGCCTTGCTCGCCGGGCTGTCGCCGTCCTCGGCCAGCGCCCATCTGGGGCGACTGTGCAGCGGTGGCCTGTTGAAAATCGAGCTCCGTGGCCGCAAACGGTTTTTTCGCCTGGCCGCGCCTGAAATCGGCGCGGCCGTCGAAGCATTGGCCAGCGCCACGCTGGTCAGCCAGCCGCGGCAGATCCCGGAAATCTTCAAGCGTGGCGTCATGCCGACCAAAGCCCCTTCAGCCCCTGCGTCGCTGATGCGCGCCAGGCTCTGCGACGACCACTTGGGCGGAACCCTGGCAGCCGACTTGTACCAGCGCCTGCTGGACGCAGGGTGGATCGAACAATATGACCAGCGGGTGATCGTCACCCACAAGGGGGCTAATCAATTGGCCGGGCATGGCCTGTTCATCCAGGCACTGGCCCATCGCAACGCCCGCATCGCATGCCCCTGCCCGGATTGGAGCGAACGTCGCCCGCACCTGGGCGGCGCGTTGGGAGCGGCGGTGCTGCAGCTGTTCATGCAGTCCGGCTGGCTGAGCCTGCCCAACGATTCGCGAGCCTTGCAGGTCACGGTACTCGGCCAGGAGGAAATTCATCGGTTCGCCCGGGAGGACACGTTGGAAATGGCGCTCTAGAGCGCTTCTCCGCGTCGCTCAGGGCTGTTGGCAGGTCGTATTCAGCAATGGTCAGCTGCAAGGTTCGCGCACACTCGGTCCGGGGAATCATCGGATTGGGGAGGCGACATGAACACTTACGGCTACAGCGCGGCGGAACGCCTTGAGCGGCTGCCCATCAGCGGTTATCACCGGGTTATCTTCATCATCATTGCCCTGGCGTTTTTCTTCGACTCCATGGACCTGGCGATGATGACGTTCCTGCTGGGGTCGATCAAAACCGAGTTCGGCCTGAGCACGGCCCAGGCCGGATTGCTCGCCAGCTCGAGCTTTTTCGGCATGGTGCTGGGGGCTTCGCTGTCGGGCATGCTGGCGGACCGCTTCGGGCGCAAGCCGGTGTTCCAGTGGAGCATCGTGTTGTGGGGCCTCGCCAGTTACCTGTGCTCCACCGCCCAAGACGTCGAGACGTTGACGCTGTTTCGTATCTTGCTGGGCATTGGCATGGGCATGGAATTTCCGATCGCCCAGTCGATGCTCTCGGAGCTGATCCCGGCCAAGCGCCGAGGCCGCTACATTGCGCTGATGGACGGCTTCTGGCCGTTGGGCTTCGTGGCGGCGGGGGTGTTGTCGTATCTCCTGCTGCCGGTGATCGGCTGGCGCGACATCTTCCTGGTGCTGGCGGTGCCGGCGGTGTTTGTCCTGGCGATTCGCTTCTTCATTCCCGAGTCGCCGCGCTGGTTGGAACAGGCCGGGCGAGGCGATGAGGCGGACGCAGTGCTCACGCGGATCGAAGACAAGGTCCGCGCCTCGCTCGGGTGTGGGGATCTGCCCGAGCCAATCCGCCTGCCAAGGTTGGCGAGCACACCGGGCGGTTTCTTTTCGGCGTTGGCGCAGATCTGGTCCCCGCTGTATCGCCAGCGCACGATGATGATCTGGTGCGTCTGGTTCTTTGCCTTGCTCGGGTTCTATGGCTTGACGTCCTGGCTCAGCGCGTTGTTGCAGCAGTCTGGATTCGCGGTGACCCAGTCGGTGTACTACACCGTGCTGATTTCCCTGGGCGGGATTCCCGGTTTCCTGATGGCGGCCTGGTTGGTAGAGCGCTGGGGGCGCAAGCCGGTGTGCGTCATTACGCTGTTGGGCGGCGGGCTGATGGCATTTCTTTACGGGCAGAGCGCGGTGTTTGGTGGCAACGTCGGCTTGCTGATCGGCAGCGGTTTGCTCATGCAGTTTTTCTTGTTTGGCATGTGGGCGGTGCTCTACACCTACACACCGGAGCTGTACCCCACCTCGGCTCGGGCCACTGGCTCGGGCTTTGCCTCGGCGATCGGGCGCGTCGGTTCTTTGCTCGGGCCACTGGTGACTGGGCTGGTGTTTCCCATCACCGGTCAGGGCGGCGTATTTGCCCTGGGCGCGCTGTGCTTCGCCGTGGCGGCGGGGGTGGTCTGGTTATTCGGGATGGAGACGCGGGGCAAGACGCTGGAGGAGTTGAGCGAAGCGACGAATTGATGAAGATCGCCCGTGGCGAGGGAGCTTGCTCCCGCTGGGCTGCGCAGCGGCCCCGGTTTTGCGGTTGCTGCGCAACCGAGCGGGAGCAAGCTCCCTCGCCACGGGTTGTTCATAACCCCTGTGGTTGGGGGCAGCTCATTGCCACAAGGCTTAAGGTTTCACCAACCGCGCATCCAGGCTGTTCTGCGCCAAACGCTTGGCCTGGTCCTGGGTCATGCCCAGGTGCGTGTACAGCGCGTGGAAGTTCTCGGTCACGTAGCCGCCGAAGTACGCCGGGTCATCGGAGTTCACCGTCACCTTCACCCCGCGTTCGAGCATGTCGAGGATGTTGTGTTGCGACATGTCATCGAACACGCACAGCTTGGTGTTGGACAACGGGCATACCGTCAGCGGGATCTGTTCGTCGATGATCCGCTGCATCAGCCGCTCGTCTTCGATGGCCCGCACGCCATGGTCGATGCGCTGGATCTTCAGCAGGTCCAGGGCTTCCCAGATGTACTCGGGTGGACCTTCTTCCCCGGCGTGGGCGACGGTCAGGAAGCCCTCGTTGCGCGCCCGGTCGAATACCCGCTGGAACTTGCTCGGCGGGTGGCCCATTTCCGAACTGTCCAGGCCCACGGCCACGAAGGCATCGCGGAACGGCAGCGCCTGGTCGAGGGTTTTCTCGGCTTGCTCTTCGCTCAGGTGACGCAGGAAACTCAGGATCAGGCCACTGCTGATGCCCAGTTGCTGCTCACCGTCCTTGAGGGCGGCGGCGATGCCGTTGAGCACCACTTCGAACGGAACGCCACGGTCGGTGTGGGTCTGCGGATCGAAGAATGGTTCGGTGTGGATCACGTTCTGCGCCTTGCAACGCAGCAGGTAGGCCCAGGTCAGGTCGTAGAAATCCTGGGAGGTGCGCAACACATCCGCGCCCTGGTAATACAGATCGAGGAATTCCTGCAAATTATTGAAGGCATAGGCCTTGCGCAAGGTGTCGACGTCGCTCCACGGCAGGGCGATCTTGTTGCGCTCGGCCAGGGCGAACAGCAGTTCGGGCTCCAGCGAACCCTCCAGGTGCAAATGCAGTTCAGCCTTGGGCAGGGCGTTCAGCCAGTCGTACATGGTCTTTTCTCATCAGCGAATCGATGGCGGGCATTCTACAGGGCTGACCGCGCTGTCGGGTAAAACCTGACCGGCTGATCCACTACAACGCTTGCGGCTCCCGCCGGTAAGCATAGGTGTCGGCGAAGCGCGACAGCAGGAATTCGGCGCAGGTGGTGGTCGGGTACTTCGGCGGGTGCAGGTCATCCTGGCAACCGGGCAGGCACTGGATCAGCGTGTCGGGGTGCGGTTCGGCAAAAAACGGCATCGAATAGCGGTCCATCCCCAGCGGGCTGATCACCCGATGTGGCGTGGACAGGTAACGGTCGTTGCTCCAGCGCGCCATCATATCGCCGAGGTTGACCACGAAAGTGCCGTCGATGGGCGGCGCATCGATCCATTGCCCGTCGACGTTGCGCACTTGCAAGCCACCAGCGGCGTCCTGATAGAGCAGGGTGATGCAGCCATAATCGGTGTGGGCACCCGCTCCCTGCTGCTCGGTACTGCTGGCGGTGTGGCGTGGCGGGTAATGAATCAGGCGCAGCACGCTGACCGGCTCGTTGAAGCGGGTGTCGAAAAAATCCCGTTCAATGCCGAGGGCCAGGGTCATGGCCCGCAGCAGCGTTTGTGCCAGGGCCTGCATGTCACGGTAATGCTGCTCCATCAAGGTTTCCCAGCCGCTCAGGTCCGGGTGTCGGTTGGGGCCGCGCAGCGGTTTTTCCGCGAGCACTTCGGGATGATCGGCCGGCAGATGCAGGCCCATGTCGAAGGTTTCCTTCAAGTCGCTGGGTTTGGCCGGGTCCAGTTGTTCAGTGGCGACAGCGCCGTAGCCACGGTGGTGGCGGGTCTGGGTGATGTCGATGTTGAGTTTCTCTTCGACGGGCAGGGCGAAGAAGCGTTGGGCATTGTCCAGTACCTGGGCGATGCGCGCCGGGCTGATGGGGTGGCCCTTGATGTAGAAAAAGCCCCATTGGCGGCAGGCATGGTCGATTTGCCCGGCGACGGCTTGCCAGGCGTCGGGCTCGTCGCCGTAGAGCGGGCTGATGTCGATGATGGGCAGGCTGTTCATGCGGTTTCCTGAAGTGGAATGAAGATTCCATTGTGGGAGCGGGCTTGCTCGCGAAGACGGCGGGACATTCGCATTAATGTTGACTGACACTCCGCCTTCGCGAGCAAGCCCGCTCCCACAGGGTATTTACATTGGACTTGAAGGTTATTTTGGAATTTCGGCCTTCATCCCTTCGACGTAGTAGTTCATCGACGCCAGTTCCGCGTTGGTGGCGCTCGTGCCTGCGGGGATTTTCTCGACGCCGGCCTGGTCCTTGATCGGGCCAGTGAAGGGGTGGAAGGCGCCGCTCTCGATGTCGGCGATGATCTGCTCGGCTTCGCCCTTGACCGCGGCTGGGACCAAGTCGCTGATTGGCAGTTTCACCGTGCCTTCCTTCAGGCCGCCCCAGTAATCCTGGGATTTCCAGTTGTGATCGTGCACGCTCTGGGTGGCCTGGATGTAATGCGGGCCCCAGTCATTGACGATGGACGTCAACACGGCCTTGGGCCCGAAGTGAGCCATGTCCGAAGCGTAGCCCACCGCGTAAACGCCACGTCGTTCGGCAGCCTGGATCGGTGCCGGGCTGTCGGTGTGCTGGAACACCACGTCCACGCCCTGGTCGATCAGCGCGTTGGCGGCGTCGGCTTCCTTGCCCGGGTCGAACCAGGAATTGACCCACACCACTTTGATCTCGGTGCCGGGGTTGTACTTGTTCAAAGCCAGTTGGATGGCGTTGATGTCGCGGATGACTTCCGGGATCGGGAAGGAGGCGACGTAGCCGATCTTTTTGCTCTTGGTCATCTTGGCCGCGAGGAACCCGCCAACGTAGCGGCCCTCGTAGGTGCGAGCCAGGTATGTGCCGAGGTTCTTGTCCTGCTTGTAGCCGGTGGCGTGCTCGAACGTCACCTTGGGAAATTGCTTGGCAACCTTCAGCGTCGGGTTCATGTAGCCGAAGGAGGTGGTGAAAATCAGGTCGTAATTGTCCTTGGCCATGTTGCGGATCACCCGCTCGGCGTCGGCCCCTTCCGGCACGTTTTCGACGTAGTGGGTGGTGATTTGTTCGCCGAATTTCGCCGCCAGTTCCTTGCGCCCCTGTTCATGCTGATACGTCCAGCCATGGTCGCCAATCGGGCCGATGTAGACGAAGCCGACCTTCAGCGGGTCGGCAGCGCTGGCATTCAGGCCGATGCTCAGGCCGGCGGCTGCGATGACGGCGCAAAGCAACTGCTTCAACGGGCGTTTATGCATGAAATCGAACTCCATTTTGTTGTGAGGTTGGCTATACCGCACCAATGCAAAATGCTGACCAAAAGGACAACTAATCGACACAGTCCTGTTGTGGCGAGGGAGCTTGCTCCCGCTGGGGCGCGTAGCGGCCCCCGGTTTTTACGGTCGCTGCGCAACCGAGCGGGAGCAAGCTCCCTCGCCACAATAAGATCGGCCGGGCGATAAAGGTGCGCGCCGCCAGCCACTCGCCACCCACTGGTGCGCCACTGCGGACGAAACGTTCACCGCCCACTACAGTCTGTAGCTCATGACCCCATCCTCGTGACAGGCATCGCGATGCTCATTTTGATCAAGCAAGAAAAACTGCTGTTGCTGGCGCTCATCGCCGCGTTTGTGGCTTATCCGTTGGAACACTGGATATTAGGCAATGGGCAACTGGCGGCGTTGATCAGCGGCCTGGTGCTGATCGGCTTCATCGTCGCGGCCTCCATGCGCGTGGCCCATCACGCCGAGCTGTTGGCGGAAAAGGTCGGCGACCCTTACGGCACGATGATCCTGACCCTGTCAGCGGTGCTGGTAGAAGTGGTGATCCTGGCGATCATGATGAGCAACGAAGCGTCGTCGACCCTGGTGCGAGACACGATCTACTCGGCGGTAATGCTCGATATCAACGGCATCCTGGGGTTGGCGGCGTTGATGGGCGGGATCAAGCATGGCGAGCAGGTCTACAACGATGACTCGGCGCGCACCTACAGCGTGATGATCCTCACCGCCATGGGGGTATCGATGGTGGTGCCGGAGTTCATTCCCCAGGAAAGTTGGAAAACCTATTCGGCCTTTACCATCGGCGCGATGATCGTGCTGTACACGCTGTTCCTGCGCATGCAGGTCGGGCCCCACAGTTACTTCTTCAGCTACAGCTACCCGGAAAAACGCCGCAAGAAAGAGCCGGTGGAAAACGAGCCGAAGCCCATCAGCCTGGCGTTCTCCATTGGCGCGCTGGTGTTTGGGGTGGTGGTGATCGGTGCCTTGGCCGAGGTCATGTCCAAGGCCCTCGACGTCGGGCTGGAAGGCTCGGGCGCGCCACCGGTGGTGACGGCGATCCTGGTAGCCGCGATCTCCGCCGCACCGGAAATCCTCACCGCCCTGCGCGCCGCGTTGGCGAACCGCATGCAGTCGGTGGTGAACATCGCGCTGGGGGCTTCGCTGTCCACCGTGATCCTGACCGTGCCGGTCATGGAAGCCATGGCGCTCTACACCGGCCAGCCCTTCCAGATGGCAATGACTCCGGTGCAAACGGTGATGATCTTCATCACGCTGATTGTCAGCGCCATCAACCTCAACGATGGCGAAACCAATGCCATCGAAGGCATGACTCATTTTGTGTTGTTTGCGACGTTCATCATGTTGTCGATGCTGGGTCTATAAGCCCAGCACAGCACCCATTGTGGGAGCGAGCAAGCTCGCTCCCACAGGGCCTCGGCTGGATCAGGCGCCGGCAATCAATTCCCGCGCCGCCTGGCTGTGATCGGCAATCAAACCCTTGAGGTCCAACCCTTCGACCTGTCCGTCGATCACTCGCCACTGCCCACCGATCATCACCCGGTCCGCCCGGTCCGCGCCGCACAGCAGCAACGCCGAGATCGGATCGTGGCTGCCGGAGAAGCGCAACTCATCGAGCTTGAACAGCGCCAGGTCGGCCTGCTTGCCCACGGCCAGTTCGCCAATGTCGTTACGCCCGAGCAGTTGCGCCGAGCCGCGGGTTGCCCAGCCCAGCACGCGCTCCGGCGTGATCGCCTGCGCGCCATAGCGCAGGCGCTGGATATACAGGGCCTGGCGGGTTTCGAGGATCATGTTCGAGGCATCGTTGGAGGCCGAACCGTCCACTCCCAGGCCCACTGGCGCGCCGGCGGAGGTCAGGTCAAGGGTCGGGCAAATGCCCGAGGCCAGGCGCATGTTGGAGCTGGGGCAGTGACAGATGCCGGTGCCGGCGGCGCCGAGGCGGGCGATTTCGTCCGGGTTGAAATGGATGCCGTGGGCCAGCCAGGTACGCGGGCCGAGCCAGCCGACGCTGTCCAGGTAATCCACGGTGCGCAGGCCGAAACGTTGCAGGCAGAAATCTTCTTCGTCGAGGGTTTCGGCCAGGTGCGTGTGCAGGCGTACGTCGAGTTGTTCCGCCAGCTCGGCGCTGGCCCTCATGATCTGGGGCGTGACCGAAAATGGCGAGCAGGGCGCCAGGGCAATCTGGATCTGCGCGCCGTCGCCGCGCTCGTGGTATTGGCTGATCAACCGCTGGCTGTCGTCGAGAATGACCTGGCCCTGCTGCACGGTCTGCTGCGGCGGCAAGCCGCCATCGGCTTCGCCCAGGCTCATGGAGCCACGGGTCAGCATCGCACGCATGCCCAGCTCACGGACCGTTTGCACCTGCACATCGATGGCGTTTTCCAGACCTTCGGGAAACAGATAGTGATGATCTGCGGCGGTGGTGCAGCCCGACAACAGCAACTCGGCCAGTGCGACTTTGCTCGCCAGGCCGAGTTTCTCCGGGGTCAGTCGTGCCCACACCGGGTAAAGCGTTTTCAGCCACGGGAACAGCGGCTGGTTGACCACCGGCGCCCAGGCCCGGGTCAGGGTTTGATAGAAATGGTGATGGGTGTTGATCAGTCCCGGCAGGATCACGTGTTCACGGGCATCGAAAACATGATCGCAAGGCAGGGTCGGATGTTGGCCGGGGCTCAGCAGTTCGACGATGGCACCGTCCTGCAGGACGAGACCGCCACGGGCATCGAGGTCGTTGGCGGTGAAAATGGCGAGGGGTTTTTTTAACCAGGTACGGGTCGCAGGCATGGTGGCCGGCTCCTCTGAAAATGGGTTCAGGTTAGCCAGCTCAGTGATGCCCTGTCTGCTGATCCAGGGTCGCCCTTGGGGGCGAGGGGTGGAGTTTACTCAGGTTGTGCGGCGCATATCCAGAGCCTGCCGAGATCCAGATGTGGGAGCGGGCTTGCTCGCGAATGCGGACTGTCATTCCACGTAGATGTCGACTGATAGTCCGCCTTCGCGAGCAAGCCCGCTCCCACAGGAGCTATGGCGTTTTACCAGGGAATCGTTTCGCCCTTGTAGTTGACGAAGTGGTGCCCGCCCTTGCTGGCGAAGGCGTTGACCTGATCGATCAAGCCACGGGTGCTGGTGTCGACATCGATGTCCGCGCCTTCGCCGCCCATGTCCGTCTTGACCCAGCCCGGGTGCAGCGACAGCACGGTCAAGGCTTGCTTGCCCAGTTGGCTGACAAAGCTGTTGGTCATGGAGTTGAGCGCCGCCTTGCTTGCCTTGTAGAGGGCGAGCTCCGGTGCGTCGGGCATGGTCACGCTGCCCAGTACCGAACTCATGAACGCCAATACGCCGCTGCCGTTGCGGATCTGTCCGACGAAGCGCTGGGCCAGGTTGATGGGGGCCACTGCGTTGGTGAAGAACAACTGGCCGACTTCAGCCAGTGTCGCGCCGCCCGGGCCTTGGTTGTCAGGGCCTTTGACGCCCGCGTTGACGAACAGCAGGTCGAAGGTTTCGCCCTTGAGCTGTTGGCTCAGGGCGATGACGGCTTGCTGGTCGTCCATGTCGAGCTTTTCGATTCGCACCGGGCCCAGTGCCTTCAACGCCTCTGCGTTCTGCGGGTTGCGCACGGTGGCGGTCACGTTCCAGCCATCGCTGAGCAGCGTTTTCACCAGACCAAGGCCCAAGCCCCGGGAGGCGCCGATGATCAATGCGTTTTTTGCCGAATTCATGAAGGCATCCTTGAATGGAAAGGTCACGGATTTAATGGACAACGTTGCCCCAGCCGTTGTTTCAGCTCGTGGCGCAACGCGTCGAGTTCGGTCATGCGGGTTTCGATCAGGTTCAGTTTGTCTTGCAGCAGTTGCGTCACGGCGCAGTCCGGATCAGGGGCTTGCCACAGGGCGGCGACGCTGGCGCTGATCTCACCAAGCGTAAAGCCCAGGCGCTGGGCCGTCTTGATATAGAGCACAAGTTGCACCATGTCGGCGGGGTAATCGCGGTAACCATTGGCGCTGCGTCCCGCCGCGATCAGGCCGCGTTGCTCGTAGAAGCGCAGCGTGTCTCGACTGACGGCGCAGGCCTGGGCTAATTCGCCGATGCGCATGGTTCTCTCCGTAGGGCTTGACCTTGGAGCATACCCCAGGCTTTAGGCTTTTTGCTCCCCGATTATCTGGAGCAATACTGATGTGGACTTCTACCCAATACCGCCGGCTGGTGCGCGGCAGCGCCTGGTACGACCTGCTCGTGACGGCGGCATTTGCCACGCCGTGGAGCTTTGCGGTGGTGCATGGCTTGCTGGTGAGCTTCACCCAACGCTTCGGCCTGCCCGGTGAGTTGCCGGAATTTGCCTCCATGCACCTGTTGATGGCGAATCTGCTGGGCTCGATTGTCTGTGTCTGGGCGGTCCTGAGGATTCGCGATCCGCAGCCGGTGTATGGGCGTTATGACGCGGCTGGGCGGTTTTTGTTTGCGGCCTGGCTGCTTTACGCCCTGCTTCACGGAGCAAGTGCGCTGTTGTGGGGGTTCCTGTTTTTCGAGTTGGTGTGGGGCGTCCTGCAGGCACTGCCTGTCCGTGGTGAGGGCGCTTGCTCCCGCTGGGGTGCGCAGCGCCCCGCATAGCAGGCGACTGCTACGCAGTCGAGCGGGAGCCAGCACCCTCGGCACAGGCTTTGTCAGTGCCCCGCTCGCCAAGGCTGGCCCAGCGACACCGGTGCATACAGTCGGGTGCGCAGCGCATCCCGGGACAGCAGCACCAGCACCACGATGGTCGCTACATAGGGCAGCATCGCCAGCAAGCTCGATGGAATCGCCAGCCCCAACCCCTGGGCCACCAGATGCAGGATGCTGGCGAGGCCGAACAGGTAGGCGCCCAGCAACAACCGCCACACCCGCCAGCTGGCAAACACCACCAGCGCCAGGGCGATCCAGCCGCGCCCGGCGCTCATGTTCTCGGCCCACATCGGCGTGTAGGCCAGCGACAGGTAGGCGCCGGCCAACCCGGCCATGGCGCCGCCGAACAGCACGGCCAGGGTCCGCACGCGCAACACCGGCAGGCCCATGGCACTGGCGGCGTCGGGATTTTCGCCAACGGCCTGGATGATCAAGCCGACGCGGCTTTTCACGATCACCCACGCCACCAGGGCAAACAGGGCGAAGGACAGGTAAACCAGCAGATCCTGGGCAAACAGCATCCGCCCGATCAGCGGAATGTCGCTCAGATAAGGAATCGTCAGTGGTTCGAACCCCACCAGTGGTTTGCCGACCCAGGCCGCGCCGACAAAGCTCGACAGGCCCACGCCGAAAATCGTCAGCGCCAGTCCGGTGGCCACCTGATTGGCGTTGAACACCAGTGCCACCCACGCAAACAGCGCCGATAACAGCATGCCGGCGGCCATCGCCAGCAGCACGCCGAGCCACAAGTTGCCGCTATTGAACGCGACGATAAAACCGATCACCGCGCCGAACAGCATCATGCCTTCCTGGCCGAGGTTCAGGACGCCGCTTTTTTCGCAGACCAGCTCACCCAGGGCCACCAGTAGCAACGGGGTCCCGCAGCGGACGGTGGCGTAGAGAATATTGCTCAACAGGTCGATATCCATCACAGCGCTCCTGCCTGTACGGTGGTGGTCTGGGGGCGTCGGGTCCAGCGCAGGTCCAGGCGCGGCCGGTACAGGATCAATACGTCACAGGCCAGCAGGAAAAACAGCATCATCCCTTGGAACAATTGGGTGACCGCCTGGGGCAGGTTCAGGGACATTTGTGCGCTCTCGCCGCCGATGTACAGCAACGCCATCAACAGGCTGGAAAACAGAATGCCGATGGGATTGAGACGGCCCAGGAACGCCACGGTAATCGCCGCATAGCCATAGCCCGGCGACACCTGTGGGACCAGTTGGCCGATCGGCCCCGTCACTTCGCAGACCCCGGCCAACCCGGCCAACGCCCCGCTGATCAACAATGCCAGCCACACCAGCGGCTTCTGGCGAAACCCGGCGAAACCGGCAGCACGGGCGTCGAGCCCCAGCACCTTGATTTGAAACCCGACAAAACTTTTCTGCAGCAAGACCCACACCGCCACCAGCGCCAGCAGGGCGAAATACAACCCGGCATGGACCCGCCCATCCTCCAGCAGTAACGGTAGGCGACTGGCCTCGCCGAACATCGCCGATTCGGGAAAATTGAAACCCGCAGGGTCCTTCAACGGCCCGTGCACGCAGAACAACAGCAGGTTCAGCGCGATGTAATTGAGCATGATGCTGGTAAGGATTTCGTTGGCGTTGAAGCGTGTGCGCAGCCATGCCGTGAGCCCGGCCCAGGCCGCACCGGCCAGGGTTCCGGTCAGCAGGATCAGCACCAGTGCCCAGCGGCTTTGCATGCCGATGATATTCACCGCCAAGGCACTGCCGGCCAGGGCGCCCAAGAGCAGTTGGCCTTCGGCGCCGATGTTCCAGATTCGCGCCTGATAGGCCACTGCCAGGCCTAGGGCGCAGAGCAGGATTGGCAAGGTCTTGACCAGCCATTCGGACACCCCGTACAGGTCGCTGATCGGCGCAATCAACAAGGTGAACAAGGTTTCCAACGGATCATGGCCCAAGGCGATGAACAGCAGCGAACCGCTGCCCAGGGTCAATACGGCGGCAAGCAGCGGCGAACACCAAAGCATCAGGCGCGATTGCTGGCCGCGGGGTTCGAGAGAAAGCAGCATTGAAGAACTCCGTTAAACCGGTGCGGGAACAGGGGATTGGAGCGTGTCGAACTGGCCAGCCATCCAGCCGCCGACATCGCTGAGTTGGGTCTGGACCGTAGGTCTCAAGGCCGACAAACGTCCGCCGCACAAGGCTGCGAGGCGGTCGCTGATCTGGAACAGTTCGTCGAGGTCTTCGGAGATCACCAGGATCGCCGCGCCGGCATCGCGCAGGGCGATCAGGGCGCGATGGATAGTCGCTGCCGCGCCAACGTCCACGCCCCAGGTCGGATGGGCAGCGACCAGCAGCTTCGGTTGCTGAAGGATCTCCCTGCCGAGGATGAATTTTTGCAGGTTGCCGCCCGAAAGGCTGCGTGCCGGGGTCTTGGTGTTGGGTGTCTTTACGCCAAAGCGGTGGATGATCTCCTCGGCGAGGCGTTCGACTTTGCTTCGGCGAATCAGCCCATGGCTGACCAGGCCCTGCTGGAAAGCGCTGAGCAATGTGTTATCCGCCAGGCTCAGTTGCGGCACGGCGCCATGGCCCAAACGTTCAGCGGGGACAAACGCCAGGCCGAGCCGGCGACGGGCGTCGGGACGCAGATGAGCCACCGGTTGCCCGCTGAAACGGATGCGCTCGCTGTCGGCGTGGGGCAACGGCGTTTCCCCGCTGAGCAGTGCCAGCCATTCGTCCTGGCCATTGCCCGCCACGCCGGCGATGCCGACGATTTCGCCGCTGCACACTTCAAGGTCAATGTTGTGCAGCGAGCAACCGAACGGGTCAGGGTTGTGCCACGACAACCCGCGGATCTGCAGAAACGCTTTGTCTGCATTGACCTTCGGATAATCCGTGATGAGCCCAGCCGCCTCGCCGACCATCAGTTGCGCCAGTTCTCGGTCCGTACACTGCGCCGGCGTGCAATGCCCCGACACCCGTCCGCCGCGCAGTACCGTGGCGCTGTGGCACAAAGCCCGGACTTCGCCCAGCTTGTGGCTGATGAACAAAATGCTGCAGCCTTCGCTTGCCAGGCGACGCAGGGTTACGAACAGCTCCTCGGCCTCCTTTGGCGTGAGCACTGACGTCGGTTCATCGAGGATCAGTAGCCGGATGTCCTGCATCAGGCAGCGAATGATTTCCACCCGTTGCCGCTCGCCAATCGACAGGTCGTGAACCAGCCGCTGCGGCTCCAGCGCCATGCCGTAGCGCTGCGAGACTTCGCGGATCCTGGGCTCCAGTTGCGCTGGAGTGCCGGCCTGCGCGCCCATCGCCAAGGCGATGTTCTGCGCAACGGTGAGGGTTTCGAACAGCGAAAAATGCTGGAAGACCATGCCGATTCCCAGACTGCGGGCTTGGGCCGGGTTACGCAGGCTGACTCGCCGGCCTTGCCAGATCACCTCGCCCGAATCGGCTGGAGTGACGCCGTAGATAATCTTCATCAACGTGCTTTTGCCCGCACCGTTTTCCCCGAGCAGCGCATGGATCTCGCCGGGCTCGATACTCAAGTCAATGGCATCGTTGGCCAGGCAGCCGGGGTAGCGTTTGCTGATACTGCGTAATTGCAGGCGCGGGACAGAATCGGGGTTGGGCATGACAGGCTCGGGTCGATGGAGATGAATACCTGTGGACAAAGCAATTTCCTGGCCATCAGGTCAGGATTTTTAGCTGGCCCCGGAATTTGGGCCCTTGCTGGGGCGTCGGGGCGCCTGTCATCAATGTCGCTTTGCACTGTATTGGGGCGCGTGGGACTGGCCATGCACTGGCTTTGTCCGGTAGGGGCTGGTTAAAAAATGAACAAGCGGCTGCGGGCCATGTCCTTCTTGGGGCGGCGGGAGCCATGAACGGGTTATCCACAGGTTGCTCCACAGTTATTGTGCGCAAGCCGCAAACTCCGGCATAAGCACTGCGGGGCTTTCTTCTAAAGGTGATAAACCGCCGCAAGCGTCTGTTTTCTGGATGGATTTGTGGGTGCGGCAGGCGTTTGGGTGAAAAATGAACAACCCCCTCAAACCCGCATGACAGAAGGGTTACAAGGGGATGTGCTCAGGTTATCCACAGCCGGGTGCACAGTGGATGTGGGCAAGTTGACGGTAGCGGGGCGCCCTGAAAAGTCGCAGGCCTGGATCTCAACGCGCCAACAGAATTCGTCCGCGGCTCAGGTCGGCCAGTTGCGTTTGCAGTGTTTCGATTTGCGCTTCGCCTACCGCCAACTGTAAGTCCACGCCATTGGCCGTAAAGCATTCCTCGATTACCAGCCCGCCGGATTCGAGGACGCGCAATTTCACCAAGGCCAGCTCTGCGAAGCCACAGGTACAGCGCAGTGCGACACGGCTGATCAGCTCGATTTTTTCGGCGTTTTGCAGGCATTTGTTGGCACCGCCGCCATAAGCCCGGGCCAGCCCGCCCGTGCCCAATTGAATTCCGCCATACCAGCGAATCACCAGCACTGCGACCTGATCGCAAGCCTGGGCTTCAATGGCGGCCAGGATCGGTCGCCCGGCGGTACCACCGGGCTCGCCATCGTCGTTGCTGCGGTATTGATCGCCGAGTTTCCAGGCCCAGCAGTTATGCGAGGCGTTCAGGTCGCTCTGCTGTTCAATGAAGGCCTGGGCTTCGGCGGGGCTGGTGATGGGCGCGGCGACGGTAATGAAGCGGCTTTTGCGAATCTCTTCACGGTATTCGCAAAAGCCGGCAAGGGTAAAAGGCATGGCGAACTCAGAGGGCTGGTGTCAGGCCGCAGCCCTTGAGAATGATGCGGATCAGGTTGTCGCCCGCATCGACCATGTCTTGCTTGGTCAACTTGCTGCGTCCGGTCACGCGACAGATCTGGGTGGCGAAGTCGGCGTAATGCTGAGTGCTGCCCCACAACAGGAAAATCAGGTGCACCGGGTCGATCGGGTCCATCTTGCCGGCATCGATCCAGGCCTGGAAAACGGCGGCCCGACCACTGAACCAGGCACGATAATCCTGGTTGAAATATTCGGTCAGGCATTCGCCGCCGCTGATGACTTCCATCGCAAAGAGCCGCGAGGCCTGGGGCTGGCGCCGAGAAAATTCCATCTTCGCGCGGATGTAGCGGGTCAAGGCTTCGGCCGGATCATCCTCGGCGGTGAGGGTATTGAAGGTGCTGTCCCACAACTCGATGATGTTGCTCAGCACCGCGACATACAACCCGAGCTTGTTGGTGAAGTAATAATGCAGATTCGCCTTGGGCAACCCAGCCTTCAGCGCGATGGCATTCATGCTGGTGCCTTTGAACCCGTGACGAGCGAATTCATCCTCGGCGGCCTTGAGGATGGTCTCTTCGTTCTTTTGACGAATGCGACTGGTGGGCTTGCCACTGTGGGCAGGGACTTCAAAGGTCATGGGCGTTTCCGGGTCTGTGGGACAAGCAACTGCGTTGATAGCGCACCGGCATCGATCCGACAAGTGCCATCACACTAAAAAGCTGACTGAACATCTGCTGGAACAAACAGGCTCAGCGAGTCGCCGCCAGGCTCTCGAGAAAACTTTCCAGCACCAAGTGGGGCCTGCGCCCTTTGCGCGTAACCGAGGCCAGGCTCAAATCGTAGAAACGTGCCGCTGGTTTCAGCGCCCGCAACCGGCCTTGTTGAACCCAAAGGCTGGCGTAATGGTCCGGCAAGTAACCGATGTAGCGCCCCGTGAGAATCAGGAACGCCATGCCCTCGCGATCCGACGCGCTGGCGGTGCAATTGAGGGCTTGATAATGGGCCTGGATTTCGGCCGGCAGGCGGAAGGTTGGCGCGATAGCGTCCTGGCTATTGAGGCGCGCGTCATCGAGCTGCTGGTCATCCACGTAAAACAACGGATGCCCGACCGCGCAGTAAAGCAGTGACCGTTCGCTGTAGAGCGGCTGATATTCCAGCCCGGAAAGCGCACTGGCCTGGGGGACCACGCCGACATGCAGGCGACCGTCGAGGACGCCTTGCTCGACTTCGTTGGGGGCGATCATGCGGATCTGGATCTGCACGTCTGGCCCGCGCTCCTTCAATTGCGCCAACGCGTGGGTGATACGCATATGGGGCAGGGTGACCAGATTGTCGGTCAGGCCGATGATCAGTTCACCTCGCAGATGCTGGTGCAGGCCATTGACCTCAGTGCGAAAGCTTTCCAGTGCACTTAATAGCTGCAAGGCCGATTGATACACCTCGCGGCCTTCTTCGGTCAGGGAAAATCCCGCACGTCCACGCTGGCATAAACGCAGGCCGAGGCGTTGTTCCAGATCGCTCATCTGCTGGCTGATGGCCGAACGACCGATGGCGAGCACGGTTTCGGCGGCGGAGAAACCACCGCACTCGACCACGCTGCGGAAAATGCGCAGCAAGCGGATATCAAAGTCGCTGACCTGGGCCAGTGGATCGGGACGGCGAGCGCTCATGGTTTAGTGATCCGCTAACTGAAGGTTAGAAAAGTTGGGTTTCACCGACTTTATAGCCGTGGCAATTTAGCTGCAAGAACGCTTTCGATTCCTGTCGCCCCTATTCTGCGAGGTTTTGTCGATGAACATGCCCGAACACGCCGTCGGTTCCCTGGCTAGCCAGCTCAAGCTTGACGCCCACTGGATGCCTTACACGGCCAACCGCAATTTTCAGCGTGACCCGCGCCTGATCGTCGCCGCCGAAGGCAGTTGGCTGGTGGATGACAAGGGCCGCAAGGTGTATGACTCGCTGTCGGGCCTGTGGACATGCGGCGCCGGACACACCCGCAAGGAAATCCAGGAAGCGGTGGCCAAACAACTGGGCACGCTCGACTACTCCCCCGGCTTTCAATACGGCCACCCCTTGTCGTTCCAACTGGCGGAAAAAATCACCAGCCTGACACCGGGCAATCTCAACCATGTGTTCTTTACCGACTCAGGTTCCGAGTGCGCCGATACGGCAGTGAAGATGGTTCGCGCCTATTGGCGCCTCAAGGGCCAGGCGACCAAGACCAAAATGATCGGTCGTGCCCGGGGCTATCACGGCGTGAACATCGCCGGTACCAGCCTGGGCGGTGTCAGCGGCAACCGCAAATTGTTCGGCCAGGCCATGATGGATGTCGATCATTTGCCCCACACCTTGTTGGCCAGCAACGCCTATTCCCGTGGCATGCCGAAGGAAGGTGGCATTGCCCTGGCCGATGAATTATTGAAACTGATCGAACTGCACGACGCCTCCAACATCGCTGCGGTATTCGTCGAGCCGATGGCCGGATCGGCCGGCGTATTGGTGCCGCCGGAGGGTTACCTCAAGCGCCTGCGGGAGATCTGCGACCAGCACAGCATTCTCTTGGTGTTCGACGAAGTGATCACCGGCTTCGGCCGCACCGGTTCGATGTTCGGCGCGGACAGCTTTGGCGTGACCCCGGACCTGATGTGCATCGCCAAGCAAGTCACCAACGGCGCGATCCCCATGGGCGCGGTGATTGCCAGCTCTGAGATCTACCAGACGTTCATGAACCAGCCGACACCCGAATACGCGGTGGAATTTCCCCATGGCTACACGTACTCGGCGCATCCAGTGGCGTGCGCGGCGGGCCTGGCGGCGCTGGACTTGCTGCAGAAGGAAAACCTGGTGCAGAGCGTGGCCGAGGTTGCCCCGCATTTCGAGAATGCACTGCACGGCTTGAAGGGCGCGAAGAATGTCATCGACATTCGCAACTATGGCTTGGCCGGCGCGATCCAGATCGCCGGGCGCGATGGCGATGCAATCGTGCGTCCCTTCGAGGCCGGCATGGCGTTATGGAAAGCCGGGTTCTATGTGCGGTTTGGCGGCGACACCCTGCAGTTCGGGCCAACATTCAACAGCAAGCCGCAGGACCTGGATCGGCTGTTCGACGCGGTCGGTGAAGTGCTGAACAAGCTCGACTGACGCATCCTTCTATATAGCTTTCGATAATGGGCGTCCGGTCACGGGCGCCTGTGGATAAATTCTGGAGTCCCCATGAGCCTCATTCCGCATTTGATCAACGGCCAACTGCTGAGCGACAGCGCTCGCACGGCCGACGTGTTCAACCCGTCTACCGGCCAGGCCATCCACAAGGTGCCTTTGGCGGACCGCGCAACTATCCAGCAAGCCATCGACGCGGCCAAGGCGGCGTTCCCCGCCTGGCGCAACACGCCGCCAGCCAAGCGTGCCCAAGTCATGTTTCGTTTCAAGCAATTGCTGGAACAGAACGAGTCGCGTATCGCCCAGTTGATCAGCGAAGAACACGGCAAGACATTGGAAGACGCCGCTGGTGAGCTCAAGCGCGGCATTGAAAACGTCGAATTTGCCTGCGCTGCGCCGGAGATCCTGAAGGGCGAATACAGCCGTAACGTAGGACCGAACATCGACGCCTGGTCAGACTTCCAGCCGCTGGGTGTGGTCGCGGGCATCACGCCGTTCAACTTCCCGGCGATGGTGCCGTTGTGGATGTATCCGCTGGCGATCGTCTGTGGCAACTGTTTTATCCTCAAGCCGTCCGAGCGAGACCCGAGTTCGACATTGCTGATTGCCCAACTATTACTGGAAGCCGGCCTGCCCAAGGGCGTGTTGAGCGTGGTGCATGGCGACAAGGCGGCCGTGGATGCGCTGATCGAAGCGCCAGAAGTGAAGGCGCTGAGTTTTGTCGGTTCGACGCCGATTGCCGAATACATCTATGCCGAGGGCACCCGACGCGGCAAGCGCGTCCAGGCGCTGGGTGGCGCAAAGAACCATGCAGTGCTGATGCCGGATGCGGACCTGGACAACGCCGTCAGCGCCTTGATGGGCGCGGCGTACGGTTCGTGCGGCGAGCGTTGCATGGCGATTTCGGTGGCGGTATGTGTCGGCGATCAGGTGGCGGATGCGCTGGTGTCCAAGCTGGTTCCACAGATTCAGGCACTGAAGATTGGCGCGGGGACTTCTTGCGGGCTGGACATGGGGCCGCTCGTGACGGGGCAGCATCGCGACAAAGTCAGTGGCTATATAGAAGACGGTGTGTCGGCGGGTGCTTCGCTGATCGTCGATGGTCGCGGTTTGAGCGTGGCCGGGCATGAAGAGGGCTTCTTCCTTGGTGGCTGCCTGTTTGATCGCGTGACGCCTGAGATGCGCATCTATAAAGAAGAGATCTTCGGGCCGGTCCTGTGCATCGTTCGGGTCAACAGCCTGGAAGAGGCGATGCAACTGATCAACGATCATGAATATGGCAATGGCACCTGTATCTTCACCCGTGATGGTGAAGCGGCGCGGTTGTTCTGCGATGAGATTGAAGTCGGCATGGTCGGCGTCAACGTTCCTTTGCCTGTTCCTGTTGCGTACCACAGCTTTGGCGGCTGGAAGCGTTCGCTGTTCGGCGACCTGCATGCCTACGGCCCGGATGGGGTGCGTTTCTATACTCGCCGCAAGGCTATTACCCAGCGTTGGCCGCAGCGGGCCAGCCATGAAGCTTCTCAGTTCGCTTTCCCTAGCTTGTAACTTATTAGGGAAGAGGCCGGCGCCGTTAGGCGCC
>NZ_LHVI01000033.1:0-173158 GCF_001269755.1 Pseudomonas sp. Q12-87 | reverse complement strand
GACTTTGAATTTGCTTGTGTAGATCTCGTTGGTGGCTGTGTCGTGAGGAAGCAAGTTCGCGTGGAGCCATCCTTGAAATACCACCCTGGCAACTTTGAGGTTCTAACTCAGGTCCGTTATCCGGATCGAGGACAGTGTATGGTGGGTAGTTTGACTGGGGCGGTCTCCTCCTAAAGAGTAACGGAGGAGTACGAAGGTGCGCTCAGACCGGTCGGAAATCGGTCGTAGAGTATAAAGGCAAAAGCGCGCTTGACTGCGAGACAGACACGTCGAGCAGGTACGAAAGTAGGTCTTAGTGATCCGGTGGTTCTGTATGGAAGGGCCATCGCTCAACGGATAAAAGGTACTCCGGGGATAACAGGCTGATACCGCCCAAGAGTTCATATCGACGGCGGTGTTTGGCACCTCGATGTCGGCTCATCACATCCTGGGGCTGAAGCCGGTCCCAAGGGTATGGCTGTTCGCCATTTAAAGTGGTACGCGAGCTGGGTTTAGAACGTCGTGAGACAGTTCGGTCCCTATCTGCCGTGGACGTTTGAGATTTGAGAGGGGCTGCTCCTAGTACGAGAGGACCGGAGTGGACGAACCTCTGGTGTTCCGGTTGTCACGCCAGTGGCATTGCCGGGTAGCTATGTTCGGGAAAGATAACCGCTGAAAGCATCTAAGCGGGAAACTTGCCTCAAGATGAGATCTCACTGGGACCTTGAGTCCCCTGAAGGGCCGTCGAAGACTACGACGTTGATAGGCAGGGTGTGTAAGCGCTGTGAGGCGTTGAGCTAACCTGTACTAATTGCCCGTGAGGCTTGACCATATAACACCCAAGCAATTTGCTTGCTTCAAGCTGAAAAGCAAACGAGCACCAGATTGCGGTGTGTGAAGACGAAACGAACCGAAAGTTCGAACGTCACAAAACACCGAAAAGCTATCACATACCCATTCGCTGGAACGTGACCGCAAGGCACGCGCTGGCTACCGAATTTCTTGACGACCATAGAGCATTGGAACCACCTGATCCCATCCCGAACTCAGCAGTGAAACGATGCATCGCCGATGGTAGTGTGGGGTTTCCCCATGTGAGAGTAGGTCATCGTCAAGATTAAATTCCGAAACCCCTATCTGCTGACGCAGGTAGGGGTTTTGTTTTGCCCGCGGGAAAGTCATTTTGCGTTTCTATGCAATCGCCTTACGCATGGCTATCATGCGGGCCTCATTATCAGGGCGCACTCCGCATGCTCACGTTGCTAAAACTTCTGAAGGATGGTCGCTTTCACTCGGGCCAAGCGCTGGGTGTCGCGCTGGGTATCAGTCGCAGCGCTGTATGGAAGCAGTTGCAACACCTGGAAGCGGAGCTGGGTTTGTCTGTGCATAAGGTTCGCGGCAAAGGCTACCAGTTGGCCAAGCCCCTGTTGCTTCTGGATGCGACGGATATCTGCGCGAAGGGTCTCCATGAGTGGCCCGTCCATATATTTGACTCTATTGATTCCACAAATGCTGAAGCGTTGCGCGCCATAGAGCGTGGCGCGCAAGCACCATTTGTGGTCTTGTCTGAGCGGCAGGTGGCGGGTCGAGGACGGCGCGGTCGTAAATGGGTCAGTCCATTTGCCGACAATCTCTATTACAGCTTGGTATTGCGCATTGAGGGCGGCATGCGACAGATCGAGGGGCTCAGCCTTGTCGTCGGGCTTGCTGTCATGCATACGTTGCGTGACATGGGGATTTCGGAGGCGGGGCTGAAATGGCCTAACGATGTTTTGGTGGGTGCGAAAAAAATTGCAGGCATTCTGCTTGAGTTGGTGGGAGATCCGGCGGATGTTTGCCATGTTGTCCTGGGCGTAGGGATTAACGTGAATATGCAAATGAATGATGAGGTCGACCAGGAGTGGACGTCGATGTGCCTGGAGGCGGGCAAGGGTTTTGATCGAAATGAGCTTGTGGCCAGAATGAGTGCGAAGCTTCAGCAGTATTTGAAGCTTCATCATGCATCTGGTTTTGCCGCAATTCAGTCAGAGTGGGAAAAATACCATCTGTGGCAGGGGCAATCTGTTTCGCTGATTGCGGGCGCCAACCAAATTCACGGCGTTGTGATGGGCGTTGATCTGCAGGGTGCGCTGCGGTTGAAGGTGGATGGAGTGGAAAAAGTCTTTAGCGGTGGTGAGCTCAGTTTGAGGTTGCGCGATGATTCTTGAGCTCGATTGCGGCAATAGCTTCATCAAGTGGCGGGTTCTTCGCTCCGATGGTGTAACACCTGTCCAGGGGGGGATTGTCGGTTCCGATGATGATCTGTTGACGTGTCTGGACGATGCCGGCAAGTTTCAGCTGAAAAAATGTCGGCTCGTCAGTGTCAGAACGGCTGAAGAAACGGATTCATTAGTCGCCTCATTGGTTGAGGTGTTTGGCGTCTCCGTAACTCGTGCCCTACCCATGCGGGAAATGGCTGGGGTGAAGAACGGGTACGAAGAGTATGAACGATTGGGTCTGGACCGTTGGTTGGCTCTGCTCGGTGGCTTTCATCTTGCTTCGGGTGCGTGCCTGGTGCTCGATTTCGGTACTGCCATTACGGCCGATTTTGTGGCTGCCAATGGTGATCACCTCGGAGGGTTCATATGCCCAGGCATGCCTTTGATGCGAAATCAGCTACGTACCCACACCCGACGGATTCGCTATGACGATACGGCGGCTGAGCGGGCTCATGAGAGTCTCGCTCCTGGTCGTACCACCGTCGAGGCGGTGGAGCGCGGTTGCATGCTGATGCTCAGGGGATTTGTACTGACTCAGCTTGAATTGGCGCAGCAATACTGGGGAAAGGATTTCGTGGTGTTTCTCACGGGAGGGGATGCTGACCTGGTATCAGGCGTCGTTCCGGATGCCAGGGTAGTGCCTGACCTGGTTTTTGTCGGTCTGGCGATGGCCTGTCCTTTGTCTTGAGGTTTTTTATGCGCTGGCTGTTCCTGTTGTTGCTGGTCTTGAATGTCTTCTATTACGTCTGGCATCAGCAGGAGGCTCCGCTTCGAGCCAAGGATGTCACTCCACTGAACTTGTATCGCGGCTCCCAGCAGGACATCCATCTGTTGAGCGAAACAGCAGACGCACTTGTCAGGCGCGATTCCGGTACGTCTAGTGATGCGCAAAAAGGCTGTCTTTATGTCGGCGGCTTCACTCGTCTGGAGGTGGCTCGGCAGTTGGAGCAGCGACTTGCTGCTTCGGGTGTTGTGAGTCGTGCCGCTCCATCGAGCTCCTCGGGTTCTTCAGATGCTGGAGGATTCTGGTTGCAGATATCCCCCGATAGCGCAGGAAAGGTGAGTGAAACACTGCTTCAAAACCTTTCTAAAGAATTCAATGAGTTAAAACATAAAATAATGCCGTGTGAAGGGGTTGCGCCTACGGGGTAGTTTGCATAGAATGGCGCCCGCTTCGCAGCGAAGGCCTTAAAGGGCTAACGGTGCAAAGCGTAGTCAACGCAGCTAACCTCAGGTTTTTAATGAGAAAATGCTTGACAGAAGGCTGGCATAATATAGAATGCCGGCTCGCTTAGGAGGGGTTCCCGAGCGGCCAAAGGGATCAGACTGTAAATCTGACGTCTACGACTTCGAAGGTTCGAATCCTTCCCCCTCCACCATTTTTAGCGTGAGCTGCAAGCTCCGCGGGTATAGTTTAGTGGTAGAACCTCAGCCTTCCAAGCTGATGATGCGGGTTCGATTCCCGCTACCCGCTCCAAGTTTGCAGGTTGTGCAAGGTGTTTCGCTCTTGTAGCTCAGTTGGTAGAGCACACCCTTGGTAAGGGTGAGGTCAGCGGTTCAAATCCGCTCAAGAGCTCCATATAACAAGGCAGATATGCAAATATCTGCCTTTGTTTTAATGGCTGATATGACTCGCTAAATTCTTCTCCTGGGGGTGATTTCGATGGCTAAGGAAAAGTTCGAACGTAACAAGCCGCACGTCAACGTAGGCACCATTGGTCACGTAGATCATGGTAAAACCACGCTGACTGCTGCTCTGACCCGCGTCTGCTCCGAGGTGTTCGGTTCGGCCAAGGTTGACTTCGACAAGATCGACAGCGCCCCGGAAGAGAAAGCTCGCGGTATCACCATTAACACAGCTCACGTTGAGTATGATTCGGCCGTGCGTCACTACGCACACGTTGACTGCCCGGGTCACGCTGACTACGTGAAGAACATGATTACCGGTGCTGCCCAGATGGACGGCGCTATCCTGGTTTGCTCGGCTGCCGATGGTCCGATGCCTCAGACCCGTGAACACATCCTGCTGTCCCGTCAGGTAGGCGTTCCGTACATCGTTGTCTTCCTGAACAAGGCTGACATGGTTGATGACGCCGAGCTGCTGGAGCTGGTTGAGATGGAAGTGCGCGATCTGCTGAGCACTTACGACTTCCCAGGTGACGACACTCCGATCATCATCGGTTCGGCTCTGATGGCTCTGAATGGCCAAGACGACAACGAGATGGGTACCACTGCTGTCAAAAAGTTGGTGGAAACTCTGGATAGCTACATTCCAGAGCCGGAGCGTGCTATCGACAAGCCGTTCCTGATGCCAATCGAAGATGTATTCTCGATCTCTGGTCGTGGGACTGTTGTGACTGGTCGTGTTGAGCGTGGCATCGTTCGTATCCAGGAAGAAGTTGAAATCGTTGGCCTGCGTGATACTCAGAAAACGACCTGCACTGGCGTTGAGATGTTCCGCAAGCTGCTCGACGAAGGTCGTGCTGGCGAGAACTGCGGCGTGTTGCTGCGTGGTACCAAGCGTGACGATGTTGAGCGTGGTCAGGTCCTGGTCAAGCCGGGCACTGTCAAGCCGCACACCAAGTTCACCGCAGAAGTTTACGTTCTGAGCAAGGAAGAGGGCGGTCGTCACACTCCGTTCTTCAAAGGCTACCGTCCACAGTTCTACTTCCGTACGACTGACGTGACCGGTAACTGCGAGTTGCCAGAAGGCGTAGAAATGGTAATGCCAGGTGATAACATTCAGATGACTGTTACCCTGATCAAGACTATTGCGATGGAAGATGGCCTGCGTTTCGCTATCCGTGAAGGCGGTCGTACCGTCGGCGCTGGCGTCGTGGCCAAAGTCATCGAGTAAACAGTTGTAATGTCTTTTTCGGGCCGGCATAATGGTCGGCCTGATTTTGTTTTAGGTCAGTAGCTCAATTGGCAGAGCGACGGTCTCCAAAACCGTAGGTTGGGGGTTCGATTCCCTCCTGACCTGCCAGATTCACTCGGTGTGTCTGGCTTTCTTTTCACAGGATCTTCATAGATGACTCCTAAAGCTGAAGCTCAAGGCTCTCGCTTCGATCTGCTCAAGTGGCTAGTGGTAGTCGCTTTGGTGGTTGTTGGCGTTGTTGGCAATCAGTATTACTCTGCTTCGCCGATCCTGTACCGCGTGCTTGCATTGCTCGCCATTGCTGCCGTTGCTGCCTTTGTAGGCTTGCAAACGGCGAAGGGCAAGTCTTTCTTTGTACTCGCTAAGGAAGCTCGCACCGAGATTCGTAAAGTCGTATGGCCGACTCGCCAAGAAACCACGCAGACCACGTTGATCGTTGTGGCTGTTGTTCTGGTAATGGCGTTGCTGTTGTGGGGGCTCGATTCCCTGCTCGGCTGGCTTGTTTCCTTGATTGTTGGCTAAGGGTGTCCCGTGGCTAAGCGTTGGTACGTTGTGCATGCTTACTCGGGTTACGAGAAGCATGTCATGCGCTCGCTGGTAGAGCGCGTAAAGCTGGCTGGCATGGAAGATGGCTTTGGCGAGATTCTGGTCCCCACTGAAGAAGTGGTTGAGATGCGTAATGGCCAGAAGCGCAAAAGTGAACGCAAGTTCTTTCCGGGCTACGTGCTGGTACAGATGGACATGAACGAAGGGACTTGGCACTTGGTCAAGGATACCCCTCGGGTGATGGGTTTCATTGGCGGTACCGCCGATAAGCCTGCGCCGATTACGGATAAAGAGGCAGAAGCGATTCTGCGTCGTGTTGCTGATGGTAGCGACAAGCCGAAGCCTAAGACATTGTTTGAGCCGGGTGAAGTGGTACGTGTCACCGACGGTCCATTCGCTGATTTCAATGGCACGGTTGAAGAAGTTAACTACGAAAAGAGCCGGATCCAAGTGGCAGTGCTCATTTTCGGTCGCTCTACTCCGGTAGAGCTAGAGTTCAGTCAGGTCGAAAAGGTCTGATTGAGCAGGCATCCCAACCCCGCAGCCCTAGGCTGTGGGGTTTTGTCGTCACTGGGATAAACGCGCAAGTAACCGGGGAGCCTTTCGAGGCGTTCGAACCCGTAATTGGAGTGCCTCATGGCCAAGAAAATTACCGCTTACATCAAGCTGCAAGTGAAGGCCGCTCAGGCTAACCCAAGCCCACCCGTTGGTCCTGCACTGGGTCAGCACGGCGTGAACATCATGGAATTCTGCAAGGCCTTCAACGCCCGTACTCAGGGTCTTGAGCCAGGTCTGCCGACTCCAGTGATCATCACTGTCTACAGCGACCGTAGCTTCACCTTCGAAACAAAAAGCACCCCTGCTTCGGTTCTGCTGAAGAAGGCTGCAGGTTTGACCAGCGGTTCCGCTCGTCCAAACACCGTTAAGGTTGGCACCGTTACCCGTGCTCAGCTGGAAGAAATCGCGAAAACCAAAAACGCGGATCTGACTGCAGCTGATATGGATGCAGCCGTGCGTACTATCGCCGGTTCTGCTCGTAGCATGGGCCTTAACGTGGAGGGTGTGTAATGGCTAAGCTGACCAAGCGTCAAAAGGCTATCGCCGGCAAAATCGAAGCAGGCAAGGCCTACAACTTTGTAGACGCCGCCGCTCTGCTGGCTGAGCTGTCGACTGTCAAGTTCAGCGAGTCGTTCGACGTTGCTGTAAACCTGGGCGTTGACCCACGTAAATCCGACCAGGTCGTTCGTAGCGCCACCGTGCTGCCTCACGGCACTGGCAAGACCGTACGTGTTGCCGTCTTCACCCAAGGCCCGGCTGCTGAAGCAGCTTTGGCTGCCGGCGCTGACCGCGTAGGCATGGACGACCTGGCTGCTGAAATGAAAGGCGGCGACCTGAACTATGACGTAGTAATCGCATCCCCGGATGCCATGCGCGTTGTGGGTCAGTTGGGTCAGATCCTCGGTCCACGTGGCCTGATGCCTAACCCTAAGGTTGGCACCGTAACGCCAGACGTAGCTACCGCGGTTAAAAACGCCAAAGCTGGTCAGGTTCGTTATCGCACCGACAAAAACGGCATCATCCACACTTCCGTAGGCAAGATTGGCTTCGACGCCGTCAAGCTGAAAGAAAACGTTGAAGCCCTGATCGCTGATCTGAAGCGTATCAAACCAGCTTCTTCGAAAGGCATCTACGTCAAGCGCGTTACCCTGAGCACCACTATGGGCCCAGGTCTGGTCATCGATCAGAGCTCGCTCGACGCGTAAGACTCAGGTTGGCGCAAGCAATTGTGCCAATCGAAAAATTGGGGTCCCTGCCTGGCGGGGGCTGTCCAAGACCGTAGGCGACGCAAGTCTTAAACCACAAGCCTACGCAGATGGTGCTCCCGGTTCCTTACCGAATCAGACACCAAAACGACATTCGGTTTCGACCGGATGAAACGGTAACAAGCAGGAGTTAAACCCGTGGCAATTAAACTCGAAGACAAGAAGGCCATCGTCGCTGAAGTCAACGAGGCTGCCAAAGCTGCTCTGTCCGCTGTCGTGGCTGATGCCCGTGGCGTAACAGTAGGCGCAATGACCGGACTCCGTAAAGAGGCTCGTGAAGCTGGCGTTTACGTACGTGTTGTACGTAACACCTTGCTCAAGCGCGCTGTTGCTGACACTGAATACAGTGTCCTCAACGACGTGTTCACCGGCCCGACCTTGATCGCGTTCTCCACCCAACATCCTGGCGCTGCTGCCCGTTTGTTCAAGGAATTCGCCAAAGGTCAGGACAAGTTCGAGATTAAGGCAGCTGCGTTCGAGGGCAAGTACCTCGCAGCTAACCAGATCGACGTATTGGCAACTCTGCCGACCCGTGACGAAGCAATTTCTCAGCTGATGAGCGTGATTCAAGGCGCAACCAGCAAATTGGCTCGTACTCTGGCGGCACTGCGCGACCAGAAAGAAGCTGCCGCAGCCTAAGGCTCGTCACTCCTTTTCGCGTTTTTTGTTTATTTCGATGGTCGCGTAGGCCGTCCCCCAATCCAGGAATTTAGAGTCATGTCTATCTCTCAAAACGATATCCTCGAAGCCGTTGGCAACATGTCCGTAATGGAAGTTGTTGAGCTGATCAAAGCTTTCGAAGAAAAATTCGGTGTTACCGCTGCTGCCGCTTCCGCTGGTCCAGCTGCTGTTGCTGCCGTTGCTGAAGAGCAAACTGAATTCAACGTCATGCTGACCGAAGCTGGCGAGAAGAAAGTTAACGTGATCAAGGCAGTACGTGAACTGACCGGTCTGGGCCTGAAAGAAGCCAAGGCTGTAGTTGACGGCGCTCCTGCCATGGTTCTGGAAGCTGTTGCCAAAGACGCAGCTGACAAAGCCAAAGCTGTTCTGGAAGAAGCAGGCGCTAAAGTCGAGCTGAAGTAAGCATCGACTTTGCGTCTCCAGCCCGAGCGTTAAGCGAAAGGCTGATGGCTGGTGGCTCTTGCCACCGGCCTTTTTCCGTTATTGCCAGCCGACTGGGTCGGTGCCGATAACGAGCTGTAACCACCCGATGCGGTGGCGCAAACCATGGGGTTTGCACGATTTTCTGGCTGCTCCCGTCGGGAGGGGCCAAACAAGCAGGTGACCAAGCTGGGGAACGCTGATGGCTTACTCATATACTGAGAAAAAACGTATCCGCAAGGACTTTAGCAAGTTGCCGGACGTCATGGATGTGCCGTACCTCCTGGCCATCCAGCTGGATTCGTATCGTGAATTCTTGCAAGCGGGAGCGACTAAAGATCAGTTCCGCGACGTGGGCCTGCATGCGGCCTTCAAATCCGTTTTCCCGATCATCAGCTACTCCGGCAATGCTGCGCTGGAGTACGTCGGTTATCGCCTGGGCGAGCCGGCATTTGATGTCAAAGAATGCGTATTGCGCGGTGTAACTTACGCCGTACCTTTGCGGGTGAAAGTGCGCCTGATCATTTTCGACAAAGAATCGTCGAACAAAGCGATCAAGGACATCAAAGAGCAAGAAGTCTACATGGGTGAAATCCCCCTGATGACTGAAAACGGTACCTTCGTAATCAACGGTACCGAGCGTGTAATCGTTTCCCAGCTGCACCGTTCTCCGGGCGTGTTCTTCGACCACGACCGTGGCAAGACGCACAGCTCCGGCAAACTGCTTTACTCCGCGCGCATCATTCCTTACCGCGGTTCGTGGTTGGACTTCGAGTTCGACCCGAAAGACTGCGTGTTCGTGCGTATCGACCGTCGCCGCAAGCTGCCAGCATCGGTACTGCTTCGCGCGCTCGGCTATACCACCGAGGAAGTGCTGGACGCGTTCTACACCACCAACGTATTCCATGTGCAGGGCGAGAGCCTCAGCCTGGAGCTGGTGCCTCAGCGCCTGCGCGGTGAAATCGCTGTCCTCGATATCCAGGATGACAAAGGCAAGGTTATTGTCGAGCAGGGTCGTCGTATCACTGCCCGCCATATCAACCAGCTGGAAAAAGCCGGTATCAAGGAACTGCAGGTACCGATTGACTACGTGTTGGGTCGTACCACCGCGAAGGTCATCGTGCACCCAGCCACCGGTGAAATCCTTGCAGAGTGCAATACCGAACTGACCACCGAGATCCTGGCGAAAATCGTCAAGGCTCAGGTTGTGCGTATTGAAACCCTGTACACCAATGATATCGACTGCGGTCCGTTCATCTCCGACACGCTGAAGATCGACTCCACCGGCAACCAACTGGAAGCCTTGGTCGAAATCTATCGCATGATGCGTCCTGGCGAGCCGCCAACCAAGGATGCAGCCGAGACGCTGTTCAACAACCTGTTCTTCAGCCCTGAGCGCTATGACCTGTCTGCGGTCGGCCGGATGAAGTTCAACCGTCGTATCGGTCGTACCGAGATCGAAGGTTCGGGCGTACTGAACAAGGATGACATCGTTGCGGTCCTCAAGACCCTGGTCGACATCCGTAACGGCAAGGGCATCGTCGATGACATCGACCACCTTGGTAACCGTCGTGTTCGTTGCGTAGGCGAAATGGCCGAGAACCAGTTCCGTGTTGGTCTGGTGCGCGTAGAGCGTGCGGTCAAGGAACGTCTGTCGATGGCTGAAAGCGAAGGCCTGATGCCGCAAGACTTGATCAACGCCAAGCCTGTGGCTGCGGCGGTGAAGGAGTTCTTCGGTTCGAGCCAGCTGTCCCAGTTCATGGACCAGAACAACCCGTTGTCCGAGATCACCCACAAGCGTCGTGTCTCCGCACTCGGCCCAGGTGGTTTGACCCGTGAGCGTGCAGGCTTCGAAGTCCGTGACGTACACCCGACTCACTACGGTCGTGTATGCCCGATTGAAACGCCGGAAGGTCCGAACATCGGTCTGATCAACTCCCTGGCTGCCTATGCGCGCACCAACCAGTACGGCTTCCTCGAAAGCCCGTACCGCGTGGTGAAAGACGCCTTGGTCACCGACGAGATCGTATTCCTGTCTGCCATCGAAGAAGCTGATCACGTGATCGCCCAGGCTTCGGCCACGATGAACGACAAGAAAGTCCTGATCGACGAGTTGGTGGCTGTTCGTCACTTGAACGAGTTCACCGTCAAGGCGCCGGAAGACGTCACCTTGATGGACGTATCGCCGAAGCAGGTAGTTTCGGTTGCAGCGTCGTTGATCCCGTTCCTCGAACACGACGACGCCAACCGTGCCTTGATGGGTTCGAACATGCAGCGTCAAGCTGTACCGACCCTGCGTGCCGACAAGCCGCTGGTAGGTACCGGCATGGAGCGTAACGTTGCCCGTGACTCCGGCGTTTGCGTCGTGGCTCGTCGTGGTGGTGTGATCGATTCCGTCGACGCCAGCCGTATCGTGGTTCGTGTTGCCGATGACGAAGTTGAAACTGGCGAAGCCGGTGTCGACATCTACAACCTGACCAAATACACCCGCTCCAACCAGAACACCTGCATCAACCAGCGTCCGCTGGTAAGCAAGGGTGATCGGGTTCAGCGCAGCGACATCATGGCCGACGGCCCGTCCACCGATATGGGTGAACTGGCGCTGGGTCAGAACATGCGCATCGCGTTCATGGCATGGAACGGCTTCAACTTCGAAGACTCCATCTGCCTGTCCGAGCGTGTGGTTCAGGAAGACCGCTTCACCACGATCCACATCCAGGAACTGACCTGTGTGGCCCGTGACACCAAGCTTGGCCCAGAAGAAATCACTGCGGACATCCCGAACGTGGGCGAAGCCGCACTGAACAAGCTGGACGAAGCCGGTATCGTTTACGTAGGTGCTGAAGTAGGCGCAGGCGACATCCTGGTGGGCAAGGTCACTCCGAAAGGCGAGACCCAGCTGACTCCGGAAGAAAAACTGCTGCGTGCCATCTTCGGTGAAAAAGCCAGCGACGTTAAAGACACCTCCCTGCGCGTGCCTACCGGCACCAAGGGTACTGTCATCGACGTACAAGTCTTCACCCGTGACGGCGTAGAGCGTGACGCTCGTGCACTGTCCATCGAGAAGACTCAACTCGACGAGATCCGCAAGGACCTGAACGAAGAGTTCCGTATCGTCGAAGGCGCAACTTTCGAGCGTCTGCGCTCCGCTCTGGTCGGCCACAAAGCCGAAGGCGGCGCCGGCCTTAAGAAAGGTCAGGAAATCACCGACGAAGTTCTCGACGGTCTTGAGCATGGTCAGTGGTTCAAACTGCGCATGGCTGAAGATGCTCTCAACGAGCAGCTCGAGAAGGCGCAGGCCTATATCGTTGATCGCCGCCGTCTGCTGGACGACAAGTTCGAAGATAAGAAGCGCAAACTGCAGCAGGGCGATGACCTGGCTCCAGGCGTGCTGAAAATCGTCAAGGTTTACCTGGCAATCCGTCGTCGCATCCAGCCGGGCGACAAGATGGCCGGTCGTCACGGTAACAAGGGTGTGGTCTCCGTGATCATGCCGGTTGAAGACATGCCGCACGATGCCAATGGCACCCCGGTCGATGTAGTCCTCAACCCGTTGGGCGTACCTTCGCGTATGAACGTCGGTCAGATCCTTGAAACCCACCTGGGCCTCGCGGCCAAGGGGCTGGGCGAGAAGATCAACCGTATGATCGAAGAGCAGCGCAAGGTTGCTGACCTGCGTAAGTTCCTGCACGAGATCTACAACGAGATCGGCGGACGCAACGAAGAGCTGGACACCTTCTCCGACCAGGAAATCCTGGATCTGGCGAAGAACCTGCGCGGTGGCGTTCCAATGGCTACTCCGGTGTTCGACGGTGCCAAGGAAAGCGAAATCAAGGCCATGCTGAAACTGGCAGACCTGCCGGAAAGCGGCCAGATGCAGCTGTTCGACGGCCGTACCGGCAACAAGTTCGAGCGTCCGGTTACCGTTGGCTACATGTACATGCTGAAGCTGAACCACTTGGTAGACGACAAGATGCACGCTCGTTCTACCGGTTCTTACAGCCTGGTTACCCAGCAGCCGCTGGGTGGTAAGGCGCAGTTCGGTGGTCAGCGTTTCGGGGAGATGGAGGTCTGGGCACTGGAAGCGTACGGTGCTGCATACACTCTGCAAGAAATGCTCACAGTGAAGTCGGACGATGTGAACGGCCGGACCAAGATGTACAAGAACATCGTGGATGGCGATCACCGTATGGAGCCGGGCATGCCCGAGTCCTTCAACGTGTTGATCAAGGAAATTCGTTCCCTCGGCATCGATATCGATCTGGAAACCGAATAACACGTGACGCGAATCGAGAGCGGGGCTGTTTGGCCCGCTCTCTGCTCCGCCAGGAGGAAAGGCCTTGAAAGACCTACTGAATTTGCTGAAAAACCAGGGTCAAGTCGAAGAGTTCGACGCCATCCGTATCGGATTGGCCTCGCCTGAGATGATCCGTTCGTGGTCGTTCGGTGAAGTTAAAAAGCCGGAAACCATCAACTACCGTACGTTCAAACCTGAGCGTGACGGCCTGTTCTGCGCCAAGATCTTTGGCCCGGTCAAGGATTACGAGTGCCTGTGCGGTAAGTACAAGCGCTTGAAGCACCGTGGTGTGATCTGCGAGAAGTGCGGCGTTGAAGTCGCGCTGGCAAAAGTTCGTCGTGAGCGCATGGCGCACATCGAACTGGCCTCGCCAGTTGCCCACATCTGGTTCCTGAAATCGCTGCCGTCCCGTATCGGCCTGCTGATGGATATGACCCTGCGTGATATCGAACGCGTTCTCTACTTCGAGAGCTATGTCGTTATCGATCCAGGCATGACCACCCTTGAAAAAGGTCAGCTGCTGAACGACGAGCAGTACTTCGAAGCGCTGGAAGAGTTCGGCGACGATTTCGATGCCCGCATGGGTGCCGAAGCTGTCCGCGAGCTGCTGCACGCGATCGACCTGGAGCACGAGATTGGCCGTCTGCGCGAAGAGATTCCGCAAACCAACTCCGAAACCAAGATCAAGAAGCTGTCCAAGCGTCTGAAGTTGATGGAAGCCTTCCAGGGTTCCGGCAACCTGCCAGAGTGGATGGTGCTGACCGTTCTGCCGGTTCTGCCGCCAGACCTGCGTCCACTGGTTCCGCTTGATGGCGGTCGTTTTGCGACCTCCGACCTCAACGATCTGTATCGTCGGGTGATCAACCGTAACAACCGCTTGAAGCGCCTGCTCGACTTGTCCGCTCCGGACATCATCGTGCGCAACGAAAAGCGTATGTTGCAGGAAGCTGTCGATGCACTGCTCGACAACGGTCGTCGTGGCCGCGCTATCACCGGTTCCAACAAGCGTCCTCTGAAATCCCTGGCTGACATGATCAAGGGTAAGCAGGGTCGTTTCCGTCAGAACTTGCTCGGTAAGCGTGTTGACTACTCTGGTCGTTCGGTAATTACCGTAGGCCCGACCCTGCGTCTGCATCAGTGCGGTCTGCCTAAGAAAATGGCCTTGGAGCTGTTCAAGCCGTTCATTTTCGGCAAGCTGGAAATGCGTGGTCTCGCTACCACCATCAAAGCCGCCAAGAAGATGGTCGAGCGCGAGCTGCCAGAGGTCTGGGACGTTCTCGCTGAAGTGATTCGCGAACACCCCGTATTGCTCAACCGTGCACCGACCCTTCACCGTCTGGGTATCCAGGCGTTTGAACCGGTACTGATCGAAGGTAAGGCTATCCAGCTGCACCCGTTGGTCTGTGCTGCGTACAACGCCGACTTCGACGGCGACCAAATGGCCGTGCACGTACCGCTGACGCTGGAAGCCCAGCTCGAAGCGCGTGCGTTGATGATGTCGACCAACAACATCCTGTCGCCAGCCAACGGTGAGCCAATCATCGTTCCGTCGCAGGACGTTGTATTGGGTCTGTACTACATGACTCGTGAAGCGATCAACGCCAAGGGCGAAGGTCGTGTGTTCGCGGATCTGCAAGAAGTTGACCGTGTGTTCCGTGCCGGCGAAGCCGCACTGCACGCCAAGGTCAAGGTGCGGATCAACGAAACCGTTAACGATCGTGATGGTGGCAGCGTGACCAACACCCGTATCGTCGACACCACCGTCGGCCGTGCGCTGTTGTTCCAGGTTGTGCCAAAAGGCCTGTCCTACGACGTCGTCAACCTGCCGATGAAGAAAAAGGCGATCTCCAAGCTGATCAACCAGTGCTACCGCGTGGTGGGTCTGAAAGAGACCGTTATCTTCGCTGACCAGTTGATGTACACCGGTTTTGCCTATTCGACCATCTCCGGCGTTTCCATCGGCGTTAACGACTTCGTTATCCCGGATGAAAAAGCCCGCATCATCGGTGCTGCCACCGAAGAAGTGAAAGAGATCGAAAGCCAATACGCTTCCGGCCTGGTAACCCAGGGCGAGAAGTACAACAAGGTGATCGACCTCTGGTCCAAGGCGAACGACGAAGTTTCCAAGGCGATGATGGCCAACCTCTCGAAAGAGAAAGTCATCGACCGTCATGGCAATGAAGTCGACCAGGAATCCTTCAACTCGATGTACATGATGGCCGACTCGGGCGCACGGGGTTCTGCTGCGCAGATCCGTCAGCTCGCCGGTATGCGTGGCCTGATGGCCAAGCCGGACGGCTCCATCATCGAGACCCCGATTACTGCGAACTTCCGTGAAGGCTTGAGCGTACTTCAGTACTTCATCTCCACTCACGGTGCTCGTAAGGGTCTTGCGGATACCGCGTTGAAAACCGCGAACTCCGGTTACCTGACTCGTCGTCTGGTAGACGTTGCCCAGGATCTGGTCGTGACCGAGATCGATTGCGGCACCGAGCATGGCCTGCTGATGACTCCGCACATTGAAGGCGGTGACGTTGTAGAGCCACTGGGTGAGCGCGTATTGGGTCGTGTCATTGCCCGTGATGTATTCAAGCCAGGTACCGAGGACGTGATCGTTCCTGCTGGCACCTTGGTTGACGAGAAGTGGGTCGAGTTCATCGAACTCAACAGCATCGACGAAGTGATCGTACGCTCGCCGATCAGCTGCGAAACCCGCTACGGCATCTGCGCCAAGTGTTACGGTCGCGACCTGGCTCGTGGTCACCAGGTGAACATCGGTGAAGCGGTCGGCGTTATCGCTGCCCAGTCCATCGGTGAGCCGGGTACCCAGCTGACGATGCGTACGTTCCACATCGGTGGTGCGGCAAGCCGGACCTCGGCAGCCGACAGCGTCCAGGTGAAGAACGGCGGTACTGTCCGTCTGCACAACCTCAAGCACGTAGAACGCGTGGACGGTCACCTGGTGGCTGTATCCCGTTCCGGTGAGCTGGCGATCGCTGATGACTTCGGTCGTGAGCGCGAGCGCTACAAGCTGCCTTACGGTGCTGTGATTTCGGTCAAGGAAGGTGACAAGGTCGACGCTGGTGCCATCGTGGCCAAGTGGGATCCGCACACCCACCCGATCGTGACCGAAATGAAAGGTACCGTGACCTACGTGGGCATGGAAGAAGGCATCACGATCAAGCGTCAGACTGACGAATTGACCGGTATGACCAACATTGAAGTACTCGACGCCAAAGATCGTCCAGCTGCCGGCAAGGACATTCGTCCAGCCGTTAAGATGGTCGACGACAACGGCAAGGACCTGTTGCTGCCAGGCACTGACGTAATCGCTCAGTACTTCCTGCCAGCCAACGCCTTGGTCGGTGTTGCGGACGGTGCGCGGATCGCGATCGGTGATGTTATCGCCCGGATCCCGCAGGAAACTTCGAAAACCCGCGACATCACCGGTGGTCTGCCGCGTGTTGCCGACTTGTTCGAAGCCCGTCGTCCGAAAGAAGCCTCGATTCTGGCTGAAGTCAGCGGCACCATCGCGTTCGGTAAAGAGACCAAGGGCAAGCGCCGTCTGGTCATCACCCCGAACGACGGTAGCGATCCGTACGAAGAGCTGATTCCGAAGTGGCGTCACCTGAACGTCTTCGAAGGCGAACAGGTAAATCGCGGCGAAGTTATCTCCGACGGTCCAAGCGATCCACACGACATCCTGCGTCTGCTGGGTGTGAGTGCGCTGGCCAAGTACATCGTGAACGAAATCCAGGACGTTTACCGCCTGCAAGGCGTGAAGATCAACGACAAGCACATCGAGACCATCCTGCGTCAGATGCTGCGTAAGGTCGAGATCGCTGAATCCGGCGACTCGAGTTTCATCAAGGGCGACCAGATGGAACTGACTCACGTGCTGGTGGAAAACGAGCGCCTGGCGACCGAAGACAAGTTCGTCTCCAAGTTCACTCGCGTGCTGCTGGGTATCACCAAGGCGTCCTTGTCCACCGAATCGTTCATCTCGGCGGCTTCCTTCCAGGAAACCACCCGTGTACTGACCGAGGCGGCGGTAACCGGCAAGCGCGATTACCTGCGCGGCCTGAAAGAAAACGTGGTCGTGGGTCGTCTGATCCCGGCCGGTACCGGTTTGGCCTATCACAGCGAGCGTAAGCGCCGTCGTGATGCAGACAAGCCGTTGCGCGTAAGCGCCAGTGAAGTGGAAGCTGCACTGACCGAAGCACTGAACTCGAGCGGTAACTGAGTTCTGCGGTAGATAAGTGCCTGGCCCTGGTCACTCCGTCCGGCGGATCGAGACAAATTGTCGAGATACGGCGGGCGGGGAGGTCGGGGCCTTGCCTTGACTGGGGACAAGATCCTCTTTAGACTCTTGATCCCCTAAATTTGGCGGGAATTCGTTCCTGCCATTTTGCTTTTCTTGTAAGACAATAGCGTCGCAAGACAACAGTGGAGCTAGTAGATGGCAACTATCAACCAGCTGGTACGTCAGCCGCGTAAGCGTATCGTCGAGAAATCCGACGTGCCTGCGCTGCAGAACTGCCCGCAACGTCGTGGCGTATGCACCCGTGTGTATACCACCACGCCGAAAAAACCTAACTCGGCACTGCGTAAAGTATGCCGTGTGCGTCTGACCAACGGTTTCGAGGTTTCCTCGTACATCGGCGGTGAAGGCCACAACCTGCAAGAGCACAGCGTGGTACTGATCCGCGGCGGTCGTGTAAAAGACTTGCCAGGTGTTCGTTATCACACCGTTCGCGGCTCTTTGGATACTTCCGGCGTTAAAGGTCGTAACCAAGGTCGTTCGAAGTACGGTACCAAGCGTCCGAAATAATCGGCCGTTTAGCAGATTTTAATTTTATTGAGTCGATAAGAGTAAGGTCGGGCACGCATTTGCTGTCCCGGGCTAACCTGAAGACCGTTTGAGGGCTTATCAATGCCAAGACGTCGCGTAGCAGCCAAACGTGAGATTCTGGACGATCCGAAATACGGAAGCCAGATTCTCGCCAAGTTCATGAACCACGTAATGGAAAGCGGCAAGAAAGCCGTTGCCGAGCGTATCGTTTATGGCGCACTGGACAAAGTTAAGGAACGCAAGAACAGCGATCCCCTGGAAATCTTCGAGAAAGCTCTCGACGCCATCGCTCCGCTGGTCGAAGTGAAGTCGCGCCGTGTAGGCGGTGCTACTTACCAGGTTCCGGTCGAAGTTCGTCCGTCCCGTCGTAACGCCCTGGCAATGCGCTGGTTGGTAGACTTCGCCCGCAAGCGCGGCGAGAAGTCCATGGCTCTGCGTTTGGCTGGCGAACTGTTGGACGCTGCTGAAGGTAAAGGTGCTGCAGTTAAGAAGCGTGAAGACGTGCACCGTATGGCTGAAGCCAACAAGGCTTTCTCGCACTACCGCTTCTAATTTTAGCGTCACTCAATTTGCGAGGGCTTTATGGCTCGTACTACACCGATTAACCGCTACCGTAACATCGGTATCGTTGCTCACGTGGATGCTGGTAAAACCACCACCACTGAGCGCGTCCTTTTTTACACCGGCAAAAGTCACAAGATGGGCGAGGTGCATGATGGCGCCGCGACCACCGACTGGATGGTGCAGGAGCAGGAGCGTGGTATCACCATTACTTCCGCTGCCATTACCGCCTTCTGGAAGGGTTCTGAGAAGCAGTACAAGGATGAGCACCGCTTCAACGTCATCGATACCCCAGGTCACGTGGACTTCACCATTGAAGTAGAGCGTTCCCTGCGCGTACTCGACGGCGCGGTCGTTGTGTTCTGCGGCACCTCGGGTGTTGAGCCTCAGTCGGAAACCGTATGGCGTCAGGCCAACAAATACGGTGTTCCACGTCTTGTTTACGTAAACAAGATGGACCGTGCTGGTGCCAACTTCCTGCGCGTGATCGGTCAGATCAAGCAGCGTCTGGGTCACACTCCGGTGCCAATCCAGTTGGCCATCGGTTCCGAAGACAACTTCCAGGGTCAGATCGATCTGATCAACATGCAAGCTGTCTACTGGAACGATGCCGACAAGGGCATGGTCCCTGTTCGCAAGGACATTCCTGCTGAGTTGCTGGAAGAAGCCGAAAAATGGCGCGGTAACATGGTTGAAGCAGCAGCTGAAGCCAACGAAGAGCTGATGAACAAGTATCTCGAGGGTGAAGAACTCACCAACGAGGAAATCAAGGCCGCTCTGCGTCAGCGTACTATCGCTGGCGAAATCGTTCTGGCTGTTTGCGGTTCTTCCTTCAAGAACAAGGGTGTTCCCCTGGTTCTCGACGCCGTTATCGACTTCCTGCCTGCGCCAACCGACATTCCGGCCATCAAGGGTACCGACCCGGATGACGAGAGCGTCGAGCTGGAGCGTCATGCAGACGACAACGAGCCGTTCTCGGCTCTGGCGTTCAAGATCGCTACCGACCCATTCGTGGGTACCTTGACCTTTGTCCGTGTTTATTCGGGCGTGTTGAACTCCGGCGACGGTGTTATCAACTCGGTAAAAGGCAAGAAAGAGCGCGTGGGTCGTATGGTGCAAATGCACGCAAACGCCCGCGAAGAGATCAAGGAAGTACGCGCTGGTGACATCGCGGCCTTGATCGGCATGAAGGACGTCACCACGGGTGAGACTTTGTGCAACGGCGACAAGCCGATCATCCTGGTTCGCATGGACTTCCCGGAGCCGGTTATTTCGGTTGCCGTTGAGCCAAAGACCAAGGATGACCAGGAAAAAATGGGTATCGCTCTGGGCAAGCTTGCTCAGGAAGATCCATCTTTCCGCGTCAAGACTGATGAAGAGACTGGTCAGACGATCATCTCCGGCATGGGCGAATTGCACCTGGACATCCTGGTTGACCGGATGCGCCGTGAGTTCAACGTCGAAGCCAACATCGGTAAGCCTCAGGTTTCCTATCGTGAGCGCATCACGAAGAGCTGTGAAATCGAAGGTAAGTTCGTTCGTCAATCCGGCGGTCGTGGCCAGTTCGGTCACTGCTGGATCCGTTTTGCACCGGCTGACGAAGGTCAGGAAGGTCTGCAATTCGTGAACGAGGTCGTGGGTGGTGTGGTTCCGAAGGAATACATCCCGGCGATCCAGAAGGGTATCGAAGAGCAGATGAAGAACGGCGTTGTTGCCGGTTATCCGCTGATCGGCCTGAAGGCTACTGTGTTCGATGGTTCTTACCACGACGTCGACTCCAACGAGATGGCGTTCAAGGTGGCTGCTTCCATGGCGACCAAGCAACTGGCCCAGAAGGGCGGTGGTGAGTTGCTGGAGCCGATCATGGCAGTAGAAGTCGTTACGCCTGAAGACTACATGGGTGATGTCATGGGCGACCTTAACCGTCGTCGTGGCATGATTCTGGGTATGGAAGATACGGTTTCCGGCAAGGTCATTCGTGCCGAGGTTCCGTTGGGTGAAATGTTCGGTTACGCAACCGACGTTCGTTCCATGTCTCAGGGTCGCGCGAGCTACTCTATGGAATTCAAAAAATACAATACAGCTCCGTCGCATATCGTCGAAACTGTTACCAAAAAACAAGGCTGATTCAGTCCTTTAGGCAAGGAGTTAATTGTCGTGGCTAAAGAAAAATTTGATCGTTCCCTACCGCACGTCAACGTTGGCACCATTGGTCACGTTGACCACGGTAAAACCACTCTGACCGCTGCTCTGACTCGCGTCTGCTCCGAAGTTTTCGGTTCGGCCGTTGTTGCTTTCGACAAAATCGACAGCGCTCCGGAAGAAAAGGCTCGTGGTATCACCATCAACACCGCGCACGTTGAGTACAACTCTTCGATTCGTCACTACGCTCACGTTGACTGCCCAGGTCACGCTGACTATGTGAAGAACATGATCACTGGTGCTGCCCAGATGGACGGCGCTATCCTGGTTTGCTCGGCTGCCGATGGTCCGATGCCTCAGACCCGTGAACACATCCTGCTGTCCCGTCAGGTAGGCGTTCCGTACATCGTTGTCTTCCTGAACAAGGCTGACATGGTTGACGACGCTGAGCTGCTGGAACTGGTTGAGATGGAAGTGCGCGATCTGCTGAGCACTTACGACTTCCCAGGTGACGACACTCCGATCATCATCGGTTCGGCTCTGATGGCCCTGAACGGCCAAGACGACAACGAAATGGGTACCACCGCTGTCAAGCGTCTGGTAGAAACTCTGGACAGCTACATCCCAGAGCCAGTTCGTGTTATCGACAAGCCATTCCTGATGCCAATCGAAGACGTATTCTCGATCTCGGGTCGCGGTACTGTTGTAACCGGTCGTATCGAGCGCGGTATCGTCAAGGTTCAGGATCCACTGGAAATCGTTGGTCTGCGTGACACTACCGTCACCACCTGCACCGGTGTTGAAATGTTCCGTAAGCTGCTCGACGAAGGTCGTGCTGGCGAGAACTGCGGCGTCCTGCTGCGTGGTACCAAGCGTGACGACGTTGAGCGTGGCCAGGTTCTGGTCAAGCCAGGTTCGGTTAAGCCGCACACCAAGTTCGAAGCTGAAGTGTACGTCCTGAGCAAAGAAGAAGGCGGTCGTCACACTCCGTTCTTCAAAGGCTACCGTCCACAGTTCTACTTCCGGACCACTGACGTGACCGGTAACTGCGAGCTGCCGGAAGGCGTTGAAATGGTAATGCCAGGCGACAACATCAAAATGGTTGTCACCCTGATCAAGACCATCGCAATGGAAGACGGTCTGCGTTTCGCTATCCGTGAAGGCGGTCGTACCGTCGGCGCTGGCGTCGTAGCCAAAATCATCGAGTAAGCTCTTTTTGAGTAAGCTTTGATGAATTGAAAGAGCCCCCGCCTAGCGGGGGCTTTTTTATTGGGTTGACACCTATCAGGGGCGTCTATAGAATTGCGCCTCCTTTTAACGGGCGTATTGCGCCCGGTGGGAATAGCAGCCGGAGTCTGAAATCCAATGCAAAATCAGCAAATCCGTATCAGGTTGAAGGCTTTTGACCATCGCCTGATCGACCAATCCACCCAGGAAATCGTGGAAACCGCGAAACGTACTGGTGCTCAAGTGCGTGGTCCAATTCCACTGCCTACCCGTAAAGAGCGGTTCACCGTTCTGGTCTCCCCGCACGTCAACAAAGACGCGCGTGACCAGTACGAGATCCGTACTCATAAGCGCGTTCTGGACATCGTCCAGCCAACGGATAAAACCGTTGATGCACTTATGAAGCTTGATCTTGCGGCCGGTGTGGAAGTGCAGATCAGCCTCGGCTAAGACTCGGTCTTAGTCGTGTAACGCTCTGAAATGGGCGGCCATAGCGGGTGAAAGCCCCGTACACTCATGAGGTTTACAACATGACTATTGGTGTAGTCGGTCGTAAATGCGGTATGACCCGTATTTTCACCGAAGAAGGTGTCTCCATTCCGGTCACGGTCATTGAGATCGAGCCGAATCGCGTCACCCAGTTCAAAACTGAAGAGACCGATGGCTATCGTGCAGTGCAAGTCACTGTCGGCGAGCGTCGTGCTTCGCGTGTAACAGCTGCTCAGGCTGGCCACTTCGCCAAGGCGAACGTTGCCGCTGGTCGTACCGTAATGGAATTCCGTCTTGAAGAAGGCGAGTACCAGGCCGGCGATCTGATCAACGCTGAAATCTTCGCTGCTGGTCAACTGGTTGATGTAACCGGTCAGTCCAAAGGTAAAGGCTTCCAGGGTACGATCAAGCGTTGGAACTTCCGCGGGCAAGATAACACCCACGGTAACTCCGTATCCCACCGCGTTCCAGGCTCTATCGGCCAGTGCCAGACTCCTGGTCGTGTATTCAAGGGCAAAAAAATGTCCGGTCATATGGGCGCCGAGCGCGTGACCGTGCAGTCCCTCGAAGTAGTGCGCGTGGACGCTGAACGCAATCTGTTGTTGGTCAAGGGCGCTGTTCCTGGCGCTACTGGCGGCAACTTGGTTGTACGTCCAGCAGCCAAGGCTCGCGGTTAAGGGGAAGCTGACATGCAATTAAATGTAAATGACGCTCAAGCGATCGAAGTTTCCGAACTGACATTTGGCGGCGAATTCAACGAGACGCTGGTTCACCAAGCAGTCGTGGCCTACATGGCCGGCGGCCGTCAAGGTAGCAAGCAGCAAAAGACCCGTTCCGACGTTTCCGGTGGCGGCAAGCGCCCATGGCGTCAGAAAGGTACTGGCCGTGCTCGTGCCGGTACTATCCGTAGCCCAATCTGGCGTGGCGGCGGTACCACTTTCGCAGCTCGTCCTCAGGATCACTCCCAGAAGCTGAACAAGAAGATGTATCGCGCAGCAATGCGTTCCATCCTTGCTGAGCTGGTGCGTACTGATCGTCTGGTCGTGGTTCAGGACTTCGCTGTTGAAGCACCGAAAACCAAAGATCTGCTGAACAAGCTGAACGGCATGGGCCTGACTGACGTCCTGATCGTGTCTGACGCTGTTGATCAGAACCTGTACCTGGCTGCTCGTAACCTGCCACACGTTGATGTACGTGACGTGCAAGGTTCCGATCCGGTCAGTCTGATCGCATACGACAAGGTGTTGATCACCGTGTCGGCCGTGAAGAAATTCGAGGAGCTGCTGGGATGAACCAGGAACGCGTATTTAAAGTTCTGCTTGGCCCGCACGTTTCCGAGAAGGCTACGGTTCTGGCAGACAAGAAAGGCCAGTTCGTTTTCAAGGTTGCGACTGACGCAACCAAGCTGGAAATCAAGAAGGCCGTCGAAAGCCTGTTCAGCGTGAAAGTGGAGCGCGTGACTACCCTGAACGTTCTGGGTAAAAGCAAGCGCACTGCTCGCGGTCTGGGCAAGCGTAATGACTGGAAGAAGGCAGTTATCTCCCTTCAGCCAGGCCAAGATCTCGATTTCAGCAGCAGTGCTGAGTAAGGAAGGGGTGCATCATGGCAATCGTTAAATGCAAACCGACTTCCCCTGGCCGCCGTTTTGTGGTCAAGGTGGTCAACCAGGAGCTGCATAAAGGCGCTCCTCACGCACCGCTGCTCGAGAAAAAATCGAAGTCTGGTGGTCGTAACAACAATGGCCGTATTACCACTCGTCACATCGGTGGTGGTCATAAGCAGCATTATCGTCTGGTCGACTTCCGTCGCAACGACAAGGATGGCATCGCTGCCACCGTCGAGCGTATCGAATACGATCCAAACCGTACTGCTCACATCGCTCTGCTGCTGTACGCAGATGGCGAGCGTCGCTACATCATCGCCCCTAAAGGCGTGAGCGCTGGCGACCAGCTGATCGCAGGTGCTTTGGCACCGATCAAGCCGGGCAACGCTCTGCAACTGCGCAACATTCCAGTTGGTAGCACCGTACACGGCATCGAATTGAAGCCAGGTAAAGGCGCGCAAATCGCTCGTTCCGCTGGTGCTTCGGCTCAGCTGATCGCTCGTGAAGGTGTCTACGTGACCCTGCGTCTGCGTTCTGGTGAGATGCGTAAAGTCCTGGCTGAATGCCGTGCGACCCTGGGTGAAGTCTCGAACTCCGAGCACAGCCTGCGTTCGTTGGGTAAAGCTGGTGCCAAGCGCTGGCGTGGCGTTCGCCCAACCGTTCGTGGTGTTGCCATGAACCCGGTTGACCACCCACATGGTGGTGGTGAAGGTCGTACCTCTGGTGGTCGTCATCCGGTATCGCCTTGGGGCTTCCCGACTAAGGGCGCGAAGACTCGTGGTAATAAGCGTACCGACAAAATGATCGTCCGTCGTCGCAAGTAAATAGAGGGATACGACAGTGCCACGTTCTCTGAAAAAAGGTCCTTTTATTGATCTTCACCTACTGAAGAAGATCGAAGTGGCGGCGGAAAAGAACGATCGCAAACCAGTTAAGACCTGGTCGCGTCGTTCGATGATCCTGCCACAAATGGTCGGTTTGACCATCGCAGTACACAACGGTCGCCAGCACGTCCCAGTTCTCGTGAACGAAGACATGGTCGGCCACAAACTGGGCGAGTTCGCCGGTACCCGCACATACCGTGGGCACGTGGCTGACAAGAAAGCCAAGCGTTAAGGGGTAAGGAAATGGAAGTAGCCGCTAAGTTGTCGGGCGCTCGAATCTCCGCCCAGAAAGCCCGCTTGGTCGCCGACCAGATCCGCGGGAAGAAGGTGGGCGAAGCGCTCAACCTGTTGGCTTTCAGCAGTAAGAAAGCCGCCGAGATCATGAAGAAAGTGCTGGAGTCGGCCGTAGCCAACGCCGAGCATAACGAAGGCGCAGACGTTGATGACCTGAAGGTCAGCACCGTTTTCGTCAACGAAGGGCGTTCGCTGAAGCGCATCATGCCACGTGCCAAAGGCCGTGCTGATCGCATCGTCAAGCGGTCTTGCCATATCACTGTCAAGGTTGCTGACAAGTAACGGAGTCGAAGAGATGGGTCAGAAAGTACATCCCATTGGCATTCGCCTGGGAATCGTCAAGGAGCACACCTCCGTCTGGTACGCAGACGGTCGGACTTATGCGGACTACTTGTTCGCTGATCTGAAGGTGCGTGAGTATCTCCAAGACAAACTAAAAAGCGCGTCCGTAAGCCGTATCGATATCCATCGTCCGGCTCAGACTGCACGTATCACCATCCACACCGCTCGTCCAGGTATCGTTATCGGGAAGAAAGGTGAAGATGTTGAGAAACTGCGTCAGGACCTGACCAAGCAAATGGGTGTGCCTGTGCACATCAATATCGAAGAGATCCGCAAGCCGGAGCTCGACGGTATGCTGGTTGCGCAGAGCGTAGCTCAGCAGCTGGAGCGTCGCGTAATGTTCCGTCGCGCTATGAAGCGCGCTGTACAGAACGCAATGCGCATTGGTGCCAAAGGCATCAAAATCCAAGTGAGCGGTCGTCTCGGCGGTGCTGAAATCGCACGTACTGAATGGTATCGCGAAGGTCGTGTGCCACTGCACACCCTGCGTGCCGACATCGACTATGCCAACTACGAAGCTCACACCACTTACGGTGTGATCGGTGTAAAGGTTTGGATCTTCAAAGGCGAAGTAATTGGTGGTCGCCAAGAAGAACTGAAACCACAAGCACCAGCGCCTCGTAAAAAAGCTGCTAAGTAAGGGGTACGCCAAATGTTGCAACCAAAGCGTACGAAGTTCCGCAAGCAGATGACCGGTCACAACCGTGGCCTGGCATTGCGCGGTAGCAAAGTCAGCTTCGGCGAGTTCGCGCTGAAGTCTGTTGCTCGTGGTCGTCTCACCGCTCGTCAGATCGAATCAGCGCGTCGTGCGCTGACCCGTCACGTAAAACGTGGCGGCAAGATCTGGATCCGTGTATTCCCGGACAAGCCTGTCACCAAGAAGCCACTCGAAGTTCGGATGGGTAAAGGTAAGGGTAACGTGGAGTACTGGGTTGCCCAGATTCAGCCAGGTAAAGTCCTGTATGAAATCGAGGGTGTTTCTGAAGAGCTGGCGCGTGAGGCTTTCGCCCTGGCTGCTGCAAAGCTGCCGCTCGCCACCTCCTTTGTTAAACGGACGGTGATGTGATGAAAGCGAATGAACTTCGTGAAAAATCAGCACAGCAGCTGAACGAGCAACTGCTCGGCCTGCTGCGCGACCAGTTCAATCTGCGTATGCAGAAAGCAACTGGCCAGTTGGGGCAGTCTCATCTGCTCTCGCAAGTTAAGCGTGACATCGCTCGCGTGAAAACTGTGCTCAACCAGCAGGCAGGTAAGTAATCATGGCTGAAGCCGAAAAAACTGTCCGTACGCTGACTGGCCGTGTTGTCAGCGACAAGATGGACAAAACCATCACCGTTCTGATCGAGCGTCGCGTTAAGCACCCGATCTACGGTAAATACGTTAAGCGTTCGACTAAGCTGCACGCGCACGACGAAACCAATCAGTGCCACATCGGCGACAAAGTCACTATTCGTGAAACTCGTCCTTTGGCCAAGACCAAGTCTTGGGCGCTGGTTGATGTTCTCGAACGCGCTGTGGAAGTCTAAGGACTAGGGGTCGGAGAAATTATATGATTCAGACTCAATCCATGCTCGATGTGGCCGATAACAGCGGCGCTCGCCGCGTTATGTGCATCAAGGTGCTGGGTGGCTCCCATCGTCGTTACGCTGGTATCGGTGACATCATCAAAGTTACCGTCAAGGAAGCAATTCCTCGCGGTAAGGTGAAAAAAGGCCAAGTGATGACTGCTGTCGTAGTCCGCACTCGCCATGGCGTCCGTCGTGCTGACGGCTCCATCATCCGCTTTGATGGCAACGCTGCTGTTCTGTTGAACAACAAGCAAGAGCCGATCGGCACCCGTATCTTTGGGCCAGTGACCCGTGAACTTCGTACTGAGAAGTTCATGAAGATCGTCTCGCTCGCCCCAGAAGTGCTGTAAGGAGATCCGACATGCAAAAGATTCGTCGTGACGACGAGATCATCGTGATCGCCGGCAAAGACAAAGGTAAGCGCGGTAAGGTGCTGAAGGTTCTTGCTGACAACCGTTTGGTTGTAGGCGGTCTGAACCTGGTCAAGCGTCATACCAAGCCTAACCCGATGTCGGGCGTACAGGGCGGTATCGTCGAGAAAGAAGCGCCACTGCACGCTTCCAACGTCGCCATCTTCAACGGCGAAACCAACAAGGCTGACCGCGTTGGTTTCAAAGTAGAAGACGGTAAGAAAATTCGTGTCTTCAAGTCGACCCAAAAAGCGGTTGATGCTTGAACACTGCTAGGTAGAAGACCATGGCACGACTAAAAGAGATTTACCGGAAGGAAATCGCACCGAAACTTAAGGAAGAACTTAAGCTTTCGAACGTGATGGAAGTTCCGCGCGTTACCAAAATCACCCTGAACATGGGTCTGGGCGAAGCGATCGGCGACAAAAAAGTCATCGAGCACGCTGTTGCTGACCTGGAAAAGATCACCGGTCAGAAAGTCGTTGTGACTTACGCTCGGAAATCCATCGCTGGCTTCAAAGTCCGTGAAGGTTGGCCGATCGGCGTCAAAGTGACTCTGCGCCGTGAGCGTATGTATGAATTCCTGGATCGTCTGCTGTCGATCTCCCTGCCTCGGGTTCGCGACTTCCGCGGCCTGAATGCCAAGTCCTTCGATGGTCGTGGCAACTACAGCATGGGCGTGAAAGAGCAGATCATTTTCCCGGAAATCGATTACGACAAGATCGACGCTCTCCGCGGTCTGGACATTACCCTGACCACCACTGCTCGGACGGATGACGAAGGTCGCGCACTGCTGCGCGCTTTCAAATTCCCGTTCCGCAACTGATTGGAGTAGGAAAATGGCCAAGAAGAGCATGAAAAACCGTGAGCTGAAGCGTCAGCTCACCGTTGCCAAGTACGCCACCAAGCGTGCAGCGCTGAAAGCTATCATCGTGGATCTGAACGCAAGTCCAGAAGCGCGTTGGGAAGCTACCGTAGCACTGCAGAAGCAGCCACGTGACGCAAGCGCCTCGCGCATGCGTAACCGCTGCCGCCTGACTGGTCGTCCGCACGGCGTGTACCGCAAGTTCGGCCTCGGCCGTAACATGCTGCGTCAAGCTGCAATGCGTGGTGACGTTCCAGGTCTGGTCAAAGCCAGCTGGTAAGCACGATCTAAGTCTTGGTGCTCGGGGTCGCAAGATCCTGACCACCGGTGACCTAGAACTTGAATCAAGCCCCTCATGGGGCTTGATTCATTTGTGGGGTGTGTCTAGAATACCCGGCTCGCCTGAGCCCGTGCTTTTTTTGCATGGATGCGCTCGGCGACACGTACTAGCCGCAAGGCTAATTTTTTGTGTATTAGGAGCGTCTAGCCCATGAGTATGCAGGACCCGTTAGCGGACATGCTAACTCGTATCCGTAATGCCCAGATGGCTGAAAAGTCCGTCGTAAGCATGCCATCTTCTACTTTGAAGGTAGCTGTTGCCAAAGTCCTGAAGGACGAAGGTTACATTGCGGGTTATCAGATCAGCAGCGAAATCAAGCCTCTGCTGTCCATCGAGCTGAAGTACTTCGAAGGCCGTCCGGTCATCGAGGAAGTGAAGCGCGTTAGCCGTCCAGGCCTGCGTCAGTACAAGTCCGTCGATGATCTGCCAAAAGTTCGTGGCGGTCTCGGTGTGTCTATCGTCTCCACCAACAAAGGTGTGATGACGGATCGTGCTGCGCGCGCTGCCGGTGTCGGCGGCGAAGTTCTTTGCACTGTGTTCTAAGGGGGGATAAGCATGTCACGCGTCGCTAAGAACCCCGTTAAGCTGCCAGCCGGTGTCGAAGTCAAATTCGCAGGCCAACAGCTTTCGGTGAAGGGTGCCAAGGGCACTCTGCAACTGAACATCCATTCGTCCGTTGAGATCGTTGAAGAAGCTGGTGAGCTGCGTTTCGCTGCTCGCAATGGCGATCAACAAACTCGCGCAATGGCTGGTACCACTCGTGCGTTGGTAAACAATATGGTCCAAGGCGTAAGCCAAGGCTTCGAGCGCAAGCTCCAGCTGGTCGGTGTTGGTTACAAAGCGCAAGCAAAAGGCACAGTGCTGAACCTGGCTCTTGGCTTCTCGCACCCAGTGGATTATGAACTGCCGGAAGGCATCACCGCTGAGACTCCTAGCCAGACCGATATCCTGATCAAGGGCATCGACAAGCAGCTGGTAGGTCAAGTGGCCGCCGAGATCCGCGACTTCCGTCCACCAGAGCCGTACAAAGGCAAAGGTGTGCGCTACGCGGACGAAGTCGTCCGTCGTAAAGAAGCCAAGAAGAAGTAGGGCATAGCAAATGACCGACAAAAAAGTTACTCGACTGCGTCGCGCTCGCAAAGCACGCCTGAAAATGCACGAACTCGAAGTCGTGCGTCTCTGCGTGTTCCGCTCGTCGCAGCACATCTACGCCCAGGTCATTTCGGCCGACGGCAACAAAGTCCTGGCAAGTGCCTCGACTTTGGATAAAGAACTGCGTGATGGCGCCACTGGCAACATCGACGCGGCCACTAAGGTTGGCCAGCTGGTCGCTACGCGTGCTAAAGCCGCTGGCGTCTCGCAGGTGGCTTTCGACCGCTCTGGCTTCAAGTATCACGGCCGCGTCAAGGCGCTGGCTGATGCTGCTCGTGAAGCTGGGCTGGAGTTCTAAGTTATGTCAAATAACGACCAAAAGCGCGACGAAGGCTACATCGAGAAGCTGGTTCAAGTTAACCGCGTAGCCAAAACCGTTAAAGGCGGCCGTATCTTCACTTTCACCGCGTTGACCGTGGTTGGTGATGGTAAAGGCCGTGTTGGCTTCGGCCGTGGCAAGTCGCGTGAAGTGCCTGCTGCGATCCAGAAGGCAATGGAAGCTGCTCGCCGCAACATGATCCAGGTTGATCTGAACGGCACTACCCTGCAGTACGCAATGAAGTCTGCCCATGGCGCTTCGAAGGTGTACATGCAGCCTGCTTCTGAAGGTACCGGTATCATCGCTGGCGGCGCTATGCGTGCTGTCCTCGAAGTTGCTGGCGTTCAGAACGTTCTGGCCAAGTGCTACGGCTCGACTAACCCAGTAAACGTGGTTCACGCCACTTTCAAGGGTTTGAAAGCAATGCAGTCTCCTGAATCCATTGCCGCCAAGCGTGGCAAAAGCGTCAAGGAGATCTTCTGATCATGGCTACCGTTAAAGTTACGCTGATCAAAAGCATGACCGGCCGCATCCCTAACCACAAACTGTGCGTTAAGGGTCTGGGTCTGCGTCGCATCGGTCACACTGTAGAAGTCCTGGATACTCCCGAGAATCGCGGGATGATCAACAAGGCTTACTACATGCTGCGTGTCGAGGGTTAATCGATGAAACTCAATGATCTGAGTCCAGCGCCGGGTTCCCGTCGCGAAAAGCATCGTCCGGGCCGTGGTATCGGTAGTGGTTTGGGCAAGACCGGTGGCCGTGGCCACAAAGGTCAGACCTCCCGCTCCGGTGGCACCATTGCTCCAGGCTTTGAAGGCGGTCAACAGCCGCTGCATCGTCGCCTGCCGAAGTTCGGTTTCGTGTCCCTGAAAGCCATGGATCGCGCAGAAGTGCGTCTGTCCGAGTTGGCCAAAGTGGATGGCGACATCGTCACCGTGCAGTCCCTGAAGGATGCCAACGTGATCAACCAGAACGTTCAGCGTGTGAAAATCATGCTGTCGGGCGAAGTTGCTCGTGCTGTCACCATCGGAAAGGGAATCGGCGCCACCAAAGGTGCGCGTGCGGCTATCGAAGCAGCTGGCGGCAAGTTCGAGGAATAAATGGCTAAGCAAGGTGCTCTCTCTGCGCTCGGCAAAGGCGGTATGTCTGAACTCTGGGCTCGTCTGCGTTTTCTGTTCTTGGCGATTATCGTCTACCGAATAGGCGCACACATCCCGGTTCCAGGTATCAACCCGGACCGACTCGCGGACCTGTTTCGACAGAATGAGGGGACCATTCTTAGCTTGTTCAACATGTTTTCCGGCGGCGCGCTGGAGCGGATGAGCATCTTTGCACTGGGGATCATGCCGTACATTTCGGCATCGATCATCATGCAGCTGATGAGCGCCGTCAGCCCGCAGCTGGAGCAGTTGAAGAAGGAAGGTGAAGCTGGCCGTCGCAAGATCAGCCAGTACACCCGCTACGGCACTGTCGTTCTCGCTCTCGTTCAGGCCATTGGCATGTCCATTGGCCTGGCGGGGCAGGGCGTTTCGTTCACTGCTGACTTCAGCTTTCATTTCGTTGCGGTAACCACTTTTGTGGCGGGCGCGATGTTCATGATGTGGCTGGGTGAGCAGATCACTGAGCGTGGTGTTGGCAACGGTATCTCGATGTTGATCTTCGCAGGTATCGTCGCCGGTCTTCCGAGAGCGATCGGGCAGTCTTTCGAGTCTGCGCGTCAGGGTGATATCAACATTTTCGCCCTGGTTGCCATCGGTCTGCTGGCAGTAGCGATTATCGGTTTCGTGGTGTTCATTGAGCGTGGTCAGCGGCGTATCGCTGTTCACTACGCCAAGCGTCAGCAGGGCCGCAAGGTATTTGCTGCGCAGACCAGCCACTTGCCGTTGAAGGTGAACATGGCCGGCGTTATTCCGGCTATTTTCGCGAGCAGCATCCTGCTGTTCCCGGCTTCGTTGGGTGCCTGGTTCGGCCAGTCTGAAGGTATGGGCTGGTTGCAGGACATCTCGCAGTCGATCGCTCCTGGTCAGCCGTTGAATATTCTGCTGTTTAGTGCAGGGATTATTTTCTTCTGCTTCTTCTATACGGCGTTGATGTTCAATCCGAAAGACGTAGCGGAAAACCTGAAGAAGTCCGGTGCCTTTATTCCGGGCATCCGTCCAGGTGAGCAGTCTGCGCGCTACATTGATGGCGTTCTGACTCGCTTGACCATGTTCGGTGCTCTTTACATGACGGCCGTCTGTCTGTTGCCCCAGTTCCTGGTGGTTGCGGCAAACGTACCGTTCTACCTTGGCGGGACCTCGTTGCTGATCGTGGTCGTGGTTGTGATGGACTTCATGTCCCAAGTACAATCGCACCTCGTTTCGCACCAGTACGAATCCCTGATGAAGAAAGCCAACCTGAAGGGCTACGGCAGCGGCATGTTGCGCTGAGTAGCGTCCATAAGGTTCGAGGAGTTGGTGATGAAAGTTCGTGCATCGGTGAAAAAGCTGTGCCGTAACTGCAAGATTATTCGCCGCGAAGGTGTTGTTCGGGTAATTTGCAGCGCGGAACCGCGTCACAAACAGCGCCAAGGCTGAGTGTGATTGTGCTTTAAGCCCGGCAGCTAGTGCGCTGCCGGGTTGATTATTTGTTATTACAGCGATATTATCTCGCGCCCTATTTCTTGGCTTCCGGGGCGTAGGTAGCTGTCAATTGGAGTCCCACTGAATGGCCCGTATTGCAGGCGTCAACATTCCAGATAACAAGCATACTGTTATCTCGCTGACCTACATCTATGGTGTTGGTCGCACTACTGCACAGAAAATTTGTGCAGTGACTGGGGTCAACCCAGCGGCAAAGATCAAAGATCTGAGCGACGAGCAGATTGAACAGCTGCGTGGCGAAGTGGCGAAGTTCACCACTGAAGGTGACCTGCGTCGCGAAATCAACATGAAAATCAAGCGCTTGATGGACCTCGGTTGCTATCGCGGTCTGCGTCATCGTCGTGGTCTTCCAGTGCGCGGTCAGCGTACCAAGACCAACGCGCGTACCCGTAAAGGTCCGCGTAAGCCGATCCGCAAGTAATCGCCCCAGCGAATCGACAGGAATTTAATCATGGCAAAACCTGCTGCTCGTCCTCGTAAAAAAGTTAAAAAGACAGTGGTTGATGGCATCGCCCACATCCATGCTTCTTTTAACAACACCATCGTGACCATTACCGACCGTCAAGGTAACGCTCTTTCCTGGGCTACCTCCGGTGGTTCGGGTTTCCGCGGTTCCCGCAAGTCCACCCCGTTCGCTGCTCAAGTAGCTGCTGAGCGTGCTGGTCAAGCTGCGCTGGAATACGGCCTGAAAAACCTCGACGTCAACGTCAAAGGTCCAGGTCCAGGTCGTGAATCCGCAGTCCGCGCTTTGAACGGCTGTGGCTACAAGATCGCCAGCATCACCGACGTGACGCCAATCCCGCACAACGGGTGCCGTCCGCCGAAGAAGCGCCGCGTGTAATCCAGGAGATTGTAAAGAATGGCTCGTTACATTGGTCCAAAATGCAAACTCGCTCGTCGCGAAGGCACCGATCTTTTTCTGAAGAGCGGCGTGCGCGCGATCGAATCGAAGTGCAACATTGAAGCAGCACCTGGTATCCACGGCCAACGCCGCGGTCGCCAGTCCGACTACGGCACCCAACTGCGTGAAAAGCAGAAGGTCCGTCGTATCTACGGCGTTCTCGAGCGTCAATTCAGCGGCTACTACAAAGAAGCTGCTGGCAAGAAAGGCGCAACTGGCGAAAACCTGTTGCAGCTGCTCGAATGCCGTCTGGACAACGTTGTATACCGTATGGGTTTCGGTTCTACTCGTGCCGAATCCCGTCAGCTGGTATCGCACAAGTCGATCAGCGTTAACGGTCAAACCGTAAACGTTCCGTCCTACCAGGTTCGTGCTGGTGACGTGGTTGCTGTTCGCGAGAAAGCAAAGAACCAACTTCGCATTGTCCAAGCTCTCGATCTGTGTGCCCAACGTGGCCGCGTAGAATGGGTAGAAGTAGACACTGAGAAGAAGTCGGGCGTTTTCAAGAACGTTCCTGCTCGCAGTGATCTGTCCGCCGACATCAACGAAAGCCTGATTGTCGAGCTCTACTCCAAGTAAGGGCTAGAAAATAGGTGCATCCATGCAGATTTCGGTAAATGAGTTCCTGACACCCCGCCATATTGATGTGCAGGTTGTCAGTCCAACCCGCGCCAAGATCACACTCGAGCCTCTCGAGCGTGGTTTCGGCCACACCCTGGGCAACGCGCTGCGCCGCATCTTGTTGTCCTCAATGCCCGGCTGTGCAGTAGTCGAGGCCGAGATTGACGGTGTGCTCCATGAGTACAGCGCCATCGAAGGTGTACAGGAAGACGTAATTGAAATCCTGTTGAACCTTAAAGGCCTGGCTATCAAGCTGCACGGTCGTGACGAAGTTACGCTGACCTTGTCGAAGAAGGGTTCGGGGGTGGTTACCGCTGCCGATATTCAGCTGGATCATGATGTCGAGATCGTTAACCCCGATCACGTAATCGCTAACCTGGCGTCTAACGGCGCCCTGAACATGAAGCTCACCGTAGCTCGTGGTCGTGGTTATGAACCGGCAGACTCGCGTCAGAGCGATGAAGACGAAAGCCGCAGCATCGGTCGCTTGCAGCTTGACTCTTCGTTCAGCCCGGTTCGCCGTATCGCATACGTGGTGGAAAACGCCCGTGTCGAGCAGCGTACCAACCTGGACAAGCTGGTTATTGATCTGGAAACCAACGGTACCCTGGATCCTGAAGAGGCTATCCGCCGCGCTGCAACCATCCTGCAACAGCAGTTGGCTGCGTTCGTCGACCTCAAAGGTGACAGTGAGCCAGTGGTTGTTGAGCAGGAAGACGAGATCGATCCGATCCTGCTTCGCCCGGTTGACGATCTGGAACTGACTGTACGTTCGGCTAACTGCCTTAAGGCGGAAAACATCTACTACATTGGTGACCTGATCCAGCGCACCGAAGTAGAGCTGTTGAAGACTCCGAACCTTGGCAAGAAATCCTTGACTGAAATCAAGGACGTTCTGGCCTCCCGCGGTCTGTCCCTCGGCATGCGCCTCGACAACTGGCCGCCTGCAAGTCTTAAGAAGGACGACAAGGCGACTGCCTGATCGTCGTAATCACCGAACGTTGTGTTTGGTAAGGAATGAACCATGCGTCATCGTAAAAGTGGTCGTCACCTGAGCCGCACCAGCTCGCACCGCAAGGCCATGTTCCAAAACATGGCGGTGTCGCTGTTCGAGCACGAGCTGATCAAAACTACACTGCCGAAAGCCAAAGAACTGCGCCGCGTTGCTGAGCCGCTGATCACTCTGGCCAAGACAGATAGCCTGGCTAACCGCCGTCTGGCTTTCGACCGTACTCGTTCGAAAGCTATCGTTGGTAAGCTCTTCAACGACCTGGGCAAGCGTTACGCTACCCGTGAGGGTGGCTACCTGCGCATCCTCAAGTGCGGTTTCCGTGCTGGCGACAACGCGCCTATGGCGTACGTCGAGTTGGTTGATCGTGCTACCAGCGGTGAAGCTGTATCCGCTGAGTAAGTCGGCAACATACAAAGAACCGGGCCATGTGCCCGGTTTTTTGTGCCCGATAGAAAAGCGGAAAAGGCGTTTCGGCTGGCTCCGCTATGGGCAAGTCCTAAGCGTTAGATAATGACTATCGATGTCCATGATTTAATGAATTTGGATACTGTCACTAACATGGTCAATACTCCTTTCCAGCCGATTAGCCGGCAGTTCGAAGACCCGACCCAGGAAGATTGAGCATGAGCCAGACCAAAACGCTTACGACCGCCAGCGGCGCTCCAGTCGCCGATAACCAGAACTCTCGCTCCGCTGGCCCGCGGGGGCCGCTTTTGCTCGACGATTTTCATCTGATCGAGAAGCTGGCTCACTTCAACCGCGAAAACATTCCTGAACGTCGCGTGCACGCCAAAGGGTCGGGTGCCTACGGCACATTCACCGTAACCCAAGACATTACCCGATTCACCAGTGCCAAGCTGTTCGAGTCGGTCGGCAAGCAGACGCCAACCTTTCTGCGGTTCTCTACCGTGGGTGGCGAGCGTGGTTCTGCAGACACTGAGCGTGATCCGCGCGGTTTCGCCTTGAAGTTCTACACCGAAGAAGGCAACTGGGACATTGTTGGCAACAACACCCCTGTATTCTTCATTCGCGACCCGCTGAAATTTCCGGATTTCATCCACACCCAGAAGCGTCTGCCTCAAAGCAATCTGAAGAGCGCCCAGATGATGTGGGATTTCTGGTCGCACTCGCCCGAGGCGCTGCACCAGATCACCATCCTGTTCTCTGACCGTGGTATTCCTGACGGCTACCGTCATATGCACGGTTTCGGCAGCCATACCTACAGTCTGATCAATGCCCAGGGTGAGCGTCACTGGGTGAAGTGGCACTACAAGACCAAGCAAGGGATCAAGAATCTTGCACCGGCCGAGGCTGCACGGCTGGCGGGTACCGATCCGGATTACGCCCAACGGGATCTGTTCAATGCCATTGAGGGCGGTGACTTTCCGAAATGGAGCGTCTGCATCCAGATCATGACCGAGGCCCAGGCTGCTGCGCATTACGAAAACCCCTTCGACGTAACCAAGACCTGGTCGCAGAAAGAGTTTCCGTTGATCGAAGTGGGCGAGCTCGAGCTCAACCGTAACCCGCTGAACTACTTTGCTGAAGTCGAGCAGGCAGCCTTCGGACCGAGCAATATGGTTCCCGGCGTCGGCCTCTCTCCAGACCGTATGCTACAGGGTCGCGTATTCGCCTACGCCGATGCGCATCGCTACCGTGTTGGCACCAATCACCAGAAGTTGCCGGTGAATGCGCCGCTTAGCCCGGTCAACTCCTACCAGCGTGACGGAGCCATGGCGTTCGGCAGCAATGGTGGCGCTGCGCCGAACTATGAGCCCAACAGTTACGTGGAAGCACCGAAACAGGCTCCACGTTATGCCGAGCCGGCGTTGGCCCTCAGTGGCGCGGCGGATCGTTACGATCATCGCGAAGACACCGATTATTACAGTCACGCCGGTGCGCTCTTCCGTTTGATGAACGATGAGCAGAAGGCGCTGTTGATCAGCAACATTGCCGGTGCGATGGGCGGTGTATCGCCGGATGTCGTCGACCGTCAATTGCAGCACTTCTTCAAGGCAGACGCCGCGTATGGGGAAGGCATTGCAAAGGCGTTGGGCGTACAGCTTAACTAAGTCTAAACGAGAAGCAGAACCGCCCTCATTAGGGCGGTTTTTGCGTTATTTAGGCTGGTTTTCTCTGATTTTCTTCGCTTTTGTTGCGATGGGCGAGTGACCTTGCGGGCTTCATGGTTCAAACTACAACCTTTGAAAGCTTGTGAAGGTGCAGGGCGATGCAAGGCCACCCAGACGTAATCGATTACCTCAACACGTTGCTGACCGGCGAGCTGGCGGCCCGTGATCAATATTTCATCCATTCGCGGATGTATGAGGACTGGGGTTTCACCGAGCTCTACGAGCGAATCAACCATGAAATGGAAGAAGAGGCGCAGCATGCCGATGCACTGATGCGTCGGATTCTGATGCTCGAAGGCACACCGCGCATGCGTCCGGACGATTTGGACGTCGGCACCACGGTCCCTGACATGCTCGCCGCCGATTTGCGCCTGGAGTACAAAGTCCGCGCGGCGCTGTGCAAAGGCATCGAGCTCTGCGAGCAGCATAACGACTACGTGACTCGCGAGATATTGCGCATCCAGCTCAACGACACCGAAGAAGACCACACCTACTGGCTGGAGAAGCAACTAGGTCTGATCAAACTGATCGGCTTGGAGAATTACCTGCAATCGCAGTTCTGACCTGCGACCACAAAACAAAAAAAGCCCCTGCCATTGATGAGATGGCAGGGGCTTTTTTATGTGCAGGTGGAATCAGTCCCGATCACGCTCCAGCAATGGCTTGAGGTAATGACCGGTGTAGGACTGCTTCATGTCGGCCACTTGCTCAGGCGTCCCTACGGCGATGATCTGGCCCCCTTTGGACCCGCCTTCCGGTCCCAGGTCCACCAGCCAGTCAGCGGTCTTGATGACGTCCAGGTTGTGCTCGATCACTACCACGGTGTTGCCGTGGTCGCGCAGGCGATGCAGCACGTCGAGCAATTGCTGGATATCGGCGAAATGGAGGCCCGTGGTCGGCTCGTCGAGGATGTACAGGGTCTTGCCGGTGTCGCGCTTGGACAGCTCGCGGGACAATTTGACCCGCTGGGCTTCACCGCCGGACAAGGTCGTCGCCGACTGCCCGAGCTTGATATACGACAAACCCACATCCATGAGCGTCTGGAGCTTGCGCGCCAGTGCCGGCACCGCGTCGAAGAACACCCGGGCTTCCTCGATGGTCATCTCGAGGGTCTCATGGATGTTCTTGCCCTTGTACTTGATCTCCAGGGTTTCGCGGTTGTAACGCTTGCTCTTGCACACGTCGCAGGGCACATAAATGTCCGGCAGGAAGTGCATTTCCACCTTGATCAGGCCGTCGCCCTGGCAGGCCTCGCAGCGCCCGCCCTTGACGTTGAAGGAGAACCGCCCCGGGCCGTAACCCCGGGAGCGAGACTCCGGCACGCCGGCGAACAATTCGCGGATCGGCGTGAACAAACCGGTGTAGGTCGCCGGGTTGGAGCGCGGTGTGCGGCCGATCGGGCTCTGGTCGATGTCAACGACCTTGTCCAGGTGCTCCAGGCCCTTGATGCTGTCGTGGGCGGCAGCTTCCAGGGTCGTGGCACCGTTCAGGGCCGTGGCGCTGAGGGGGAACAAGGTGTTGTTGATCAGCGTCGACTTGCCGGAGCCGGATACGCCGGTGACGCAGGTCAGCAGGCCGATGGGGATTTCCAGGTCGACGTTGCGCAGGTTGTTGCCGCGGGCACCCTTGAGGGTCAGGGATAATTTCTTGTTGCGCGGTGTGCGCTTGGCCGGAACCTTGATTTTCACCCGGCCCGACAAGTATTTGCCGGTCAGGGAGTCAGGGTGGGCCATGACTTCGGCGGCGGTGCCTTGGGCAACGATATGCCCGCCGTGCACGCCCGCGCCCGGGCCGATGTCCACCACGTAATCTGCCAGGCGAATCGCGTCTTCGTCGTGCTCGACCACGATCACCGTGTTGCCGATGTCCCGCAGGTGCTTCAGGGTTCCGAGCAGCCGATCGTTGTCGCGCTGGTGCAGGCCGATGGACGGCTCGTCGAGGATGTACATCACGCCCACCAGGCCGGCGCCGATCTGGCTGGCCAGGCGGATACGCTGGGCTTCGCCGCCGGACAGGGTGTCTGCGCTGCGGTCGAGGGTCAGGTAATCCAGGCCGACATTCACCAGGAACTGCAGGCGCTCGCGGATTTCCTTGAGGATCTTGTCGGCAATTTCGCCACGACGACCGGTGAGCTTCAGTCCGCCGAAATAATCGGTGGCATCGCCGATCGGCAGGTTGGTCACCGCCGGCAGGGTTTTCTCACCGACCCATACGTGCCGCGCCTCGCGACGCAAGCGCGTGCCACGGCAATCGGGGCAAGGCTGGGTGCTGAGGAACTTGGCCAATTCTTCGCGCACGCTGGCAGATTCGGTCTCACGGTAACGCCGTTCCAGGTTCGGCACGATGCCTTCGAACGGGTGGGAGCGCTTGACGATATCGCCGCGGTCGTTCAGGTATTTGAAGTCGACATTCTGCGAGCCGCTGCCATGCAGGATGGACTTCTGCTGGTCGGCGGGCAACTCGTTGAACGGCTTGTCCAGGCTGAACTTGTAGTGGGCTGCCAGGGAGCCAAGCATCTGGAAGTAATAGACGTTGCGCCTGTCCCAGCCGCGAATCGCGCCTTCGGCCAGGGTGAGTTCCCCGTTCACCAGGCGCTTGGTGTCGAAGAACTGCTTGACCCCCAGGCCATCGCAGGTCGGGCAGGCGCCGGCCGGGTTGTTGAAGGAGAACAGCTTGGGTTCGAGTTCGCTGATGGCGTGGCCGCAGATCGGGCAGGCGAAGCGCGCGGAGAAGATGATCTCTTCGCCAGGTTCGTCGTCCATCGGCGCCACCAGGGCGATGCCGTCGGCCAGTTTCAGCGCCGTCTCGAAGGACTCGGCCAGTCGCTGCTGCAGGTCGGCGCGAACCTTGAAACGGTCGACCACCACATCGATCGAATGCTTCTTCTGTTTGTCCAGCTTCGGCAGTTCGTCCAGCTCGCAGAGCTTGCCGTTGACCCGGGCCCGGACGAAGCCTTGGGCGCGCAGCTCCTCGAAAACCATCAGGTGCTCGCCCTTGCGCTCGCGAATCACCGGCGCCAGCAACATCAGCTTGCTGCCTTCCGGCTGGGCCAGCACCAGGTCGACCATCTGGCTGACGGTCTGGGCTTCCAGGGGGATGTCGTGATCGGGGCAACGAGGGATGCCGACTCGCGCATACAGCAGACGCAGGTAGTCGTAGATCTCGGTGATGGTGCCGACCGTCGACCGTGGGTTGTGGGACGTGGACTTCTGTTCGATAGAGATCGCCGGCGACAGGCCTTCGATGGTGTCGACGTCGGGTTTTTCCATCATCGACAGGAACTGCCGGGCGTAGGCCGACAGCGACTCGACATAGCGTCGCTGGCCTTCGGCGTACAAGGTGTCGAAAGCCAGCGATGATTTGCCGGATCCGGACAGGCCGGTGATGACGATCAGTTTGTCCCGTGGCAGGGTCAGGTCGATGTTCTTCAGGTTGTGGGTACGGGCCCCACGAATCAGGATCTTGTCCAAAGTGGCCTCGCTCGGCGGGCGTCGAAAACGTAGGAGTATACGGGCAAATACTGGATGGATGCACACTATTGAAGGTGCGATTGCAGCCATACATGAAGACTGCGCGGCAAACGGTCGCCATATACCCCCTCAATCGATGGGACTGGTAGAATCGCCGCCGGTTCACATGAGGTTTTTCCATGCACGATCCCCACAGCGAACGCATGAGTAGTGGCGAGACACGCGCGGCAAGCGGTCTGGCCCTGGTGTTCGCCTTCCGTATGCTGGGCATGTTCATGGTGTTGCCGGTGCTGGCGACCTATGGCATGGACCTGGCGGGTGCGACCCCGGCCCTGATCGGGCTGGCGATTGGCGCCTATGGCCTGACCCAGGCGATTTTCCAGATTCCGTTCGGGGTCATTTCCGACCGTATCGGGCGGCGTCCCGTGATTTACCTGGGGCTGATCGTCTTCGCCCTGGGCAGCATGCTGGCGGCCAATGCCGACTCGATCTGGGGCGTGATCGCCGGACGCGTCCTGCAAGGCGCGGGCGCTATTTCCGCAGCGGTCATGGCGTTGCTGTCGGACCTGACCCGCGAACAGCATCGGACCAAGGCCATGGCCATGATCGGCATGACGATCGGTCTGTCGTTCGCTGTCGCCATGGTCGTAGGACCGCTGCTGACCCGTGCCTTTGGCTTGTCAGGATTGTTCTTGGCGACGGGTGCGATGGCGCTCGTAGGCATCCTGATCGTCGCATTCATGGTGCCGCGCTCCACCGGGCCGTTGCAGCACCGTGAATCCGGGGTGGCTCGCCAGGCGCTGATCCCGACGCTCAAGCACCCGGACCTGTTGCGCCTGGACCTGGGCATTTTCGTGCTCCACGCCATGCTGATGTCCAGCTTCGTGGCCTTGCCGCTGGCGCTGGTGGAGAAGGCCGGCCTGCCCAAGGAACAGCACTGGTGGGTCTATCTGACCGCATTGCTGATTTCGTTTTTCGCGATGATCCCGTTCATCATCTATGGCGAGAAACGACGCAAAATGAAACGAGTTTTGCTCGGCGCCGTCGTGACGCTGATGCTCACTGAGCTATTCTTCTGGCAGTTCGGCGATAGCTTGCGAGCCTTGGTGATCGGCACGGTGGTGTTCTTCACCGCGTTCAATCTCCTGGAGGCATCGCTGCCGTCGCTGATCAGCAAGGTTTCTCCGGCGGGCGGCAAGGGCACGGCAATGGGGGTTTATTCCACCAGCCAATTCCTGGGCTCGGCGTTGGGCGGGATCCTCGGCGGTTGGCTGTTCCAGCATGGCGGTTTGTCGGTTGTGTTCCTGGGTTGCGCCGCGCTGGCTGCACTTTGGCTGCTCTTTGCTGTTACCATGCGCGAACCTCCCTATGTGACGAGCCTGCGCTTGCCCTTATCGCCCGAGGCGATTCGTGAGGCTGGCCTGACCGAGCGCCTGAAGGCCGTCGTTGGAGTAACCGATGCAGTGGTGGTCGCCGACGAGGCGGCCGTATATATCAAACTGGACACCGAATTATTGGATCGTGCGACGCTTGAGCGCCTGGTGAACAACCCGGCCCCGAACGCGTGCGAAGCCTAGGAGAACGTTATGGCCCGTGGGGTTAACAAAGTCATATTGGTCGGTACTTGCGGCCAGGATCCCGAAGTTCGCTACCTGCCGAACGGCAACGCCGTGACCAACCTGAGTCTGGCGACCAGCGAACAGTGGACCGACAAGCAGACCGGCCAGAAGGTCGAGAAGACCGAATGGCACCGCGTGTCGATGTTCGGCAAGGTGGCCGAGATCGCTGGCGAATACCTGCGCAAGGGTTCGCAGGTGTACATCGAGGGCAAACTGCAGACCCGCGAATGGGAAAAAGACGGCATCAAGCGCTACACCACTGAAATCGTGGTCGACATGCAAGGCACCATGCAACTGCTGGGCGGCCGTCCACAGGGTGACCAGCAGCAAGGTGGCAACAACTACCAGCAGTCGGCTCCACGCCAGCAGGCGCCACGTCCGCAGCAGTCGTCGGCTCCACAGCCACAACGCGAACGCCCAGCTCCGCAGCAGGCCGCGCCGCAACCGGCTCCGGATTTCGACAGCTTTGATGACGATATTCCGTTCTGATACCTGCCTCAGCTAGTCTCTCTAAAAACCCAAGCGTCTTGCGCTTGGGTTTTTTTTTGGCACAGACCCGGTCCAGCGGTTCTTCCTGGGCTACATCATCCAGATTTTTCGTGCCTGCCTGCCTGCCGTGCAGTCGCCTCACGGCCGATAATTGGCTAGTATTTCATGCCGCGTCGGCGTCGTCTCCTCGTGGTAGTGCGGTTTGCCTTGCGGAGAGGCCATCAAGGTCGAATTGGCCAGGATCGTCTCCGTCAGCAAGCAGTCCTCACCTTCCCCGAACCAGCAGGCCAGCGCCGAGTTTCGGTTGCCATGCATGTCCACGACGACCGGCCAGTTTTCGATGCCGTGGGCGTCACTGGGGGCAATGTCGGGGTAATGCTTGGGCGGCAAGACCAATGCATCGCCCGGCTGGACCCACAGGTCAGCCAGATAAATCTCCCTCGACCCAGGCCGCCAGCGGGCGACGCTGATTACCAGCGGCAAGCGCCCGTAGCGGGAAAAAAACGCGTGGGGAAAGTTGTGGTATTCAAGGTCGGTCGGGTTGTAGGTCAGCAACTCGCGTTGGTGCGCAGGGCCCAGGTAGGGCGATTGATGGCCTGCCCATTTGCCGTAGGTATATTGGCCGAGGATCAACTGGTCATACTCGAAACGCAGGCATTCGCCGTTGCCGAGCAGAGTCATGCCGAAGGCTTGCGCCGTTTCCTTGGTTGCCCGGATCGGTGCGTAATGCACTTCGCCGGCGTGGAAATCGAACGTCTTGATCCAGTAGGGGCCGGCGCTCGTGGGAACCTCACGGTCGCTCCAACTGATGCCGGTGTAGCGAGTGCCCAGGGACAGGGCCGGGTTCTCGGGGCTGAGCGGAATCAGGTTGCCGCGCACTTGGGCACTCGGCTGCGCCAAGCCATGGTCGTTGAATAGGTAGGGGAATCGACGGGGATCGAGCGCTGTTTCCACGCCGTCGCCGATAAAGGGAACGCTGTTGAAGACTTGCATCGTATGGGACCACGCACGCAAGAGGGCTAAAGGGAGGGTGTTCAATCGCCCAACGAACCTGCGGGAGCAAGCTCGCTCCCACAGGGATGTAGCTATTGGGTATCAACTGTACGGACGATGCTGCTCGCGCAACCAATCCATGCCGTGCGGTTCGCGCCAAGGCCGGACTGCGGCGCGCTTTTCCACCTGGGTCAGGCACAAGGCGTCCATCCAGTAGTAGACCATCAACAGATGGAACACCTCATCGCCGCGCCGGTCCCAGATCACGTCGTCTTGCTGGCGACCCGGTTCAATGGGCTTGAGACGGCAGTCGCTCCGGTCGTGCATGCCTTGCAGACACGTTCCGGTCTCATAATTGATCAACAGGACCGGATGGTTGATTTCCGGATAAGGTTTTTCCAGTTCGGGGATGTACCAGAATTGCCCCGGGTTGTGCCTGTCTGGCGTTTGCATGGCAATGCGGGTCTTGTTCTGCGGGTCGCAGGCCAGCGCCGGTTTGGTGTCGGTGTTGTTGCGCACGATGTACAGCACGGTGCAGGGGTCTTCATCGGTCTTCTCCGTTTGCACCAGCTTGACGTTGCCGAAGGAGTCATGGGAAAGGCGCGCCTTGACTCTCACCGTCGGGTTGAGGTCCTTGCCCGCCTGGCCGAAACCGGCGATGAGCCCGTCGACGCCCGGCACTTCCAGGTTATTCCCCGCCAACACGTAAGTGAGGCCGGCCAAAGGGTTAGGCTGCATGTGCTTGGTCAGGGACTCCCAGCGCTTGAGCGCCTGGTCGCTGGCACCGTTGAGCCGCAGGGCCTCACGCATGGCACGTGTCGGGTAGTAGCGGTTGTCGCGGGGCCAGCGTTCAGTGGCCATCAACAATTTGTGTCCGGTTTTCTGTTTCAGCATCAGAGCCAGCGCATCCCAGAACTTTTCAAAGTCCTCGGTGGATGCAGTTGTTGCCGGTGGGGTGTGAAACGTTTCGCTGGTTTCCTTGCTCTTGTTATTGACGAATACCATCCGCAGGGCGGGGCCGGTCGCCGTGGCGACGGAGGTCATGAGTTGGTCGGAGCGGCCTAGAACGATCACCGACTCCTGCCAGTTCGCGTCGATTTCCGCCTTATAGCTGGTGTACCACTGGTAGGCCTGCTCCAGCGCCGTACGCGTCTCGCCGCCCTTGGCGAAGAGGTAGACCGGTGAAAGTTTCAACTCCACGACCTTGGGATCATCGGCCAGCGACTCACGCCATTTGGCGAAATCTGCGTTGCAGTTGCTAGGGTCAACCCCATTGAAACGGATCGAATGCGCACCGCCCTGGGTGGTCAGGTTCGCGTTGCGATGGGCCAGGTTTTTCTTGACCGTTTCCGAAATCGAGGTCGATGCGCTGCCGCTGACGAATGCGCCGTACTCAGCCTTGACCATCGCATCGAGGGTGTTGGTCTGGCTGAGGTAGGTCTTGAGTGCAGTCATTGCATAGTTCAGCGAGCCACCGACGGTCACCTCGCTGACAATATCGACACCGAAATCAACGAAGAAATCGAAGAATGGCTTCGGAGCGCTTGCCTCAAAGGTTTTGGGCAGATCAGTAATGCGTGCCTTGAAGGTGTCGGTGGCATTCTCTGGGTTGACCGCTAGAGTCAGTTTCCACAACCGTGCTGTGTGGCTGTACAGCGCTGCCTCACGTTCTTCGAAGGTTTTGATGTCGCTGCCGAAGGTGACCTTGAAACCGGCGGAAAAGGCACCGTACTTGCCGGCCGCCTCGACACTCGACTGGGTGTGACGTTCGTACTCGTCGCGGGAGGTAAACGTCTCCGTCACGAAGTTGTCCTGGGCGACCACGGTGCTCATGGTGACGTTCTTGCCCACGTTATAAGACGTCTGTTTGTACGCCACGGCCCGTTTGCCCGACTCGGTATCACCGACCTTTTGGCATTCCTTGCTTTCATGGGCCCAATCGAGCCGATTCAGCCCTCGCCCCAGTAGTTGCGAGCCGCCGATGTCTCGCGGGTCGTTGCTCGAGTTGCCCATCAGTCCATCGCTCATCGCCTTTCTCCCATACTCAGGTTGTATCAATTGGGTGCCAATTGATGGGATTGAGTATCTGGAGGCTCGTGATAACCGGACAGTCCAGAGCGGTGTCAGTCCGGTATCAGTTTGGTATCAGGCCAAATGCCATCTTTCAGTAACCCGGAGAGAGCCGCAGGAGTACACTCGATCGGCTGCCGTCGTCCCAGGATGGAAGGGCTATCGCCATGGACTTGCGACACAACACCTTTGCGGTCCTGCCCAAGCGCGATGCCTCGATATCCGACGGTCGTGTTCTGCTGGACGCTGTGTCGTTGAAAGGGCTGCGTAAACAGCATGGCCTGAGCCAGGAAACCCTGGCAGAAGCCTGCCTGAACCGGCATTTATGCGTCTCGATCGCCTCCATCAAGCGCGCCGAAACCGGCAAGCCGGTGCTTTACCGTACCGCTCGGCACCTGGCGACGGCCTTCGGGGTCGATGTGAGTGCGCTGTTGGGCGATCCCGCCTCGGCGGCTTTGGTGCATATCCAACAAACGATGAGCGAGCTGCACCAGACGGCTTTTGTGCAACAGGCGCGCAAACAGGTCGATGACAGCGTCATCCGCTACGTGCTTGAGCTGTCCTTTCGGATCGATGGGCTGCCAGCCAAGGCGTTCTTGGATGAAATCGAGCGACTGGTGCGTCAGTTCGGCGGAGTGCCAGTGGGGTTGACCCAGGATGTGGTGATCGCCCAGTTCGGTTCTCCACAGGCGTATCGCAGCGATAGTGAGCGGGGGCTGCTTTGTGCGCTGGCGCTGAGTCGGGAACAGTTCGTAGCGCCCGGGCATGCCTTGTTGCTGCGGCTTGTGCGACTGAGTGTCGAAACCACGGGGCAGGAGGCCGAGCCTGTCTTGTTTGCGCAAAAGTCACTGCTGGATCGTCATGGGCATGCGCCGGTGTATGTTGCGCAGAACCTGCTGGAACAGCTCACTGCACGGTTTGAATTTTCCTCTACCGATGATGAGTTTCAGGCCTATCGCAAATGCCTGCGTCCGCGCAGCCTTGATGAAAATGCATCACGTCCGTTGGTGGGGCGGGCTATCGAGCTACTGCAGTTCAAGGCGGTGATCGAGGCCACCCAGGAGTGCCAGGACGGACACATCGTTTATTTGCGTGGCACGGCGGGCATCGGTAAGACCCGGCTGGTCAGCGAGTTTTCTGAAATGGCCCGGCAGCGTGGCTTTGCCTGCCATCGCGGCGATGTGCTGGATTTCGGCATGGACAACAGTCTCTGGCCCTTGGGACAACTGGTGACCAGTCTGCTCGCGCTGGGTGAAGCGTCGCCCGTTAGCGTGTCGCAGTTGGACGCCGCGATGTCTCTCCTGAAAGTGGCTGCCGAGCATCGAATGTTCTTGCAAGTGCTGGCGGGCGTGGCGTCTATCGACCCCCCCATCCTTTATGGCGAGATGAGCAACCAGGCCCGTACCCAAGGGCTTTTCCAGGCCTTGCTCGACGTGTTGCTGCGCATTGCGGTGCAGCAGCCTTTGTTGATCTGCCTCGAAGACCTGCATTGGGGCGATGCCACGCTGTTTACGTTGCTCGGCAGGCTGCTCGATGCCACTGACGAAGCGCCGGTCGTCTGGCTGCTGACGTCCCGTCCCGAAGGTGACCCGCTGGAGGGCGAAATCCGTGCGCATTCTTCCCGCCCGATGAGTCTGCTCGACATTGCGCCGATCCGGGTGCGGGAGGCCACGGTCCTGGCGGAGCAATTCACCGAAGTCGATCCGCGCTACCGGTCTGAATGCGTCGCTCGTGCCCAAGGCAATCCGCTGTATCTGACGCAACTGCTGTCGAGCCCGCAGGGTGTTTTCCCCGACAGCCTGCGACATCTGGTCCAGACCCGCGTTGACAAACTGGCCGCCGAGCAGCGTCGCGCCCTGCATTACGCCGCCGTGCTGGGGAGTCGCTTCGAACTGACGCTGTGGCGCCAAGCGCTGGGGCAGCCCGCTTATCTGCCAACGGCGGACATGCGCCTGGGCCTGCTGCGGGAGGTCGAGCCAGGCAGCTTTCTGTTTGTCCACGATCTGGTCATGCACTGCCTCTACGATGCAATGCCAACGTTGCTCCGCGAGCAGTTGCACGGTGAGGTGGCGAATCTCTACCGCACGCGCGACCGCATGCTTTATGCCCAGCATCTGTTACGGGCCAGCGATCCGGCGGCGTTCGATGCGCTGTTGGTCGCCATGGGCGAAAAACGGCTGGCCTGCCAGTACGACAGCGTTCTTGCGCTGGCGCGGCAATGTTCGGTGTTTGCCGAACGCGCGCAGAACGATTTTACCTTCGCGTTGTTGTGCGGCCAGGCATGTTCGGGCCTGGGCCAGACCGTGGATGCCCGGGCGCATTTTCAGCGGGCATTGAGATTGGCCAACCAGCCGCAGGATCAGATCGACTCCGCGCTGGGGCTGGCGGCAGCCCTCAATACCCTCGATTGCCTGGACGAGGAGGAGCGCCTGATCGAGGACATGCTGCCCATCGCCCGGGCCATGCAGGCCCATACAGCATTGGCCCGGTTGAACCACTTGCGTGGAAACATCTACTTTCCACGGGGCGATTACGTCGAATGTCGCCGGCTTCATGAACAGGCCTTGTCCTTCGCCCGCATCGGCCGAGATCTGGAGACCGAGGCCAAGGCCTTGAGTGGCATTGGCGATTCCTACTACGCGCAAGGACGCATGCAGACCGCCTATGAAGTCTTCGACCAGTGCGTGCGCCTGTGCGAGCGCAATGGGCTGGCACTCGTGGAAGCGGGCAATCGCAGTGCCCGGGGATCGGCGCGATTCTACTTGGGCCAGCCGGAACCAGCCTTGCGTGATGCCATGGAGGCCATCGAACACAGCGCCCGGCAGGGCAATCATCGAGCGCAGATATTTTCGCGATTGACTGCGGCCTGGGTACTGGTGGCGGGCGGCCAGGATTCGTTGGCAGAGCAAGAGCTGAGCTGCGCCCTGGTGCTGGCGCGCAGCCTTGGCGCCAACCGTTTCGAGGCGATCCTGCTGGAAGGGTTGGCGCGGGTGGCGTTGCGCCAGGGCGAGCGTGGGCTGGCACAGACATTGATCATGGAAGCGGTGAGCCTGGTGGAACGCTTCGAGATTCAGCGTTACATCGGACCCTGGGTCTACGGCAGCCTGGCGATGATCAGCGAAGACGAGCAGCTCAGCCAGCAGGCCTTGTCGAAGGGCGAAGCCCAGCTCGCTCAAGCCTGTCTGGCCCACAATGCCTTGCGCTTTCGCGTGGCCGCCGCTGAAACCTGCTTGTTGGCGGGCAATATCGAACAGGCGATCTGGCATGGCCAGCAAATGGCGGCATTGCCCGAGTCGGCCTCGTGTGCCTGGATCTATCATCATGTGCGGTTGATCGGTGTGGCGGGGCAGTGGCTGCGGGACGCTGACCAGGCGAGCGGCGAGAAATTGAAAGGGCTTGTGCGCGGAGCGCAGCAGATGGGGTTCGTAGCGACCATGCCGAGGTTGTTGCCAATACTGGAGATTTGATCGCTTCCAGGCACACCGCTATTGCTTGAGACAAAACCGCACTTCGGCGACGAAGCGCGGTTTATTGGATTTTCCGGGTATTTATAGAGTGCCAGCCAAAAACGCCTCCGTGCTCACCACACTCGCATAAGCAAACCCCAGCGCCGCCATGAACGCCGCGTGCACCTGGGCGGCCGGGACAACGACACCGTTGAATTCCAGATCGAGGGTGGCGCAGGCGTCATGAATGACCGTGACGCTATAGCCCAGGTCAGCTGCGGCCCGGGTGACGCCATCGACGCACATGTGGCTCATGCTGCCGACGATTACCAATTGCTCGATGCCGTGCTGGTCGAGGATGGCTTGCAGCTCGGTCTCGCGAAACGAATTGACGAAATGTTTGAGCACCACCGGTTCTTCGGCGCGGTTGAGCACCTTGGGATGCAACTTGGCGCCTTCGGAACCCGGTGTGAAGAATGGCGCGGAATCGGATGTGAATTCGTGGCGGATATGCACCACGTGATCCCCGGCCTGCCGAAAGGCTTCGATCAGCTTCGCAGCGTTGTCGGCGGCGGTTTCGGCACCGACCAGTGGCCATTTTCCGTTAGGGAAGTAGTCGTTCTGGATATCGACTACGATGAGCGCTTGCTTGGACATGGGGGCTTCCTTGATCAGGTTGGAGTGGAGCCAGTATTGGCTTTTGCCGGCCGTTCGAGGATTGGCCGCAACGACAATAAGCGAGGGAAAACTGACAATGACGCAGGAAAGGGCAATTGCCGAACTTGGGGTGCTGCTTTATCCCGGCGTGCAATTGGCGGCAGTGCACGGCTTGACCGACCTGTTTGCCGTGGCGCAGAGGATCGCCGCCGAGCAGGCCAGCGCCCAGTTGCCGAGGCTGCGGGTGAGTCACTGGCGGGCGGAAAACGGCGAGGCCCCGCAGCGGGTGTTCGACAGCGAAACCGGCCCGGCGGGCAAGCTGGTCGCGTTGCTCATTCCACCTTCCCTGGGCGGTTTTAACGAAGGCCAGGCCTCCCGGGGCTTGATGGATTGGCTGCGCGCGCAGCACGCCGGTGGCACCGTGTTGGGCGGGGTCTGCGTAGGTTCGATTCTGCTGGCCGAAAGCGGCTTGCTCGACGGACGCAGCGCCACCACCCACTGGACTTCGGCCAAGAGCTTCGCCGCGCGTTATCCAAGGATCAAGCTCAACGCCGACAAACCCATCGTCGACGACGGTGACCTGATCACCACTGCCGGGCTGATGGCCTGGTCGGAGCTTGGGCTGCGGTTGGTGGACCGCCTGCTCGGCCCGAGCATTGCTACGCTTACGGCGCGTTTTCTGGTGATCGAGCACAGCGACAGCGCGAGCCAGTGCGGCAGCAATTTCGCGCCGATCCTCGGGCACGGCGATTCAGCCATCCTCAAGGTCCAGCACTGGCTGCAAGGCAGCGGTGCGGTGGACGTATCCTTGAGTACGATGGCCGAGCGTGCCGGGTTGGAGGAGCGCACGTTCCTGCGTCGATTCCGCGCCGCCACCGGGCTCAAGCCCACCGAGTATTGCCAGCACCTGCGCGTCGGCAAGGCCCGGGAAATGCTCGAATTCACCAATGGCACCATTGACCATATCGCCTGGACCGTCGGTTATCAGGACCCCAGCGCTTTTCGGGCTCTGTTCAAGAAAATCACCGGGCTGGCGCCAAGTGATTACCGGACGAGGTTTGGGGTGAGTCCACCGAGCGTGTCCAAAGTCTGAGGTACGATTTGGGCCCTGTGATGGTTGGGCGCCCATCCCATCGTGCAATTTGCCAGATGTTCAGGCCAGGTCGTGCAGAATGTCGCAGGCCACTGGCTATCAATTTCCGCGATAACGCCCGCTTGCTGGACCGTCCCGGTCCGATCCACCGTTGGCCTGATCTCTGCACCCCTTTCTCTACAGCCATCGAGAGCAGGAGATAGGCAACGCATGACGCCAGTCAATCGCAGCAAAACGGTAATGGCCTATTCGGTCAACCCTCACGCGCCGCTCCATGAAGTCGAAACCAATCGTGCGCTGGCCCGTTGGCTGGCGCAGATCCTGGGACTGGAGTACGGCGGCAGCCATGACGGGCAACAACCTGCCGGGCAGGATGTGTATCTGCTGCCCACCCAGACCCTGATCGGCGCCGAGGCCGCGCGACGGTTGGGGATCAAGGGACCGGAGGACCTGTGGGGCGGTTTCGTCGAGCATGATTTCATTTGCACCAAGGCAATCGCCCACGGTCTGCTGAATAAGCAGGCGGTCGCGCCGATCGGCTGGTCGCCGTTGTTTTCCAAGTTGATCCGGGGCGCGGTGCTGGATGGTGTGACGGTTTTTTCCCTCAAGGATGCGCGCCCGGCCGCCGAGCATTTGCTCTACACCGGGCCGATCCGTCTCAAGCCGATCCATGCCAGCGCCGGACGCGACCAACGCGTGATCAAGAGCCTGGGGCAGTTCGACGAAGTTGCCGCCCGGCCTGATGCCCAGGCGCTGTTTCGCGAGGGTGTGGTGCTGGAGCAGAACCTCAGCGAGGTCAAGACCCAGAGCGTCGGCCAGAGCTTCATCAATGGCCAGGTCCTGAGCTATTGCGGTGTGCAGCATCTGACCCACGACAACGAAGGGTTGGAGGTATACGGCGGTTCGGACCTGTTGGTGGCGCAGGGCGGCTACATCGAGTTGCTCAGGCTTGAGCTGCCAGACGATGTGCGCGAGGCGGTGCGCCTGGCCCAAGTGTTCGACGACGCCGCCAGCCAGGCCTACCCGGGTTTTTTTGCTTCCCGGCGCAATTACGACATCGCCCAAGGCATCGATGCCGGCGGGCAGCCCCGTGGCGGTGTGCTGGAACAATCGTGGCGCATGGGCGGGGCCAGCAGTGCTGAGCTGGCGGCTCTGCAAGCGTTTGTCGAGGACCCCTCCATCGGCGCGGTACGCGTCTCTTCAGTGGAAACCTACCTCGACCAGCCGCTGCCGGCCGGGGCCAAGGAGGTGTATCGAGGCCCAGCGGAACACGGTGACTTTTTACTCAAATACGTAACGGTTCATTCCCATGACGGCTAGAAGCGAGACCATTCAGATTCCCATTGATGACGAGCACATGAACGGGACTTTCCTGAGTCCCAAATCCAAGGTCCCCGGCGTGTTGTTCGTGCACGGCTGGGGCGGCAGCCAACAGCGCGACCTGGAGCGGGCCAAGGGCATCGCCGGCCTGGGCTGCGTGTGCCTGACGTTCGACTTACGCGGGCACACGGGCGGGGCGGGAATTCCCTTGTCCCGGGTCACCCGGGAAGACAATTTGCGCGACCTGCTGGCGGCCTATGATCGGCTGCTGGCCCATCCAGCCCTGGACACTTCGGCAATCGCCGTGGTGGGCACCAGCTACGGCGGCTACCTGGCCTCGATCCTGACATCGCTGCGACCGGTGCGCTGGCTGGCGCTGCGCGTGCCGGCGCTGTACCGCGACGAGCAATGGCACACGGCCAAGCGCGACCTGGATAAAAGCGATCTGCTGGATTACCGCAGCACCTTGGTGCACGCCGACACCAACCGCGCCTTGCATGCCTGCTCGCAATTTACCGGGGATGTGCTGCTGGTGGAGTCGGAGACCGACGATCATGTGCCCCACGCCACCATCATGAGCTACCGGGCCGCCTGCCAGCAGACCCATTCGCTGACTCACCGGATCATCGACGGCGCCGACCATGCCTTGAGTGACCCCGTGTCACAACAGGCCTACACCTCGATCCTCGTGGACTGGATCACGGAAATGGTGGTGGGAGAGCGGTTGAGTATCATCCAGGCGCGGTGATCCGAAATTTTGTGTCGTCCGTGCCGGCCCCTTCGCGAGCAAGCCCGCTCCCACAAATTTTGTGCAAGTGCCATAAAAGTGCGTTAACCGGCGATCGTGTGTGGGAGCGGGCTTGCTCGCGAAGAGGGCGGCACTGGCAATTTGTCTCTCAAGTATTCACCGCTTGAGCCCCGGCTTGACCCGCAACGCCTTCGCCTTCGCCTCGATCACCAGATATATCACCACTGTGATCAGCAACGGCAGGATGAAATAGATCGCCCGGTAGGCAATCAGCCCCGCCAGCAGGCTGCCCCGCGACACCTCATGCTGCAGCAGGGCGATGAACACCGCTTCCAATACCCCAAGCCCCGCCGGAATGTGGGTGATGACCCCGGCGATACTGCTGATCAGCAACACCCCGAGCACCACCGGATAATCCAGCTTGCTTGGCAGCAAAGTGAAAATCACTGCGGCCATCAGCGACCAGTTCAGCGCCCCCAGCGCCAGTTGCAGCACGGCCATGCGCAGCGACGGCAGGTTGATTTCCATGCCGCGAACCGTCCAGGCCCGACGCTTGGAGAACCGGCACGCCAACAGATACCCGGCACTCACCAGCAGCAACAGCACGCCCACGCCTTGCAGCGCATTGCTGCTCAACTTCCAGCCCGGCGGCATCGTCACCAGGCCGCTGCTGAACACTACACCCGCCAGGGTCATGTAGCCGAACCAGTTCGTGGCCAGGCTCAGCCCGAGGATCTTGGCGATATTTCCGGTGCTGACCCCCAATCGCGAATACAGCCGATAGCGCATGGCGATGCCGCCGACCCAGGCACTGAGGTTGAGGTTGAAGGCATAACTGATCACCCCCACCGGCAAGATCTGCCGCCAGCCCAGTTTCTGACGGATGTAGGTACGGCCAATCAGGTCGAAACCGGCGTAAGTGATGAAGCTGGCGAGGGTCAGCGCCGCAGCGATGATCAGGGTGCGCAGCTTGAAATCGGCGAGGGTGGCGAACACTTCGGACCAGTCGATGCGCCGGGCCAGGGTGGTGAACAGCGCGATCAGCAGGAGGAAGAAAGCCAGGGTCAGCGGTCGTTTCCAACGGCTCCAGCGCGACGCGGGCTTGGTCTGCTCCGGCGCGTGGGCGTCTCTCGGCGCGGTGCGCGCGTCAGAGTGGTTCATGGGATTCGCTCCGCACCGCCGTTGGCGGCGAAAAAGGTTTCAAACGTGGTTTATGGGCCGGCAGCCAACCGGCCCATGAGGGGAAGTGGCGCAAGAAGTGGAACACCATGAACCCGATGGTCATGCGCCACAGCAGGCCCCGCGGGGCATGGTTTTCGGGCATGACGGTGCAATGGTTGCGGCCCAGGTAGTCGAGGCGTTCGAACAGCTCACGGTTGAACGCCCGGTCACGGATCAGCACGTTGGCTTCCAGGTTCAGGGACAAACTCAGCGGGTCGAGATTGCTCGAACCGACGGTGCTCCAGTCCTCGTCCACCAGCGCGACTTTGCCGTGCAACGGTCGCTCGCAATATTCGTAAATCACCACACCGGCCTTGAGCAGATAGCTGTAGAGCATCCGCGCCGCGAGCTTGGCGATCATCATGTCCGGCTGGCCTTGCAGGATCAGCCGCACCTCCACGCCGCGCCGCGCTGCATTGCGGATCTCGCGCAGCAGCCGATAACCAGGGAAAAAGTAGGCGTTGGCAATCACCACCCGCCGCTGGGCGCTGCGCAGCACTTGCAGGTAGACCTCTTCGATGTCGGTCTGATGTTCGTGATTGTCCCGATAGACCAGGCGCACCTGGCCGTCGTGATCATTGAAGGCCAACTCGGAGCGTCGGCTGCGGCGCCGTTGCCACCAATACTTGGCCCGGGCGGGGCGACCGCTTTGCAACAGCGCGAAATGGTGGATGTCGACCACCGCCGGGCCTTTGACCTCTACTGAATAATCCTGCTTGGCCTCGGGGCCGAAATCGCCCAGGTGGTCAGCGGAAAAGTTGATCCCGCCGATGAACGCAATCACCCCGTCCACTACCACGATCTTGCGGTGCAGGCGACGGAACCAGTTGGTTCGGATCCCCAAGTGCCGGGGCGCGGGGTCGAACATTTGCAGGCGCACCCCGGCTTCGCTCAGGGATTCCAGGAATTCGGTGGTCAGCTCGCCGCAGCCAAAACCGTCGAGGCTCACGGTGATGCGCACGCCTCGGTGGGCGGCGTCCACCAACAGATCCCGCAGTTCGTAGCCGACCTTGTCCTCGAACAGAATGAAAGTCTCCAGCAGAATTTCTGTTTCTGCCCGGCGAATGGCCTCGAATACCCGGGGGAAATATTCCTCGCCGTTTTCCAGGAGCGTGACGCGGTTGTTGCCGTGCCAGCCATATTCAATATCAGCCAGCGCTGGATTGCGCTCGGAGGGCGGCACCTCGACCTGCTCCACGGTCGCCTTGTTCATCGTCGCGCTCATAATTCGATCTCCACCGACAACGGGGCGTGGTCGGAAAGGTGCGACCAAGGCCTGACACTTAATACTTTGGGGTGATGGGCCTTGAGGTTGCGCACGTAGATGCGGTCCAGGCGCAGGATCGGCAGGCGTGCCGGAAAGCTGCGGGCCGGTTTGCCCCCGTGCTCGGCGAACACCTCGCGCAAGCCGCAAGGTTCGAGCAGGGCGCTGGCCTTGCCGAGCCAGTCGTTGAAGTCGCCGGCAACGATCACCGGCGCCTCGGGCGGTAACTCGCTCAGGCGTTGGCAAAGCAACTTGAGTTGCTCGACGCGATGGACTTCGCGCAGCCCCAGGTGGACGCAAATGGCGTGGACTTGCAGCCCTTCTTCACCCGGCAGGCGCAGGACGCTGTGGAGCATGCCGCGGCTTTCATGGCCGCTGATGGACACGTCCAGGTTGTCGTGGCGAATGATCTGGAATTTCGACAGCAGCGCGTTGCCGTGGTCGCCCGCCGGGTACACGGCGTTGCGCCCGTAGGCGAATTGCGGCCAGAGGGTGTCGGCTAAAAATTCGTATTGCGGCATGCTCGGCCAGTTGCTGTAGCGCTGGGGATGCTGCTCGTGGGTACCGTGGACCTCCTGCAAAAACACCACGTCGGCGGACACGCTGCGCACCGCTTCGCGCAGTTCCGGCAGGATGAAACGCCGATTCAGGGCAGTGAAGCCTTTATGGGTGTTGACCGTCAGAACGGTGAAACGGCTGACCCGCTCAAGACTCTGGGCCGGGCGTTGGGTCGGGTCGCGGGCGGCTTCGGTGGATTCTGGAATGCTCATGGCAAGACTCCCTCGGCCGGGCGCACACCAGGTGCGGTGGCGAGGCCTTTGTCCAGCTCGAAGCGCTCCAGCAGGTGGCGTGCGTCATAGGGCGCGCGGACTTTGATGTCATTGTCGAAGTAGCAGAACACCTCGCGGCTCTTGCGGGCCCGGGGTTTCTTTTTCGGGTCGATCAGGTGCGCATCACCCGGCTGCGTGCCGTGGCTCCAGGCTTCGATCCGGTCACCCCAGCGTTTCAACGCCTCGTCGGTGTAGCCGCTGGCATACAGCTCTTCGGCACCGTGCAGGCGCAGGTAGACGAAATCGCTGGTGACGTCTTCGCGATAAGGCCATTTGCCGGCCGTGTCGGCGATCACCAAGGCGACATCGTAGCGCTTGAGCAGGGTGACAAAGCGCGGGTCGATGAAGCTCTCATGGCGGATCTCGACGGCGTGGCGCAGCGGCCGTTTTTTATCGGTCTCGGTGCTGGCATGGCCGTCCAGGCGCGGCTCATGCTCCCGGGCCAAGGCCGCGGCATTTTTGGTGTCGTGGGGCAATTGCTTGAGGAAGTCTTCGAACAGTTCGGGGTCGAATTTGAAACTGGGGGGAAACTGCCAGAGGATCACGCCGAGTTTTTCCTTGAGCTCCAGCACGCCGGAGGCAAAGAAATTGGCCAGCGGCTTGTGGATGTCCCGCAGGCGCTTGATGTGGGTGATGAAACGCGGGGCCTTGACGCTGAACACAAAGCCGGGCGGCGTCTCGGCATACCACTGGGCATACCGTTCGGGGCGTTGCAGGGCGTAGAACGATCCATTGATTTCGATGCTGTTGACCGCTCGCGAAGCAAATTGCAATTCCCGTTTCTGGGTCAGCCCCTTGGGGTAGAAATCCCCCCGCCAGGGCGTGTAGCGCCAACCGGAAATGCCAATGTGGATCGCCGTCATGTGTCCTCCCGTGCCAATGACCTCGTACTGCCTGTGTCTTGTGATGACTGTCGGGCGAGCTGGAAAGTTTCGATGGTCTTACCGGTGGTGGGGAGACCAGCTGCACTTCGCCGTGGCGAGGGAGCTTGCTCCCGCTGGGCTGCGCAGTAGCCCCAAAGTAGCGCCAAAGCATCAACCTCAAAAACAGGGCCGCTGCGCGCCCCAGCGGGAGCAAGCTCCCTCGCCACAGGGGGGTGTATTGACCTTTCGAGCGAACTTGCCCGCCCGTTATTGATCAGTTCCTTACCGATCCTGTGTAGAGGAGCCCCGTGTTTTGTCTCGATTGACCACCGTATTGCTGCTGATCTTGCTGACATTGAGCGGCACTGGCGCCTACGGGACCGCCGCCGTCCCCGGCACCTCGAAACCCAGCGAGGCCCCCGCCGAGCCCGAGCCGCTGGTGCAGGGCGGGTTGCTGGGCGCCATCAGTTCGAGCATCGACGACGTCCAGGACAAACTCGACCTGAACCAGAGCCTGGTAGATGCCTGGCGCCTGCGGGCGGACCGGGCGGCGGATGAAGTGGATCGGCTGGTGGACCAGACGTCCCGTTCGTCCTGGCGCGTGGCGGGGGATTTCCTGCTGCTGTCCGGCGTATGGATCGGGGCATTTGCGGTGATGTGGACGACGGCCCGGCTGTTGATCCGACATTTGAACCGTCGTCGCTGGCTGCGTACCCGCCAGCGCGTGCGGGACCTGCTCGGTTACCTGCTGCCCTATACCGTGCCGGCGCTGGTCTGCCTGCCGTTGACCCTGTACATCAGCCACTTCCTGCAGGTCTCGGTGGGCCGAGCGCTGGCGCTGTGCTTCGCCTATGCCACCAGCAGCGGTATTTTCTCCACGTCAGTGCTGCTCTGCGTGATCGTGATGTTCAACGCCGGCCACAAGCGCCGGGCCGTGGCGATGATTCGTCGCTTGAGCCCACGGCCGCTATTCCTGATCGGCTTCCTCGCCGCCCTCAGCGATGCGCTGACCAGCCCACAGATTGCCCGGCAACTGGGCGGCAACATCACCAGCAGCATCGCCGTGTTCACCGGTTTGTTCGCTTCGGTGATTTTCGGCTGGCTGGTGATTCGCTTGCGCCGGCCTGTGGCCCACCTGATCCGCAACCGACCGCTGGCCCAGCGCTTGAAGCAGCCGGCCCTGCAAGAGTCGCTGCGAATTTTCTCCGGGCTCTGGTACTGGCCGATCCTGTTGATGGTGCTGGTTTCGGCGGTGAGCCTGATTGGCGTCGGCGAAGACAACCAGAAGGCCCTGCGTTGCGCGTTGTTCACCACGATCCTGCTGATTGCCATGGTGTTCCTGAGCACGGTGTTCCAGCACATATTCAAGTCGCCCAAGGCTGAGAAGATCCAGCGCAACAGCGCCTACAAGGGGCGTCTGTTAAGCCTTTTGCATGCCTTGCTGCGGATTGTCATGGCGGTGGCGTTCATCGAGATCCTCGGACGGATCTGGGGGATTTCGCTGTTCGAATTTGCCTCGCGCAATGCCGTGGGCCGGGCGATCAGTGATTCCCTGAGCCGCATCGGCCTGATCTTCCTGATGACCTGGCTCACCTGGGTGGTGCTCGACACGGCCATCCAGGAAGCCTTGAAGCCGCCGCTGAACAAGCGCGGCGCCCGTCAGCCCAGTACCCGGATCAAGACCATCCTGCCGCTTTTACGTAACGCGGCAAAAATCATCCTGGTGGTGATTTGTGCGATCACCACCATGGCCAACCTCGGCATCAACGTCGCGCCGTTGCTGGCCGGCGCCGGGGTGGTGGGGCTGGCGATCGGTTTCGGCTCGCAGCAATTGGTGCAAGACGTGATTACCGGGCTGTTCATCATCATCGAAGACACGCTGTCGATCGGCGACTGGGTGGTGCTCGACTCCGGCCACGCCGGCACCGTCGAGGGGCTGACCATCCGCACCTTGCGCCTGCGTGACGGCAAGGGCTTCGTGCATTCGGTGCCGTTCGGCCAGATCAAAGCCGTGACCAACCAGTCGCGGCAATTTGCCTTTGCGTTCTTCTCCGTGCAGTTCACCTACGAAACTGACGTGGACCAGGCCATCGAGCTGATCCGCGAAGCCGGCCGCTCGATTTCCGAAGACCCGTTCCTCAAGTTCAACCTGCAAGGGCCGTTGGATGTGTTTGGCGTGGACCGCATGGACCTCAATGGCGTGGTGCTCACCGCCCAGTTCCGCACCGTGTCCGGTGGCCAATATGCGGTGAGCCGGGCGTTCAACCAGCGTTTGAAAAAGCTTGTGGATAACCATCCGGCGGTGCACTTCGCGCAGACTTATCCACAGCAGGTGGTGTTGCCCAAGCGGTTAGTGGAAGAGCCAAAAGAAGAAGGAGGAGAGGTGCCTGAGCAACCTTAATAGTTGCTGAGCTTAGTAGTGAGGCTTATGTCCCCTTCGCGAGCAAGCCCGCTCCCACACTGGAACTCCATCCACCGCAAATCAATTGTGGGAGCGGGCTTGCTCGCGAAAGGGCCAGCCCAGACACCCTCAACCTTTCTGGATCAGCTTGTTCCGGACCTCAGCCATCCCTTGAGCATCCAACTCCATCCAGAAATGCTGCTTGCCAGCAATCTGCGCCGCCACCGGCAACCCATCCCGATAAACCAGCCGATTGCTCGCCAACGCCGGCACCTTCGCCCCCGGCAACAGGGTGCCGGCCAGGTTCAGCGGATCGACGCCGCACACCACGACCAGGCTGCCATCGGTGGGGCGGCGACGTACTTCGCGCAGCACCGGGATGGCTTCGGGCAGGGCGAATTGCTCGCCTGCGAGCCCGCTGACAAAACGCCCGCCACGAATTTCGCCCCGGGCCTCCAAACGATGAAAGGTGCGCAGCAACTCGCGCCAGCTCGGCAGCCAATCGGCTTCGCGTTCCAGCAAGCGCCAGAACACCACGCCGTAACGGCGCAGCAGGGTCATGGCAATGTGTTCCAGAGTCTCGGGCGGTGTCGGCGCGGGGCGGTTGCCTTCCATGGGCGCAGGTTGGCTGCGGCGTAGCAAGGCCCAGCGCCCGGCGTCGTCCATGCCACCGACAAACGCCCCGCGCCCGCGCCGGCTGCTGCGGGCCTGGCGTTTGCTGGCGGGCGTGATCAGCGCCCGCAGGCCGGCGAAACTGTCGGCATTCACCAAGCCGGCGCCCACCAGTTCCTGCAAGGCGATTTCCAGTTCGCTGCGCAGCAGATGGGCTTCGTGCAACAGCTCATCGAAAAACAGCGCCCCGTGCTCGCTGAGGGCCAGGTGGACTTTTTGCGTCTTGGGCGAGAGTTCGCTAACCGGCACTTGCTCGGCCAGGCTGCTCCACAGCGCAACCTGGTTGCGCGGCAGCAACACCACCGGCGTGCTGCGCAGGGCGCTGGCCGAAAGCTTCTGCCGGGCGCTCAGGCGTGTCCAGACCCACTTGCCGCTGCGACACAACTCATCGAGCCAGCTTGACGAATAATCCTTGATCCGTGCGGGTAGCAAGTCGCTGTCCCAGGCCGAAGCGGCGGCGGGATAGCCCTCGAACTGGCTGATGATCGACGGCAGCACGGCGTTGCCTCGGCCTTGGGAGGAGGGCGACAGATGCTGCCAGTCGAACAGGAAACGCATGAAGTCCTGCAACATCACCGGCTCGATCTCTCGACGCAGGCGCTTGACCGTGTAGCGATGGATACGCGCCAGCAAATGCCGCTCGCACCACTCTTCCTGGCCGGTACCTGGCGTGAAGCGGCCGCGCAGCACGTAGCCTTGCTGTTCGAGTTGCGCCAAGGCCTGGGTCACTTGTGACGTCGATAACCCCAGCGGATAGGCGATGGCCATCAACGGCAGCGGGCCAAAGGCACTGAGCCGTGCGCGCAGCACTTCCACCACAGCTTCGTCGCTGCTCCAGGTTTCATCGAAACCGGCCAAAGGCGTCAAGGGCGGCTGCCATTGGGCTTGTGGATAAATCCCTTGCAGGCAGGTCAGGCGCTCCAGTGCTACCCACAGGCCACGCTCGGCGCTGATTTGCACATGGCTGGCGCGACCGCCCTCGGCCAGGGTCTGTAACCAATCGAGCCACGGCTCGTGGGCGCTGGCCTCGCTGTCGGCGATGCACGCCAGGCTCATCAGCGCTTCGTGCATTTCATCGAGATTGGTGGGGCTCGGCCAGGCCTCATCGCGAACCGACTGGATGGCTTCGGCGTCCAGTGCACCCAGGTCATCGGTGGACTGTGGATCGCTCCAGCGCCGGTTGATCACTGCCTGGGTGCGGCGTTCTTCCAGCGGTGCGTCGTCGAGAAAGGTATAGGGCCGGGCGCTGAGGATTTCTGCCGCCAGCGGCGAGGGTGCCGGCAGGTCGCGGCTGATCAGGCGGATCTCGCCCGCTTCCATGCGCCGCAACAGCGCCAGCCAGCCCTCGCTGTCCATGGCCTCGTGCAGGCAGTCGTCGAGGGTCTGCTCCACTAAGGGATGCTCGGGAATCTCGCGTTCGCCGGCGAGGTTTTCCAGGCAGGCGATCTGATCGGGAAACACGCTGGCGATCAGGTCTTCGCTTTTCATCCGTTGGATCTGCGGCGCCACTTTGCGCCCGCCGGTATAACGCGGCAACGCCAGGGCTACGCCGGCGTTCCAGCGCCAGCGCACGCCAAAAAGCGGCGCATCCAGCACCGCCTGGACCAGGATCTGCTCGGCGCTGTGGCTGTTGAGGTAACGCCAGACTTCGTCCAGCTCGAAGCTGTGGCTGGTGGACAGTGACAACACGATGGCGTCTTCGCTGGCGGCGGCCTGCAATTCGAAATTGAAGGTGCGGCAGAAGCGCTTGCGCAAGGCCAGGCCCCAGGCGCGGTTGATGCGGCTGCCGAAGGGCGTGTGGATGATCAGTTGCGTGCCGCCGGACTCGTCGAAAAACCGCTCCATCAACAACGTGTCCTGGGACGGCAAGGCGCCAAAGGACAGGCGTGCTGGCGCGAGGTAATCCACCAGTTGTTCGGCACTGGCCAGGTTCAGTTGCAAGGTGCCGGTCAGCCAATCCAGGGCCGGTTGCAGATTGCCTGGCGTGGCGCCGAGCAGTTGATCGAGCTGGGCTTGCAGGCGCGCCACGGCCAGGGACAATTCGGCGCTGCGTCCCGGGGCTTCACCGAGCCAGAACGGGATGGTCGGCGGCTGCCCTTGGGCGTCCTCGACCCGCACGCGACCGGTCTCGACGCGAATGATGCGATACGAGGTATTGCCCAACTGGAACACGTCGCCGGCAATGCTCTCCACCGCGAAGTCTTCGTTGACGCTGCCGATGTTCAGGCCCTGGGGTTCGAGCAGCACGCTGTAGTCGGCGTTGTCCGGGATGGTGCCGCCGCTGGTCACCGCCGTCAGCTTGCTGCCCCGGCGCCCGCGCAAGGTGCGGGTCACGGCGTCCCGGTGCAGGTAGGCACTGCGCACGCCCTGACGGCCATTGAGACCTTCTGCGAGCATCTGCAACAACGCCTGGTAATGCCCTTCATCCAATTCCGCGTAGGGCGACGCGCGGCGGAAGGTTTCCAGCAGCGCCTGTTCCTGCCATTCCTGGCAACTGACCTCGGCGACAATCTGCTGGGCCAGCACGTCCAGCGGCGCCTTGGGGATGTGCAAGATGTCCAGCTCGCCACGGCGCACGCAGTCGAGCAGGGCGGCGCACTCGATCAGATCGTCGCGGGTGGTGGCGAACAGGCGGCCCTTGGGCGTGCCGCCGACCTGGTGCCCGGAGCGGCCGACCCGTTGCAGGAACGCCGAGATCGAACGGGGCGAGGCGATCTGGCACACCAGGTCGACGTCGCCGATATCGATGCCCAGCTCCAGGGAGGCGGTGGCGATCAACACCTGCAACTCGCCGCGCTTGAGGCGTTGCTCGGCGTCGAGGCGAAACTCCTTCGCCAGGCTGCCGTGGTGGGCTGCGACGGCATCCTTGCCCAGGCGCTCGCTCAAATGCCGGCTCAGGCGTTCGGCCAGGCGCCGGGTGTTGACGAATACCAAGGTAGTGCGATGTTCCCGGGCCAGCTCGGCGAGGCGGTTATACACCAGCTCCCAGACGTCATTGGCCATCACCGCCGAGAGCGGCACCGGCGGCACCTCAATGTCCAGGTCCCGAGGGCGGGCATGGCCAATGTCGACGATTTCGCAGGTTCGCCCTTGTCCCACAAGAAAGCGTGACACCGCTTCGATGGGTTTTTGCGTGGCGGACAGGCCGATGCGTACCAGCGGTTCGGCGCACAGCGCTTGCAGGCGTTCCAGGCTCAATGCCAAGTGACTGCCGCGTTTGCTGGCGGCGATGGCGTGGATCTCGTCGACGATCACCGTGCGGGTGCTGGCGAGCATCTGCCGGCCAGAATCCGAACCCAGCAGCACGTAGAGCGATTCGGGCGTGGTCACCAGGATGTGCGGCGCGGTCTTGCGCATCGCCGTGCGTTCTTTCTGCGGCGTGTCGCCGGTGCGCACCGCGGTGGTGATGTGCAGGGGCGGCAGGTGCATTTGTCGCAGCTGTTCGGTGATGCCGGCCAGCGGGTTTTGCAGGTTGATCCGGATGTCGTTGCTCAGCGCCTTGAGCGGCGAGACGTAGACCACCAGGGTCTGGTCCGGCAACCCGCCCTGTTCCAGGCCGCGGTGCACCAGGTCGTCGAGCACGGCGAGAAACGCCGTCAGGGTCTTGCCCGAGCCGGTGGGCGCCGCCACCAGGGTCGAACGGCGCTGGCCGATCAACGGCCACGCCTGGGCCTGCGCGGCCGTGACCGCCGGGAATGTCTGGCTGAACCAGGCGCGGACGGCGAGGTGAAAGCCTGCCATGGCGTGGTCGGCTGCAAGGGGCAAATTCATGAGGCAGTGTATGCGGGCGGGGTGGGGAGGATGCAAGTGTTGGCTGATCTCCATTGCCTGGAAGGGCCCTTTCGCGAGCAAGCCCGCTCCCACAAAGGATCTTGAATGTGCATGCGATCTCTGTGGGAGCGGGCTTGCTCGCGAAGAGGCCATCAGGAACAACGAAACTACGGGATCCACACTTTACGGGTGACGGTTGCGCACTAAACCCGCAAAATGCAACGATTCCGGCTACGCCTGCGGGCGTTGTCGACCAAATTCTTGTGCCAATAGACTGGGCCTGCTGACTTTATGCGAATGCGCCTTATGTTACTGGGCGGCGGAAATGCCCTTGGGCAGGCGCTGATTCGCCTCGGTGCAGAAGAAGACATCGGTTTTCTTGCCCCCCGCCCGCCCGAAGACGGTTGGGATGCCGCGAGCCTGACGCAACTGCTCGACGACACCCGGCCGGACGCCTTGATCAACCTGGCGTACTACTTCGACTGGTTCCAGGCCGAAGCGGTGAGCGAACAGCGCCTGGCCGGCCAGGAGCGCGCGGTCGAGCGTCTGGCCGAACTGTGCCAGCACCACAACATCGTCCTGTTGCAGCCGTCGAGCTATCGCGTGTTCGACGGTTCCCGCGCCACCGCCTACAGCGAAAAGGACGAACCCGTGCCCCTGGGCCTGCGTGGCCAGGCGCTGTGGCGGATCGAACAGAGCGTACGCTCCACCTGTCCGCAACATGTGCTGCTGCGTTTCGGCTGGCTGCTGGACGACAGCGCCGATGGCATCCTCGGGCGTTTCCTGGCCCGGGCCGAACTGCCCGAAGCGCTGCTGCTGGCCGACGACCGGCGGGGCAATCCGACGCCGGTGGACGATGCGGCGCGGGTCATCATCTCGGTGCTCAAACAACTCGATTGCGCGGCGCCGCTGTGGGGCACTTATCATTACGCCGGCCACGAGGCGACCACGCCGCTGGCGCTGGGGCAGGCGATTCTCACCGAAGCCCGTGCGCTGCATCCCCTGGCGGTAGAAGCGCCTACGCCCCAGGCCCACGCCGCACGGCCGGACGCAGCGGAAGAACCGCAGCACGCGGTGCTGGCCTGCAAGAAAATTCTGCACACTTTCGGGATCAAGCCCCGCGCCTGGCGCGCGGCACTCCCAGGCTTACTGGATAGGTTTTATCGCCATGGCTGAAGGCCCTGTTTTAATCACCGGCGGTGCGGGTTTCATTGGATCGCACCTGACCGACGCCCTGCTTGCCAAGGGACATTCGGTACGCATCCTCGATGACCTGTCCACCGGCAAGCGCAGCAACCTGCCGCTGGATAACCCCGCTGTCGAACTGATCGAAGGCGACGTCGCCGATGCCGCGCTGGTGGCCCGGGTCATGTCCGGTTGCAGCGCCGTGGCGCACCTGGCCGCGGTGGCCTCGGTACAAGCCTCGGTGGACGACCCGGTGCGCACGCACCAAAGCAACTTCATTGGTACGCTGAATGTCTGCGAAGCCATGCGCCAGGTCGGTGTGAAGCGGGTGCTGTTCGCTTCCAGCGCAGCGGTCTACGGCAACAATGGCGAAGGCCAGTCCATCGACGAAGAAACCCCGAAGGCGCCGCTCACGCCGTATGCCTCGGACAAGCTGGCCAGCGAGTTCTACCTGGATTTCTATCGCCGCCAGCACGCCCTGGAACCGGTGGTGTTCCGCTTCTTCAACATCTACGGCCCGCGCCAGGATCCGTCCTCGCCGTATTCCGGGGTCATCAGCATCTTCAGCGAGCGGGCACAGAAAGGCTTGCCGATCACTGTGTTCGGTGACGGCGAGCAGACCCGGGATTTCGTCTACGTCGAAGACCTGGTGGACTTGCTGGTGCAGGCCATCGAAAAGCCTGAGGTGGAAGTCGGTGCGGTGAACGTCGGCTGGAACCAGGCCACGACGCTCAAGCAAATGCTCAAGGCCCTGGCCGAAGTGGTGGGTGACTTGCCGCCGATCAGCTACGGCCCGGCGCGCTCTGGGGATATTCGCCATTCGCGGGCTGACAATCGTCGGCTGGTGCAGCGCTTCAGCTTCCCCCAGCAGACGCCGCTGAACGTGGGGTTGGCGCGGTTGCTGGGCCGCTGAGTTTCCAGCAGCCACAAAACCCACTGTGGGAGCGGGCTTGCTCGCGAATGCGTTCTGTCAGTCACCTGTTAAGTGACTGACCCACCGCATTCGCGAGCAAGCCCGCTCCCACATGGATTGTGTCGCTATCGAGTCGCGGTCAGAACTTGTAACCCAACCCCACCATGTAGATCCACGGGTCGACATCGACATTCACCTTGGCCCGGGTACCGCCGGCCACGGCGTTGTTATCCACATACGCGGTGGTGTCGATGTCGATGTAGCGAATCTGGCCGTTGATCATGATGTTGTCGGTCAGCATGTAGTCAGCGCCCACTTGCCACGCCATGCCCCAGCTGTTGCTTGCGCGAAAGTTGCTGAAACCGTTGGCACTGGCTTCGCTGCCGACGTGTTCGTCGTAGATCCAGGTGTAGTTGATACCGGCGCCGACATAAGGCTGGAAGGCCGATTTGGCGTCCAGTGGGTAGTAGACCAGGCTCAGGGTCGGCGGCAGGTGCTTGAGGGTGCCGAGCTTGTTGTTGGCCGCGCCCAGGGCGGTGCCTTTGATTTTCACGTCATGCTCGAACGGCGAGGCCGCCAGCAACTCGATGCCCCAGTTGTTGGTGATCATGTAGGCGAAGTTCAGGCCCAATTGCGTGTCGCTGCTCATGGTGGCCTTGCCGCCCAGGTCGGCGCCGGCCAGCGGGCCACGGTCGACCTTGACGCTGGAGCTGTCGGCTTCAGGATTGACGGTAATGGCACCGGCGCGAACGATGATATCGCCAGCGGTATGGGCCTGGGCGATCGGGGCGGCGAGCGCGAGGGCGACGAGGGAAGCGCTGAGCAAGAACTTGTGCATGGGGGCTCCAAAGGGCATCTAAATTTGATGTCCCATCGTACGAAGCCGTCTGCCCCGGTCTTTTGACTCAGCTCAATGAGTCTTGGCCGATTAATTGACTCAGCTCAATAAATCATTGATGAGTAAACTTTGAGGGCCCTTTCGCGAGCAAGCCCGCTCCCACAGTTTGGCCGCATTCCTACTGAAAAAACGCGGTCGACTGTGGGAGCGGGCTTGCTCGCGAAAGCTATGTGACAGGCAATAAACAATAGCCGGATTCACTCCGGCAACTCATACACATAAATCTTCTCGGCTTCCATCTGATACCCGGCATCGGCCAGTTCGCTGGTGGACGGCTTGACCTGCATTGCCCCTTCGACCCAATACGGTTGGTACAACTCGTCGAGCTTGACCCCCACCTCGCTTTTCACATGCACGATCTGATTCGAGGGCGGCGGCGGCACATGGATGCAGGCGCCGAAATATGGCACCAGCAAGAAATCCGTGGTGCGACCTTCCTCGCTGACTTCCAGCGGCACGATGTAGCCCGGCAAACGGATCTGCTGGCCGTCGAGGGCCTTGACCACCGGGGCGTTGGGTAAATCCTGCTTGGCTGCCGGTGCGGCTTCGGCGGCCAGGGCATCGCTCATTTTCGACAGGTCGTGCAGCGGCGTCATGTTCGGCACTTCCGGCGGCGCGTCCGGGGGGATCATTTCCGACCAGGCCAAGTCCCTCGGCTCGGCCGCCCACAGCGGCAAGGCGACCATTAGTAACAGCGCAAGCAGGGCGCGGGGCATTTTCAACGTCCTCATAAGCGGATCGACAGGCCGTCGGCCAACGATTGGCGATAGGCGCGCCAGGCCGGCACGCTGCCCATCAGCAGGGCGGCGACCAGAATGCCAGCCATCAGCGTCCATTCATATTCGCTCGGCCAACCCAGCGGCAAGTACAAGCCATAGGCCGACTGCACGTAACCCTGGGCGGCGGCGATGCCGATGTACAGCAAGGCCAGCCCGGCGACCACTCCAGCCAAGGCCAGGGCGAAGGCTTCCAGCACCAGCAGGGTTGCGATGTGCCAGGGCCGCGCACCCACTGAACGCAAGATGGCCATTTCCCGGCGGCGCTCGTTGAGGCTGGTAAGAATCGCCGTGAGCATGCCGATCAACCCCGTCAGCACCACGAACAGCGAAATCACGAACAAGGCTTTTTCCGCCGTGCCCATCAGGCTCCACAACTCTTGCAGCGCCACGCCGGGCAGGATCGCCAGCAGCGGTTCACCCCTGAACTCATTGATCTCGCGTTGCAGGGCGAACGTGGAAATCTTGCTGTTGAGGCCGAGCATGAACGCGGTGATGGCCTGGGGCGTGAGGTCCATGTTGCGAGCTTGATCAGCGCTGATGCGACCGTTGCCCTGGGCTGGCACGCCGTTCTTCCAGTCGATGTGGATCGCCTCCATGCCGCCGAGGCTGATGTGCAACGTGCGGTCCACCGGGGTGCCGGTGCGCTTGAGGATGCCGACCACGGTGAAAGGCTTGTCGTCATGCTTGACCAGGCTGACCACGGCGACGCCATGAGCCAGCACCAGTTTGTCGCCGAGCTTGTAGTGCAGCGCCTCGGCCACTTCGGCGCCGAGCACCACTTCGAACGGGTCAGTGGCGAAAGCCCGGCCTTCGGCCAGTACCAAGTGTTGCTGGCGACCGTACTGGTAGTGCTCGAAATAAGCCTCGGTGGTGCCCATCACCCGGTAGCCGCGATGGGAGTCGCCGAGAGACATGGGGATCGCCCACTTCACCTTCGGGTTGCTGGCGAAATGTTCGAAGCTGTCCCAGCGGATGTTGTTGGTGGCGTTGCCGATACGGAACACCGAGTACAGCAGCAGGTTAACCGAACCTGAGCGCGCGCCGACGATCAGGTCGGTGCCGCTGATGGTGCTGGCGAAACTGGCCCGCGCCTCGGTGCGCACGCGCTCCACCGCCAGCAGCAGACACACCGAAAGGGCGATCGCGAATGCGGTGAGAATGGCGGTGAAGCGGCGGTTCGCCAGGCTGGCCATGGCTAGACGGAGCAAATACATCTCAAACCTCGAGTGGCGTGGCGGCGCGATTGAGATCGGCCAGCGACAGGTTGCGGTCGAACAGCGGCGCCAGGCTCTGGTCATGGCTGACGAACAGCAGGCTCGACCCGGCTTCGCGGCATTCGGCGAACAACAGCCGCAGGAAGTTTTCCCGGGCGTCGTAGTCCAGGGCCGAGGTCGGTTCGTCGGCGATCACCAGTTCCGGTTGGCCGATCAGCGCCCGAGCGGCCGCGACCCGTTGCTGTTGGCCGATGGACAGCGAGTCGGCGCGGCGTTCCAGCAGGTTCGGATCGGTCAGCCCCAGGTGAGCCAGCAAGATCGCGGCGGCTTGATCGACGCTGCCGTGACGCTGCACGGCCCGTTGCGCACGCAGCTTGGAAAAGTGACAGGGCAGCTCGACGTTCTCGCGCACCGAGAGAAACGGCAGCAGGTTGAACTGCTGGAAGATGTAGCCGGTGTGGTCCACACGAAAGCGGTCGCGACTGCCGGCACTCAGTTTGCTGAGTTCCTGGCCGAGCAGGCGGATGCTGCCACGGTCCGGTGTCTGCACACCGCCCAGAAGCCCCAGCAGCGTGGTCTTGCCGCTGCCGCTCGGGCCCTTGAGGAACAAGGTTTCGCCGGCTTCCAGGCGAAACGCCGGGATATCCAGTAGCGGTGGATGCCCGGGCCAACTGAAGCCCAGGTCGGACAGTTCGATGAGTACTTGGGTCATGTTTGCCGATTTCACAGATTGAATACCTGTGGGAGCGGGCTTGCTCGCGAAAGCGGTATATCCGTCGACATTCAATGTTGAATGTTCCATCGCCTTCGCGAGCAAGCCCGCTCCCACATGGATGTGTGGCGAACCTTGATTTTGCATCCACAGCAGATCAGCTGTAGGAGCAGGCTCCCACATGGGTTTTGCAGTAGATCAGAATTTCAGTGTGGGTGCCTTGGCCGTCACTTCAACACCTTGCTGGCCGCTCGGGCTGATCAGTTGTACCTGGATTTTCTGGGTGGCCGGGAAGGTCTTGAACAGTGTCGCCAGGTCCAGGTTCTTCAAGGCACCAGGGGCGGCGCAGGTGAACTGGTAGTGGGCGTGGATTTCACTGTGTTCGTGATGTTCGTCGCCATCGGCATCTTCATCGTGGTCGTCGTGTTCCGGTTCATCGCCAAACAACGGGCTTTCCAATTCCTGCTGGGCCACGGTGCAGTTGGCGGCAGCGGGCAGGTTGAACAATGCCAATGGCTTGTCCAACTGCGCACGGACGGCGGCGACCTTGGCCTTGTCGGCATCGCTGGTGGCGGCGTGTTCGAAGCCCACCAGGTTCATTGCCGGGCTCTCCAGTTCCAGCTCCAGGGTCTGGCCGTCCAGGGCGGCGTTCAACCGTCCGACGCCGTGTTCGTGGGCGCCGAGGCTGCCATGCTCGTGATCATGGTCATGCTCGACGGCCGCATGGGCGACAGCCAGGGGCAGCAGGGCGAACGGCAGGGCAAGAAGCAGACGACGCATGACAAGTCTCCGGAAATGAATAATGTGTTATGTAATCTTATAACGAAAGTGCGGAGAGTTTGACCGCCTGCTTGGCGTCGCGCAAGGCCCATGGGAGCATGCGCACATGAAATATTCAGGAGCACGGTGATGTTGCGGATACGCGGAACCATCGGCGAGTGGCCGGTGGACTTGTCGATCGAAATGGATGAAGGCGACTGGGCGCAGCTTGGCGCGCAGTTGCAGGCGGTCAAGCCCGACGCCACGACAGCCCCTGCGGCCAGGCCAGGGAGTCAGGACGACGCGGTGTGGCAGATCGCCAAGGAACTGCTGCGCAAGGCCGGGCAGTTGAGCGGCCCGGACCTGCTGGAACAGCTCGAAGGCCTGACCGGCAGCGCATCGGCGGGCAAACGCTTATTGGTGCGCCTGCGCCACAGCGCCGAGGTCAAGGTGTTGAGCGGCGGCGATACGCCGCTCTATAGTTGGGTGGGAGAAGAAGCTGCAAGCTACAAGCCGCAAGCTTCAAGTTAAAGCCGTCTTGCCGCTCGAAGCTTGCCGCTTGCAGCTGCTCCTCTAGTACAACGCCGCGAACAGCTTGCGGCGATAGGTCGTCACCAGCGGATGATCGTTGCCCAGCAGTTCGAATACTTGCAGCAGCGTCTTGTGGGGCAGGCCTTCGCTGTAGCTGCGGTTGCGCACGAACAGTTTGAGCAACGCATCGAGAGCCGCTTCGTATTGCTGGCGCGCCAGTTGCTGGATCGCCAGTTGATACACCGCTTCGTCGTCCTGTGGATCTTTGGCCAGGCGCGCCTTGAGGTCGGCGGCGTCCGGCAAGTGCTTGGCCAGGCCGAGGAACTGGATCTGCGCCTTGGCGCCTGCCAGTGCGGCTTTATGCTCATCGCTCTTGACCGCGTCGAGCACGGTCTGCGCTTCGTCCAGTTCGCCGCGTTCGGTCAGGCAGCGGGCATACAGGATCAAGGCCTTGGCATTAGTGTTGTCTTCACCGAGCAACACCGTGAGCAACGCTTCGGCGTCGGCGAAACGGCCGTCGTCGAACATCGCCTGGGCCTGTTCGAACGGGTCGGCGGCGGCAGGCGGTGGCATCTGCACGTGGGGTTCGAGCATCGTGCGTACCGCCGATTCCGGCTGGGCCCCGGCAAAACCGTCGACGGGCTGGCCGTCCTTGAACAACACCACCGTGGGCAGGCTACGAATGCCGAAGCGGGCGACGATGTCCTGTTCGATGTCGCAGTTCACCTTGGCCAGCAGCAGTTCGCCCTGATAGCTCTCGGCGATGGTTTGCAGCATCGGCATCAAGGCTTTGCACGGCGCACACCACTCGGCCCAGAAATCCACCAGCACCGGTTTGTGGAAGGAGTTCGCGATCACCGACTGGTCGAAATCGGCGGTGGTCGCGTCGAAGATGTAAGGCGTGTCCTGGGTCATGGGAATCTCGTAGAACGCTTGAATGGGGCAACTATACGGCTTGGTGGGGGGTGGCTGAAAGCGGTGAGGTTTTCGTCTTGTGGTGTTTGATAGGACGCCTTCGCGAGCAAGCCCGCTCCCACACGGGACCTGCGCCTGAACGCTAATTTTGTATCCACGGAGATCGAATGTGGGAGCGGGCTTGCTCGCGAAGCTTTTAGGTTCGGCTCGCGTGGTACAGGCTCACATGCCGAAACTCCTCGGGTTCGGCCAGGTCCGGTAAGGTCATGGCTTCAAGCATGTCGACGCGCCGGTACAGCGGATGCTGGAAATCCCGCACCCGGGAATCGGCCACCAGGGCCTCGCGGCCGCGGCTGAGAAAGTGGTCGAGCAGCGGCAGGTTGGCCCGGTCATAGAGCACATCGGCCACCAGGATCAGGTCGAAACGATCGGCCTCGGCGAAAAAGTCCGTCGAATAACCCAGCTCCACGCCATTGAGCGCGGCGTTGGCCCGGCACGCGGCGATCGCCAGCGGGTCCAGGTCGCAGGCCACCACCTCCAGCGCCCCAGCCTTGACCGCGGCAATGCCCGCCACCCCGGAGCCGGCGCCAAAATCCAGCACCCGCTTGCCCGCGACCCACTGCGGCTGTTCGGCCAGATAGCGCACCATCGCCAGGCCGCTGGCCCAGCAGAAGCTCCAATAGGGCGGCTCATGAAGGATGCGTCGAGTCTCTTCCGGGCTGAAGGCGCGGTCCATGTTGTCGCCATCGATCAGCCACAACTGCAAGTCGGTTTCGGGCAGCGGGCAGGTCACCAGGCGCGCATCGCCCAACAACTCACTCAACGCGTGTTGCAGGTCCTGCGGTGCCTTCATGGCGCTTTGACAAATTGCAGGGCGCCCAACGCCTGGGTGGTCGGTTGCGTGATGCGTTGCTCCGGCAAGTGCAGGATCAATTGGCCGGACTGGCTGGCGCGGCCGCGCAGTTCCACCCGGGCACCGACCGGGAAGGCTTCCGGATTGAAGCGCAGGCGAAAGGGCAGGGCCTGGTTGGTGCCGATCAGGCTGGAGCTGGCGAGCAGTTGCTGCGGACGGTCCTTGTCATCGATCACCAGCAACGCCAGTTCCACTTCGGCCCCAGCCGGTACACCTTGCAGTGTGCCGCTCAATTCACGCTGGTACGCTGGCAATGGTCCCAGCTCCGCAGCCTGGCGGGCTTTTTCCTGGGCCTGCTTCGGGGCTGGCGCTGGCGCCGGTGCGGCGGGTTTGGGGGCGTCGCTGCTGCACGCCATCAGCAGGCTGAAAAGACTGAGCAAAACGAGCGTTCGTAGCGGCATGTGTGGCTCCAGCAAGGTAAATTCCATGGATCTGACGGTAAGCCCGTCTGTATACCGTAAACCCTATGGCTTGTCTTGCCAGTGGGATGCGCTACCATGGCCCTCCCTTTTTTTGTTGCCTGCCACCATGCACTGTCCCTTCTGCGGTGCCAACGACACCAAGGTCATCGACTCGCGACTGGTCGCCGAGGGCGAACAAGTCCGCCGCCGGCGCGAATGCCTGGCCTGCGGCGAGCGTTTCACGACGTTCGAGACCGCCGAACTGGTGTTGCCGCGCCTGATCAAAACCGACGGCAGCCGCCAGCCGTTCGACGAAGAAAAACTGCGCGCCGGCATGCAGCGCGCCCTGGAAAAACGCCCGGTGAGCGTCGAGCGCCTGGAGGCGGCACTGGTGCACATCAAGCACAAGCTGCGGGCGACCGGCGAACGCGAGGTCAAATCCCTGGTGGTCGGAGAGCTGGTGATGGCCGAGCTGCAGAAGCTCGATGAAGTCGCCTACATCCGTTTCGCTTCGGTGTACCGGCGCTTCCAGGACCTGAACGAATTTCGCGAAGAAATCGACCGCCTGGCCCGCGAACCGGTGAAAGAATGACCGTTTCGGCGCAACAGGCCATCCTCGATGCTCACTACATGGCCCGCGCCCTGGAGTTGGCGCGGCGCGGTCACTACACCACCCACCCCAATCCCCGGGTCGGCTGCGTGATCGTGCGTGACGGCGAGGTGGTGGGTGAAGGCTGGCACATCCGCGCCGGCGAGCCCCATGCCGAAGTCCATGCCTTGCGCGCCGCCGGCGTGAAGGCCCGGGGCGCCACCGCCTACGTAACCCTTGAGCCTTGCAGCCACCACGGGCGCACGCCGCCGTGTGCCGATGCGCTGGTCAATGCTGGCGTGGCGCGAGTGGTGGCAGCGATGCAGGACCCGAACCCGGAAGTTGCCGGGCGCGGCCTGCAGCGGCTGGCCCAGGCCGGCATTGCCACTGAAAGTGGCGTGCTGGAAGGCGAAGCGCGCAAGCTCAATGAAGGTTTTCTCAAACGCATGGAACACGGCCTGCCGTTCGTGCGGGTCAAGCTCGCCATGAGCCTGGATGGCCGTACCGCCATGGAAAGCGGCGAAAGCCAGTGGATCACCGGCCCCGCCGCACGTTCGGCGGTGCAACGCTTGCGGGCCCAGGCCAGTGTGGTGCTGACCGGCGCCGATACGGTGCTGGCGGACAACGCCCGGCTGACCGTACGCGCCGATGAACTCGGGCTGGATGCCGAGCAGACCGCGCTGATCATGAGTCGTCCGCCGCTGCGGGTGCTGGTGGACGGTCGCCTGCGGGTGCCGCTGGATGCGCCGTTCTTCAAGGCTGGCCCGGCGCTGGTCGCCACGTGCATGGCGGTGGAAGAACAATACGCCAACGGTCCCGAATGCATGATCGTGGCAGGCGATGACGGTCAGGTCGATCTGCGTCGGCTGCTGGTGGCGTTGGCTGCCCGGGATGTCAATGAAGTGCTGGTGGAAGCCGGTCCGCGCCTGGCGGGGGCTTTCGCCCGGCAAGGGCTGGTGGACGAATTCCAGATTTTCATCGCCGGCAAGTTCCTTGGCTCTTCGGCGCGACCGTTGCTGGATTGGCCGCTGGCGCAGATGAAAGACGCCCCGGAACTGAAAATCACCGAAATCCGCGCCGTGGGCGATGACTGGCGAGTCATCGCCGTTCCCGTTCCGCTGGCGAGCGTATAATTCCCGGCTTTCGCGCAAGCGGCGGTCCGTTCTCGAGGAGGACTCCATGTTTACCGGCATCATCGAATCCATCGGCAGCATCCGTGCACTCACCCCCAAGGGCGGCGATGTACGGGTCCACGTCGAAACCGGCAAGCTCGACCTGAGCGACGTCAAGCTGGGCGACAGCATCGCGGTCAATGGCGTGTGCCTGACTGCCGTCGAACTGCCGGGCAACGGTTTCCTGGCGGACGTCAGCCGCGAAACCCTCGACTGCACCGCCATGAACGATCTCAAGAGCGGCAGCCCGGTCAACCTGGAAAAAGCCCTGACCCCCACCACGCGGTTGGGCGGGCACTTGGTCAGTGGCCATGTCGACGGTGTCGGCGAAGTGGTCTCGCGCAGCGATAACGCCCGAGCCGTGGAGTTTCGTATTCGCGCGCCGAAGGAACTGGCCAAGTACATCGCCCATAAAGGCTCGATCACCGTCGATGGCACCAGCCTGACGGTCAACGCCGTGGACGGGGCCGAGTTCCTGCTGACGATCATTCCCCACACCCTGAGCGAAACCATCATGGCTTCGTACCAGCCCGGCCGCCGGGTCAACCTGGAAGTCGACTTGCTTGCCCGTTACCTGGAGCGCCTGCTGTTGGGAGACAAGGCCGCAGAGTCTGACCCTTCACAAAAGCGGGCCGGTAACATCACTGAAAGTTTTCTGGCCGCCAACGGCTACCTCAAATCCTGACCCAAGGGGGTGCCGCGTGGCGCTCAATAGCATCGAAGAACTGGTTGAAGACATCCGCCAAGGCAAGATGGTCATCCTCATGGATGACGAAGACCGCGAGAACGAAGGCGACCTGATCATGGCCGCCGAATGCTGCAAGGCCGAACACATCAACTTCATGGCCAAGCACGCCCGTGGCCTGATCTGCATGCCGATGACCCGCGAGCGCTGCGAGCTGCTGAAGCTGCCACTGATGGCGCCGCGCAACGGTTCCGGGTTCGGCACCAAGTTCACCGTGTCCATCGAGGCCGCCGAGGGCGTCACCACGGGTATCTCCGCCGCTGACCGCGCGCGCACCGTACAGGCGGCTGCCGCGAAGGACGCCAAGGCTGAAGACATCGTCAGCCCCGGCCACATCTTCCCGCTGATGGCCCAGGCTGGCGGCACCCTGGCTCGCGCCGGCCACACCGAGGCGGCTTGCGACCTGGCGCGCATGGCCGGTTTCGAGCCAAGCGGCGTGATTTGCGAAGTGATGAACGACGACGGCACCATGTCCCGTCGCGCTGAGTTGGAAACCTTCGCCGCCGAACACAACATCAAGATCGGCACCATCGCCGACCTGATCCACTACCGGATGATCCACGAACGTACCGTTCAGCGGATTGCCGAGCAGCCGCTGGACAGCGAACTGGGCCAGTTCAATCTGGTGACCTACCGCGATTCGGTGGAAGGCGACGTGCACATGGCCCTGACCCTGGGTACCGTTTGCGCCGAAGAACCGACCCTGGTGCGCGTGCACAACATGGACCCGCTGCGCGACCTGCTGATGGTCAAGCAGCCCGGCCGCTGGAGCCTGCGGGCCGCCATGGTCGCGGTGGCCGAGGCTGGCAGCGGCGTGGTTTTGCTGCTCGGCCACCCGCTCGATGGCGACGTGTTGCTGGCGCATATCCGTGAAACCGCCGACCAGGCCGCCGTGAAAAAACCGACCACCTACAGCATTGTCGGTGCGGGCTCGCAGATCCTGCGGGACCTGGGCGTGCGGAAAATGCGCCTGATGAGCGCACCGATGAAATTTAATGCGATATCCGGTTTCGATCTGGAAGTTGTAGAATACGTGCCCTCCGAATAATTGCCCGGGATTTTCCGGCCCTGTATTCGTGGCTAATATCACTGTAGGAGCGCGTATAGAACGCGCTCTGGCTCTTTAAGAGATCTGACGAATGACCCTGAAGACCATCGAAGGTACCTTCATCGCCCCCAAAGGCCGCTACGCTCTGGTAGTGGGCCGTTTCAACAGCTTCGTGGTTGAGAGCCTGGTCAGCGGTGCGGTCGATGCCCTGGTTCGCCATGGCGTGAGCGAAAGCGACATCACCATCATCCGTGCGCCTGGCGCCTTCGAAATTCCGCTGGTTGCGCAGAAAGTCGCTCAAAAGGGCGAATATGCGGCGATCATCGCCTTGGGTGCGGTCATTCGTGGCGGTACTCCGCACTTCGAATACGTGGCCGGCGAATGCACCAAGGGCCTGGCCCAGGTCTCCATGGAATTCGGCGTGCCGGTCGCTTTCGGCGTGCTGACCGTTGATTCCATCGAGCAAGCCATCGAACGTTCCGGCACCAAGGCCGGTAACAAAGGTGCCGAAGCTGCCCTGTCCGCCCTGGAAATGGTCAGCCTGCTGGCGCAGTTGGAGGCCAAGTGATTAGCGACGAAAGCGATCGTTTCAACCCGCGCGATCCCAAGCCAGCCGATGCCGGCAAGCCTTCGAAAAGCGTCAAGCGTCGCGAAGCCCGTCAGCTCGCGACCCAGGCGCTGTATCAATGGCACATGGCCAAGCAATCGCTGAACGAGATCGAAGCGCAATTTCGGGTCGACAACGATTTCAGTGATGTCGATGGGGCGTATTTCCGCGAGATCCTGCACGGGGTTCCGCAGTTCAAGACCGAAATCGACACCGCGCTCACGCCTTGCCTGGACCTGACCATCGAAGAGCTGGACCCGGTCGAATTGGCGGTCCTGCGTCTTTCCACCTGGGAACTGCTCAAGCGCGTCGACGTGCCGTACCGCGTGGTAATCAACGAAGGGATCGAGCTGGCGAAAGTCTTCGGTTCCACCGATGGCCACAAGTTCGTCAACGGCGTGCTCGACAAACTGGCCCCGCGCCTGCGTGAAGCTGAAGTGAAGGCGTTCAAGCGCTGATCGGCGCTTGTTATCCCAATGGGTGAGTTTGAGCTGATCCGCAACTACTTCGCTGCCGCGCCGTGTGCGCAGGGCGGCGAGGGCGTTGCACTGGGAATTGGCGACGACTGTGCCTTGCTGGCCGTTCCCGTTGGGGAACAGCTGGCGGTGTCCACCGACACGCTGGTGGCGGGTGTGCATTTTCCAGACCCGTGCGACCCGTTTCTGCTCGGCCAGCGCTCGCTGGCCGTGGCGGTCAGTGACCTGGCCGCCATGGGGGCCAGCCCTTTGGCCTTTACCCTTGCCCTGACCTTGCCGACGGTGACCGCCGATTGGCTGCAAGCCTATGCCCGTGGTTTGAACCAGATGGCCCAGGCCTGTGGCGTGACGCTGGTGGGAGGGGACACCACGCGCGGGCCGCTGAGTCTGACTTTGACCGTATTCGGCCGCGTGCCGTCCGGCCAGGCCTTGACCCGTAGCGGTGCGCAGCCCGGCGATGTGCTGTGCGTCGGCGGCGAACTGGGTAATGCCGCCGGTGCGTTGCCGCTGGTGCTGGGCGAGCGTAACGCCGAACCCGCCATCGCCGAGCCCTTGCTGGCCCATTACTGGTCACCCCGGCCACAACTTGACCTGGGCCTGGCGTTGCGGGGCAAAGCCACAGCGGCGATGGATATCTCCGATGGCCTGCTGGCCGATTGCGGACATATCGCCCAGGCCTCCGGTGTGGCGATAAAGGTTGAACGGGACCGGCTACCGCTGTCCAACGCTTTACTGACGTTCCTGGGCCGGCCGGGCGCACAGCATGCCGCCCTGAGCGGCGGTGACGATTATGTGTTGTTATTCGCCATGCCGCCGACCCGGCTGTCAGTGTTGCAGGCCGAAGGCTGGCCAATCCACATGATCGGCAACGTACTGGCCGGGCACGGCGTCACGCTGGTCGACAGCGTCGGGCGCGGCATCACCCCGCAAGTACGGGGTTATCAACATTTTCGGGAGACACCGTGACAGATCATCCCAATCAGGTCCCGGCGGAATTCGTTCCGCCCTCGGTCTGGCGCAATCCCTGGCATTTCATGGCCTTCGGCTTCGGCTCGGGCACCTTGCCTAAAGCACCGGGTACCTGGGGTTCGCTGGTTGCGCTACCCTTCATACCGTTGTGGCAGATGTTGCCAGATTGGGGCTATTGGCTGATGCTGGGCATCACCATGCTGTTCGGCTTCTGGCTGTGCGGCAAAGTGGCGGATGACCTGCGGGTGCACGACCATGAAGGTATCGTCTGGGACGAGATGGTCGGCATGTGGATCACCCTGTGGCTGGTGCCGGAAGGCTGGTACTGGCTATTGGCGGGCTTTCTGGTGTTCCGCTTCTTCGATATCCTCAAGCCATGGCCGATCCGCTGGATCGACCGGCATGTGCACGGAGGTGTGGGCATCATGCTCGATGATGTATTGGCCGGGGTCTTCGCCTGGCTGGCAATGCAAGGATTGGTGTGGTGTTTCACCTGAGGGAACCAGGCATGGGCGTAAGCCGCGCACTACTGTTATTGCTATGTCTCGGGGGCTACCTTGGCGCCGGAGTGGCTGAGTCGGCGCCGCTGCCGACCAAGATTCGCGCGGCCAGCGAGGAGTGGGCCGACTACACCCAGGCTGATGGCAAGGGCATGGCGTGGGACATCCTGCGCGAGGTGTTCGAACCAGAAGGCGTCAAGCTGGAGACCCGCAGCGTGCCGTATACCCGCTCGATCGGGCTGGTACAGCGCGGGGAGGTCGACGCGCAGGTGGGCGCCTATCGCGATGAGACCGAGGGGCTGATCTACCCTAAATGGCACTACGACGTCGACCATATCTATGCCCTGGGGCTGGCGTCCAAGCCATCGCCGACCTTGGCGACCATCGGCAATTATCGGCTGGTATGGATGCGCGGCTACGAATACAACAGCTACCTGCCCAATATCCGGCGCTTCAATGAAATCCACCGTGCCGTGGGCATCCTGCCGATGCTGGCCCATGACCGCGCCGATTTTTATATCGATGCGTTGATGGAAATCCAGCAAGTGCTCGCCAAGGCGGACAATCCCCAGCAATACAAGCTCTCGCCGCTGATCAACCTGCCCCTCTACCTGGGCTTCGCCAACACCGAGAGTGGGCGTGCGTTGAGCGAGCTGTTTGACAAGCGCATGGCCGATCTGGTGAAAACCGGGCAGTTGAAACCGATTTTCGAACGCTGGAAGCAACCCTATCCCTTCGACGAAGACGGCAAGCCACCCAAGCCCTGATCAAACTTTTCGATGGTTATGGCCGACAATTCAGCCTAAGCGCCGGTCGGGTCGTGCTGTTACAATGCCCGCCTCTGCGAATCTCCAGTACTAGATCAGGAGCACACCGGTGCCTGTCGTTTTTGTTGCCGCTTCCAAGCTGCCAACGCCGTTTGCGCAATTCACCATGCATGGTTTTCTCGATGAAGCCACCGGCCGCGAGCACGTTGTGCTGAGCCTGGGTGATTTCGCCGACGGTACCCCGGTGCTCGGCCGCCTGCACTCCGAGTGCCTGACGGGCGATGCCCTGTTCAGCCAGCGTTGCGATTGCGGTTCCCAGCTCGAGGCCGCGCTGCAGGCCATCGCCCGCGAGGGCCGTGGCGTGCTGCTGTACCTGCGCCAGGAAGGTCGCGGTATTGGCCTGTTGAACAAGATCCGCGCCTACGAGCTGCAGGACGGCGGCGCCGACACCGTGGAAGCCAATGAACGCCTCGGCTTCGCTGCCGACCTGCGTGACTACAGCATCTGCTTGCCCATGCTGGAACATCTGGGCGTGAAATCCTTGCGCTTGATGACCAACAACCCGCGCAAGGTCAAGGCACTGACCGACATGGGCATCGTCGTCGCCGAGCGTGTACCGCTGCACACCGGCCATAACCCGCACAACAAACTCTACCTGGCGACCAAGGCCAGCAAGCTCGACCACATGATGGGCAACGAGCACCAGGGCGAGGTCGACCGGGCGTGACGCGCAGTCAGGTCCGGCGGCGGCTGTCCGTCAGTTGGTGGCAATACCTGGCGCTGGCCTTGCTGCCGCTGTTCGTGATCAACGCGGTGTTCGGCCAGGGCGAAGCGATTTTGCCGGTGCTGGCGATGCCGCTGTTCATCGCGGGCGTGGCGTCGATGTTTGTCAGCCTGCGCTTCTTCGGGCCTTACAAACATGCCTTGGTCGCCACCCAGAAAGCCCTCGACACACCGGAAGAACCCCAGGCCTGGATTGCCCTGGCGGCCCGCCGTCGCGCTGCCTTCCTGGCCGCCGGCCTGCCTGCCTGGGTCGGTGCGCTGGCGGTGTTCGTCGGCCTCGAAGCGGTACCGTTGATGCTGCTGGCGTTGTCCACCGCTGTGTTGTTCTACCTCTATCGTATCCCGCGACAGCTCGGCTGATGGGGCGCTGGCTGGCGCTCCTGCTGCTGGCCGTCAGTGCCTCGACGGTGGCGGCGCCTCGGGTTGTCAGCCTGGCGCCGTCACTCTCTGAAATCGTCGTTGAGCTGGACTCCGCCGATCTGCTCGTTGGCGTGCTGGATGGCGGTGAGCGTCCATCGGCGCTGAAGGATCTGCCTTCGGTCGGGCGTTATGGGCAACTGGACATGGAGCGTCTGCTCAGTCTCCGGCCCGATCTGCTCCTGCTCTGGCCCGGCAGTATCGGCCCGGCCCAGCGTGAGCAGCTCAAGGGCCTGCATATCCCGGTTTATATCGCCGAGCCCCACGGCCTCGATCAACTCATCCAGCAAATCGAAGAAATTGCCGCGCAGCTCGGCCGTCCTGAGCGCGGTGTGCAGCGGGCGGCGCAGTTGCGCGAGCGTCTTGAGGCGTTGCGTCAACGTTATCGGCGTGACACACCGGTGCCGGTGTTCTATCAAGTCTGGGACCGACCGCTGTACACCGTCGGGGGCGGGCAGATCATCAGTGATGCATTGGCCGTATGCGGCGCCCGTAGCGTCTTCGCCGACCTGAGCCTGCCGGCACCGCAAGTGAGCGTGGAGTCGGTGTTGCAGCGTAATCCGCAAGTCATCCTGGCGACAGACCAGGCCCAACTCGACGCTTGGAAAGCCTGGCCGCAGTTGGCCGCGGTGGCGCAGGGGCGGTTGTTGCTGGTCAATAACAAGGGGCTTGAGCGACCCAGTGGCCAGATGATCGAGGCAACGGCGGGGTTGTGCGGGCTGATCGCGCCAGATCGATAGACCGCAGTGACTGCTTCGCGAGCAAGCCCGCTCCCACAGAGGATCGGTCCACCACAGATGACCTGTGGGAGCGGGCTTGCCCGCGAAGAGGCCAGTTCTTGCACCACAAACTCCAGATCAGAGCGACGGCGTCCAAGTCACCCCGAACAACCAGCACCGCCCCTCTTCCCGATAGCCATACTGCGCGCCGTCATGGCTGTACAACGCCCGGCTATAACCCTTGTCCAGCAGGTTATCGACCTTCATCTCCAGCTTCACTTCCCGCGTCAGTGCCCAACTGCTGCGCAACCCGAGCAAGGCGTAGCCGCCCAGGGCGTTGCGGTTGTTCTCGTCGTCGTAGCTGCCGCTCACCGCTTGCCAGGTGGCGCCCAGGCCCAGTCGGTCGAATTGTCGGTCCAGGTCCAGGCTCATGGTCCGGCGCGCGCGGCGGGCGAGGGTGTGGCCGCTGTCGCGATCCCGAGGGTCGATGATGGCCAGGCCCAGGTTGCTCTGCCAGCCGAACAGATCCTGCATCAGGGCCGCTTCGAACCCGTTGATCCGCGCCGAGGCGACGTTTTGCGGGCGCGAGTTGCTGCCAAAGATGATCGCGTCTTCCAGGTCGGTGCGATACAACGAGGCTTCCAGGCGGGCGTTACCGCTCAGTTGGCTGCGCCATTGCAGCTCGTAGCTCTTGGCGGTCTCGGGGCTGAGATCAGGGTTGCTGTAGTCCGGGTAATACAGATCATTGAAGGTTGGTGCGCGAAAGCTTTCGCTGTAGGTCAGCAACAGGTCGTTGGCCGGGTTCACCGGTAGCGTAAACGTGCCGCTCCAGCTGTTCTGGCCGCCAAATTGCTGGTTCTGGTCGCGACGCAAGCCCAGTTCGGTGGAGAACGTTTCGGCCCGGAAGCGGTGCTGGATAAACGCCGCACGGTTCCAGCGGCTGTCTTCGTCGAACGGCGTGCTGCTGTTGACCCTGTCCTGATACCAGTCGCCGCCGACGATCAGGCTGTTGCGCTCGTCCAGGGTGACGTCGTTCTGCCAGGTCAGCGAATCGCGATAAGTGTTGAACACTTCGCGCACGTCACTGAGCTTGTCGAAGGTTTTTTCGCGGTTCTCGCTGTGGCCCAGTTCAAGACGGGATTTCCAGGCGTCGTTGATTCGTCCGTCCACGTAACTGCTGAAACTGCTCACCGCAAACTCGCTGTAGGGCTGCTGGGGCAGTGATTCGAAGGTGGTCGGGTCGAAGCGGCCGAATGGGTTGTCGAACTCGTTTTTGCCGCGGTTATCCAACACGTTCATGCCGACTTCCAGCTCATCGTTGACGATGTGGCTCAGGCTCAGGCTGAAGGAGCGGTTGCGATTGGCATCGTCGTCGCGGTCGCTGGCGTAGGATTCGTGGGTGCGGTTGGTTCCGTGGGAATCATCCAGGCTGGCGCCAAGGTTGAAGCGCGTCTGCTCGTCGCCGCCGGACAGGCCGAGGCTGCGCTCCCAGCTCTGGTGGCTGCCGAAGCCCAGGTGCAGGCGCGGTTGCAGGCCTTGTTCATTGCCGCGTCGCGTGAAAATCTGAATCACACCGCCCACCGCGTCGGCGCCGTAGATCACCGAGCGTGAACCGCGCAGCACTTCCACCCGTTCGATCTGGTTGATGTTCAGGCGCTGCAGATTGCTGTCGCCGGAGGTGGCATTGCCGATGCGCTGGCCGTCCACCAGCACCAAGCTCTGGGCCGACTTGGTGCCGCGTATGTAAATCCCTGGCAGGCTGCCGCGTCCGCCCAGTGGCGCAACCTGAACGCCCGGCACGCGGCTGAGCAGGTCCGTGACGCTGGCCGGTTGCAAGCGCTCGATATCGTCGCGGGTGAACACGGTATTGGCGGCGCTGCTGTCGTTACGGGCTCCGACCTGGCGGTTGGCGCTGATGACCACGTCTGGGAGTGTCAAGGCGCGGTCGCGTTCGAAGGTGTCGGCCAGCAGTTCGGGGGTGGGCAGTAAGGAAAGGGTGAGGGCGAGGCGCAGTTTCATGGGTGTTCCGATCATGTGTGCTTCACGCTAACCAATGTGGGAGCGGGCTTGCTCGCGAAAGCGGTGTGTCAGTCGACTGCGATATTGACTGATTCACCGCTTTCGCGAGCAAGCCCGCTCCCACAGGTTTCTGGTGTTGTTTGAAAATTACCGGCCCAACACCTGCAACCGCTGGCGCACCGCTGCTTCGATCCCGGCCTCATCCAGCCCGCATTCAGCCAGCATCTGCGCAGGCTTGGCGTGTTCGACGTAGATATCCGGCAGGCCCAGGTGCAGCACCGACTTGAGGATGTTTTCCCGAGCCAGGAATTCGCTGACCGCCGCGCCGGCGCCGCCCATGATGGCGTTTTCCTCGATGGTCACCAGCAGCTCATGGCCGTCGGCCATCTCGCGCAGCAGGGCTTCGTCCAGGGGTTTGACGAAGCGCATGTCCACCACAGAGGCGTCCAGGGTTTCGGCGACTTTCAAGGCCTCGGCCAGTTGCACGCCAAACACCAGCAGGGCGGTTTGCTTGCCCTGGCGGCGGATCACGCCCTTGCCGATCTCGATCGGTTCGAGGTCGGGCTCTATGGTCGCATTCGGGCCGGTGCCCCGTGGGTAGCGCACCGCCGCTGGGCCGTTGAACAGGTGGCCGGTGGTGAGCATCTTGCGCAGCTCGTTTTCGTCGCTCGGCGTCATGACCAGCATGCCGGGAATGCAGCGCAGGAACGACAGGTCGAAACTCCCGGCATGGGTCGGGCCGTCTTCGCCCACCAGGCCGGCGCGGTCGATGGCGAACAGCACGTCGAGGTTCTGCACCGCGACGTCATGAATCAACTGATCGTAGCCGCGCTGGAGGAAGGTCGAATAGATCGCCACCACCGGTTTTGCACCTTCGCAGGCCATGCCGGCGGCGAGGGTCACGGCGTGCTGCTCGGCAATCGCCACGTCGAAGTAGCGCTGCGGATAACGTTCGCTGAAGGCCACCAGGTCCGAGCCTTCCTTCATCGCCGGGGTGATGCCCACCAGGCGCGGGTCGGCGGCGGCCATGTCGCACAGCCATTGGCCGAAGACGCCGGAATATTTCGGGCCGCCGGCCTTTTTCGGCGCGCTGGCCGGAGCATCCAGGGGCTCGAGCTTGGTGATGGCGTGGTAGCCGATCGGGTCGACTTCGGCCGGGGCGAACCCCTTGCCTTTCTTGGTGACCACGTGCAGGAACTGCGGGCCCTTGAGGTCGCGCATGTTGCGCAGGGTGGCGATCAGCGTGGGCAGGTCATGGCCGTCGATCGGGCCGATATAGTTCCAGCCCAGTTCCTCGAACAGCGTGCCGGGGACCAGCATGCCCTTGGCGTATTCTTCGGTGCGCCGGGCGATTTCCCAGGCGCCGGGCAAGCGCGAAAGGACCTTCTTGCTGCCTTCGCGCATGCTGGCGTAGGTGCGGCTGGAAAGGATCTTCGCCAGGTAATTGGACAGTCCGCCGACGTTGCGCGAGATCGACATGTCGTTATCGTTGAGGATCACCAGCATGTTGGCGTCGACTTCCGGCGCATGGTTCAGCGCCTCGAAGGCCATGCCTGCGGTCAGTGCGCCGTCGCCGATCACGGCAATGGCCTTGCGCTCGCTGTTTTGCAGGCGAGCGGCAATCGCCATGCCCAGGGCGGCGCTGATGGAGGTGCTGGAATGGCCGACGCCGAAGGTGTCGTATTCGCTCTCGGAACGGCGCGGGAACGCAGCCACGCCGCCCTTCTGGCGCAGCGTGCCCATCTGTTCGCGGCGGCCGGTGAGGATCTTGTGCGGATAGGCCTGGTGCCCGACGTCCCACACCAGCCGGTCATCCGGGGTGTCGAACACGTAGTGCAACGCGATCGTCAGCTCGATGACGCCCAGGCCGGCACCGAAGTGCCCGCCGGTCTGGCCTACTGTGTAGAGCAGTTCCAGGCGCAGCTCATCGGCCAGGGTTTCCAGCTCGGCTTCACCCAACCGACGCAGGCCGTCCGGCGTGTTGGCGCGGTCCAGCAGGGGCGTGGTCGGGCGGTTGCGGGGAATCTCTTGAAACGTCGTGGGCATCAGGCGAATCGTTATAGGTATAGAAAGAGGCGGCAGTTTACCTTATGCATCGCAAGCTGCCCACGCGTTGGCCGGAACTTGGCCGATACGCTGTCTGAAGGGTTGACCCCGTATCAACTGCGTCGTTCGACGATATAGCGTGCCAGGTCGCGCAACGGCTCGGCCGCCGCGTCAAAGGGTCGCAGTACCGCGAGCGCTTGGTCACGCAACTCCAGGGCGTAGGCCTTGGCCGCGTCGAGGCCGAGCAGGGCCGGGTAGGTCGGCTTGTCGCGGGCGATGTCGGCGCCCTGGCGCTTGCCCAGGGTCTGGGTATCGCTTTCCACGTCGAGGATGTCGTCCTGCACCTGGAACGCCAGGCCGATGGCCCGGGCGTAGGTTTGCAAGGCTTGCAGCTGTTCGGGCGTGGCCCGGCCGCTGGCCAGGGCGCCGAGTTTGACGCTGGCTTCGATCAGGGCGCCGGTCTTGTGCCGATGCATGTATTCCAGGGCGCTCTGATCCAGCTTCAGGCCTACCGAACCGAGGTCGATGGCTTGGCCACCGACCATCCCGGCGGGGCCGGCCGCCAGCGCCAGGGCACTGACCATCTCCAGGCGGATCTGCACCGGGCAATCGCTCAGGGCCGGATCCAGCAGCGCGCTGAAGGCCAGGCTCTGCAAGCCATCGCCGGCGAGGATCGCGCAGGCTTCGTCGAATTTTTTATGGGTGGTGGGCTGGCCGCGACGCAGATCGTCGTCGTCCATGGCCGGCAAGTCATCGTGGACCAGCGAATACGCGTGGATCAGCTCCACCGCGCAGGCTGCACCGTTGGCCTGTTCAGGCTGGCTGCCCAGGGCTTCGCACGCGGCATAGGCGAGCAGCGGGCGCACACGCTTGCCGCCGTTCATCACGCTGTAGCGCATGGCTTCGTACAGGCGCGAAAGCTCAGGGCTCGGGGCGGTGAACAACGTATCCAGCGCAGCATTGACCCGGGCCTGACTGCTGGCCTGATACGCGCCGATCATTCAGGCTGTTCCGCGTCGAAAGGTTCTTCGGTCAGCTCGCCATCACGTTCGAGCAACAATTGCACCTTCTGTTCGGCCTGGGCCAGCGCCGCCTGACAGTCGCGAGTCAAGCCGATGCCTTGCTCGAAGGCGGTCAGCGAGTCTTCCAGCGACAATTCGCCGTTCTCCAGCCGTTCGACCAGCGTTTGCAGGTCGGCCAGGGATTGTTCGAAGTCCAGTGCAGCTTTTTTGCGGGCCATGGCGGCTATTCCGGTTGACTGTTAAACCGGCGCGACACTAGCAGACATGGGGTTTTGGGGCAAATCAGGACGGGGTAAACGCCTGCCATGATTCATTGCTTTTGTGGCGAGGGAGCTTGCTCCCGCTCGAGCGCGCAGCGGTCGCAAATGCTTGGGGCCTGCTTCGCAGTCCAGCGGGAGCAAGCTCCCTCGCCACGGTATTGCGTCAGAAGTGACGTCAGTTTCCGTATTCGGCTCATTTGGTGAGCCGAATAAATCCTCTATTCGGCTCACGGCACCCTCAGTACGTGATTTCCCACACAGAATCGCGTGTTCCCCGATTGTTAATAACCCGCCGAATCGCTAACCTTCGCGCCATCTACGGCTCCCTTGCGACGGGGCCTTCAGACGAAACCCGAATAATGACAAGCAGCGCTGAGGATTGGCGCCGGGTTGCGTCGTGCATGGCAGGAGGCATACGTGCGTTTTCTTTCATTATTGATCGTGCTGTTGGGCGCGCCGCTGGCCTGGGCGCAGCCTTCGGCCGAGCTTTCGGAGCCGGTCGGCGGGTGGCGCTACAGCGGCTTGCTCGACCGCACGGAAAACCCACAGGTTGCCTACCCCACGCCGCCCATCGACCGCGGCGTGCAGCGCAACCGCACGATGATCGAAGGCCGCCTCAAGGACATCGGCACCGCCCGCGGTCCCCACAGCCTGGCGGTCAACGGCAATCCACTGAATCTCTACACCGACGACGAGGGGCGTTTCGCCCGGCCGTATGCGTTCGGTGCCGGCTCCAACAGCGTCGAAGTGCGCAGCTCCGAGGGTCAATCCCTCAAGCGGGTGCAGTTCTATGAGGCCAACAGCCTGCGCACCCCGGCGCAGATTCGTGTGGTGCTGGGCTGGGACGACCCGAAGGCCGAACTGGACCTGCACATCATTACGCCCGACGGCCAGCACGCCTTCTTCGGCCAGCCTGCATTGACCAACGGCGGTGGCCTCGATCCCGATGGCGTCGATGGGCCCGGCCCGGAAATGTTCACCATGACCGCGCCGATGCACGGCACGTACCTGGTCTACGTGAACTATTGGGGCAACTACGGCAGCGGCGGTTATAACTTCGAGGAAACCAGCAACGAGAACGAGGTGATCACCTCGCAGATCAACCTGGTGCTCAACGAAAACACCGTCAATGAAAAACGCGAGACCTTTGTCGTGCCCCTGCGCGCCATTGGCGATCTGTTGCTGGTCAAGACTTTCAACTACTAAGTATCCGCTCCACGGATGAACAGGCCCTAGTGAATATGAGCGACAACACTGCTTCCCCGACCACGCCGACACCTGTCGCCAAACCTGTTCGCCGCTGGCCGGCGCTGCTGATCGGGCTGTGCCTGGTGGTCGGTGTCGCCGCCGGGTTGGGCTGGTTCATGCTCAAGCCCAAGGCGCCGCCCATGGAGCTGGCGTTGGACAAGCTCGGCCTGAGTCGCCCCGACGGCCTGCTCGAGACCCATTCCCTGAGCCAGTTGCCCAAGGATCTGCTGGCGGTGCCGTTCCTCAAGGCCACCCTCACTGAAGACTTCGTCTTCTATTACGAGGCCCATGCCGATCGCCTCGGGTTGATCGGCAGCCTGCGCCGGATCATCTACGAGCATGACCTCAAGTTGCAGGACAGCCTGATCGAGGCGCTTTTCGATCAGCCGGCCGATGTGGCGCTGTGGCGCGGGGCCGACGGTCGCCTCAAGGATTTCCTGCTGGTGATGGATCGCGGCGGCCTGGCCAAGATGCTCGAACCGCTGGCGAAGGTCGCCCTGGACGACACGCAGTTGAGCAAGTTCACCGACCTGAAAGTCGGCGGCGATGACGTCGCGCTCTATCAACTGAGCTACAACGCCAGCAAATCCCTGCTCTTCGCGTCCCATGGCGACAAGCTGGTCGTGCTGTCCAACCCGACGAAGCTGTATGACCCGTCCGCCGGCCAAGCGGTTGAGCCGGGCAGTGTCTCGACCACCGCATTGGCCGCCTTGCTCAACGGCGACAAACTGTTTCCCGAAGCCTTCGGTCTGCCGCCCAAGGCGCCGGAGCTCAAGCAGCGCATTTCGGTCAACTCCAGCGTGCTCGCCATGGGTTACCAACGTTTCATCCCGAATTTCGCCGGGTTGCGCTTCGACATGGATGACAAGGGCTGGCACAGCTTCCTGGCCATGGACGAACTGGAAAACCAAGCGGATTTCGACTTCAAGCCGATCTGGCAGGCCATGCCCATGGGCGCCAGCGCTTGCGTTGCCTTGCCCCTGGCCGCCGAGCCGCAGAAACCGCTGTTGGTGAAACTCGGCGCCGATGAAAAAACCGCCCAGGCCATGGTCGACCATATGGCTGGCGCCGCCGGCCTGTGCTGGTACGCCGACTCGCGGTTGTACACGCCGCTGCTGGTGGCGAGCCTGAATGAAGACGATGGCAAGCTCGATGGCGACTTGGGCAGCCTGTTCGGTTCGATGGTGGGCGCCTACGAAAACAATGTCGCCGAGCACGCGTTCCCGGTCGTTGAGAAACAGCAAGGCCCGACGCACCAGTGGCTGCGTCAGGTCAGCTCCAACTTCGGCCCTTACCTGGCCAAGGAAGCGGAGCAACCCGACGCGATCACTGGCAAGGCATTCTTGCGCGTCAGCCTGGCGCGCCACGGTTCGACCTTGCTGTTCTCCCTCGATGACAAGCTGGTGGACAAGGCCCTCGGCACCCTCGACAAGCGCTTCCCGCCGATGGCCGACGTGGTGCCGAAGGATCTGCTGATGCCGATCTATTTCGGCCCGGATTCCATGGCGCAACTGATGCAGCGCGAGACCCTCGACAGCCTGCCCCAGGACATGGAGCCGGTGTTCTACAACGCCGCGCAAACCTACCTGATCCCGAAGCTGCGCACCCTCGGCGGCTACGGCAAGTACGCCCTGACCTTGCCGGCAGGCAGTGAGCCGGATGGCCACTGGCAGTGGCTGCCGCTGGAATGGAAAGCGCTGTGACAGGACTGATTCGCAGCGCCCGATGGCTGCTGATGCTGGCGTTGCTGCTGGGCAGGCCTGCGCTTGCCATCGAGGCGCCGTCACTGGACGTGGAGCAATCCCAGGTGTTTCGCGCCTGGTTCGTGCGCATTGCCCAGGAACAACTGAGCAAAGGCCCGAGCCCGCGCTGGTACCAACAGGATTGTGCCGGGCTGGTGCGCTTTGCTGCCAACGAAGCGCTGAAGATCCACGACGACAAGTGGCTGCGCAGCAATGGCCTGTCCAATCGCTACCTGCCGCCGGAATTGCCACTGAGCGATGCGCAACGGCGCCTCGCCCAGCAATGGCAGCAGGGCGGCGGCAAGGTCGGGCCCTACGTCAACGCCATCAAGCTGATCCAGTTCAACAGTCGCCTGGTGGGCCGCGATGTCGCCCAGGCCCGCCCCGGCGACCTGATGTTCTTCGACCAGGGCGACGACCAGCACCTGATGATCTGGATGGGTCGCTACATCGCCTATCACACCGGCACCACAACCCCTACCGACAACGGCATGCGCTCCGCAAGCCTGCAACAACTCATGAACTGGAAGGACACCCGATGGATACCCGACGCAGCCAACCCCAACTTCATCGGCGTCTATCGACTCAACTTTCTCTCCCAATGACCGGTGCCCGCATGCTGCGCTTGTGTTCAAAATTGCCACTGTTGTTTGCCCTGTTGCTGGCGCCTGTCGTCAACGCCGAAGACACCGTGGAGCCCAGCGGCTACACGCCAGTGGCCGGTGAAAGCTTCTTCCTGCTGGCCGACAGCAGCTTTGCCAGCGACGAGCAGGCCATGGTTCGCCTTGAAGCGCCGGGCCGCGATTACCGCCGGTTCCGCATGGAGCCCTACGGCGGCGCCGATATCCGCGTCTATCGCATCGACAAGCCACTGGATTTCCTCAAGCGCCAGAAAAACCTCCATCGTGTAGTCAGCGACGGCCAGTTCAAGGGTGAAGGCCTGTCGAACACCCTCGCGTACCTGTGGGACAACTGGTATCGCAAGTCCCGTCGGGTGATGCAGCGGGCGTTCTCCTACGAGTCCCGCCAACAGGTGACCGAGGAAGTGCCCGAGCTGAAGATCGGCGATGCCCTGGTGGCGCCGACCCCGTACGACGCGCCGGCACAATTTGCCTTGATCCCGGGTTTGCCGGTGGTCAGCCAGTTCCGTTATCCGCTGTGGCAGGCCAAGCCGATCCAGCCGCCGGCTGGCGTCAACCTGGCCGGTTCCTCCAGTGAATTCGTCAGTGTCGCGCCGGGCAACGTCTACGTGCCGCTGGGCCAGTTGAAACCGGGCCTGTACCTGGTGGAAGCACTGATCGGCAAATACCGCGCGACGACCATGGTCTTTGTCTCCAACACCGTGGCGGTGAGCAAGATTGCCGGCGACGAGTTGCTGGTCTGGGCCGCGCGCAAGCATGAAGGGCGTTCGGTGCCCAAGGTCAACGTGCTGTGGACCGACGGGCTGGGCGTGATGAGCAGCGGTGCCACCGATGAAGATGGCTTGCTGCGCCTCAAGCACGTCAGCCCGGAGCGTTCGTTCGTCATTGGCGAAGACGAGGAGGGCGGTGTATTCGTCTCCGAAAACTTCTACTACGACAGCGAAATCTACGACACCAAGCTTTTTGCCTTCACCGACCGTCCGCTGTATCGGCCGGGGGATTGGGTCTCGCTGAAGATCGTCGGGCGTGAATTCAAGAATGCCCGCGATTCGGTGCAACCGACCGCCGCCGACGTCAACGTCAGCGTGCTGGACGCCACCGGCACCGCGTTGCAGACCCTGTCCCTGAAGCTGGACTCCAAGGCCGGCACCCAAGGCCGTTTCCAACTGCCGGAAAACGCCGTGGCCGGCGGCTATGAACTGCGCTTCAGCTACAAGGACCAGCTCTACAGCAGCGCTTTCCGTGTGGCCGAATACATCAAGCCGCACTTCGAAATCGCCCTGAACCTGGCCAAGCAGGACTACCGCACCGGCGAGCCGGTCAAGGGCAATCTGGTGCTGCTGTACCCGGATGGCAAACCCGTGGTCAACGCTACGGTGAGCCTGAGCCTGCGGGCGCAGCAATTGTCGATGGTCGATAACGAGCTGCAATACCTGGGGCAATTCCCGGTCGAGCTGACCAGCAGCGAAGTGACCACCGATGCCAAGGGCAACGCGACCCTCGACCTGCCGGCCGCCGACAAACCAAGCCGTTATACCCTCACCGTGTTCGCCAGCGATGGCGCGGCGTACCGGGTCAAGACCACCAAGGAAATCCTCATCGACCGTGGCGCGGCGAATTTCCGCCTCGGCGCGCCCCAGCGTTTCAGCGCCGTCGGCCAGAAGGTAGCGTTCAGCTACGCCAACGAAGGCGGCAACGAACAAGCCAAAGCCGTGACGCCGGGCAGCTACGCGTGGGTGCGGCTGGAAGACCAGAGCACCGGCGAAGGCAAACTGGCGGCCAAGGATAAAGGCTTCAGCCTGACCTTCGACCGTCCCGGTACCTATAACCTGACGCTCAAGGACGACCACGGCCGGGTGATTGGCGCCGCCGCCCACGCGGTGACCGGCGAAGGCATCAAGGCCGTGCCCGGCACCGTCGAGATCGTCCTCGATAAAGCCGAATACAAGGCCGGCGACGAAGCGCTCGCCCTGATCACCTTTCCGGAGCCGATCAGCGATGCGTTGCTGTCATTGGAACGCGACAAGGTCGAGTCCACCGCGCTGCTGTCCAAGGGCGGCGACTGGCTGAAAATGGAGAGACTCAGCGACACCCAATATCGCGCGCGCATCCCGGTGAAAGATAACTTCGCGCCGAACCTGACCTTCTCGGTGCTGTACACCAAGGGTGGCCAATACAGCTTCCAGAACGCCGGCATCAAAGTGGTGACACCGCAGATCGATGTGGCCGTCGTCACCGACAAACCGACTTATCGGCCGGGCGACACGGTGACCGTGGACCTGAGCACCCAGTTCGCCGGCAAGGCGATTCCGGCGCACCTGACCGTCAGCGTCGTCGACGAAATGGTCTACGCCCTGCAACCGGAAGTGGCGCCGACCATCGACCAGTTCTTCTATCACCCGCGTCGCAACAACGTGCGCACCAGCGCCAGCCTGTCGTTCATCAGCTACGACGTGGCGTTACCAGGCAGCCCCGGCGCGCCGGGCAAGGCCAACCGCAGTGAACGCGGCGTCAAGGTCCTGGAGCGGCCTCGTCGCGAAGACGTGGACACCGCCGCATGGCAACCGGAGCTGGTCACCGACGCCAGCGGCAAGGCCCGCTTCACCTTCAAGATGCCGGACTCGTTGACCCGCTGGCGCATCACGGCCCGGGCCATTGCCGACGACGGTCAAGTGGGGCAGAAGAAGCAGTTCATCGCTTCGGAAAAACCGCTGTACCTGAAGTGGAGCGGCCCGACCCGCTTCCGTGCCGGCGACAAACCGCAACTGGGCCTGTTCGCGTTCAGCCAGTCTGAAAAACCGCTGAAGGCCGAGCTGTTGATCCGTTACGCCGGTGCCGAGCAACGGGTGGTGGCGGACCTGAAAAATGGCATCAATTATGTCGCGCTGCCGGCCCTTGAGCTGAGCAATGGCGACCTGACCGTGCAGCTGCAGTTGAACGGTGAAACCCAGGACGCCCTGGCCGTGCACTTGAACGCCAGCGGCAATGGCTGGCTGGTGACCCAGAGCCAGCGCATCGACGTGGCCGCCGGTGACACGCCGTTGACGCTGCCGGCTGACGCCAGCGATATCCGCCTGCGCCTGGACGACAGTCCGCAAGCGCTGTTCCGCTCCGCCCTGGATGATCTGTTGAGTTACCCCTACGGTGGCGTCGAGCAGACCGCCAGTCGCCTGCTGCCATTGAGCATCGCGTACCCGACCCTGGCGTCGAATTCGCAGTCCCGCGACCGTTTGCGGCTGATCATGCAGAACAGCCGCTTGCGCCTGGTGCAAATGGCCGGGCCATCGGCAAGCTTCACCTGGTGGGGCCAGGACGGTGAGCCGGATGCATTCCTCACTGCCTACGCCTATTACGCCGACTGGCACGCCAGCAAGGCCTTGGACCTGAGCCTGCCGCCGGAACACTGGCAGCGGGTGCTGGAGGTCTATGCCAAGCAGGCCGGTGATACGCCACTGTTGCAACGGGCGCTGATCCTGTCGTTCGCCAAGCAGATGCAGTTGCCGGTGAACACCTTGCTCAGCGGCCTGATGGACGAGCTGGCGAAAGCCAGTGAAGACAGCAGCGAAAGCGTGCTCGACAGCGGCGAAGACAGCCTGGTGATGAATGCACCGGATTCAGCCCTTGGCTTGGCCACCGCCCGCGTACTGACAGCTTCCCTCGCCAAACAGGCGAAAGTGCCGCTGCCGGCCGCTTTCAGTCGCCAGGCTGAGACCGCGCAACAGCAATTGAATGTCAGCTCGCAGCCGTTCGTCGAAGCCTTGCTCATGTCGTTGCAAACCTTCGATCAGGCCCGCGCCAGCGCCTTGCTGCAGCGTGTGCTGCCGCAACAATCGACCCTGGAACGGGCCCTGGCCTTGACCTGGCTGCAACGCAGCATCGAACAGGCTGCGCCGGCCGTGGCCCTGGCTCCGGGCGAAGGCTGGAAAGCCCAGCAAGGTCCTACCGGTGAAACCTACTGGCAGTGGCAGGGCGCGCAGTTGCCGACCCAACTGACCCTCAACGGCGCCCAGGAACGCCCACTGCAGGCTGCATTGAGCTTCCAGAGCCAACAGCCATCCGTGGTCTCGATACCGGTGACTATTACCCGTCGCCTGTCGCGCCTGGTGCCAGGCGAAGATGCCTTCACCTTCAAGCTCGAAGCCGTGGGCAACAAACCGTTGTCCAGCGACAGCCTTTACCTGGATGAAGTGATCATCAACAGCAAGGCGCCGACGCCGATGCGCTACGGCATGCTTGAAGTGCCGCTGCCACCGGGCGCGGATGTGGAGCGCACCACCTGGGGTATCCAGTTGATGGGCAAAGCCGACAGCGAGCCGACGTCCCTGGAAAAGGCTCGTTTCGAGCCGGGCCAGATGGCCTATGCGGTGCCGGTCGATGCCCTCAGTGGCGAGCTGCGCCTGCGTCACCTGGTGCGCTTCTCCCAGAAGGGCCAGTTCACCTTGCCGCCGGCGCGTTTCACCCAGGTCTACGCTCCGCAGAACCAGGCGCGGGAACAGAAACCGGCACTTGGTCAGGTCACGGTCAACTGATATGCGTCGGCTGTGGGTTGGGTGGTTGTTGTGCTTGATCCCTGCGCTGGCGACAGCGCAGGACGAGCCGCTGCGCCTGGCCTTCGACGGGCAATTGCTGCGGGTCAGCCAGACCCAGGTGCTGGACCGCCAGCCGCTGCCCGACGCGTTGCAGGCGCCGCTGGGCAGCCTATGGAAGCTGTTCGTCTATGCCTGGCTGGTGGACACCAATGCCCACGAACCGGTGTACGAATGCCGCGGTGAATCCAAAGAAGAAGTCTACTGCTGCACTGCCGGGCAGAGCATCGCTCGCGACCAGGCGTTGGTGAAGTCCTGCGGCTTGTATTTCGAGCCGCAGCGCCTCGGCCTCTCAGCCTCGAACTGGCGCGACTATTGGCAAGCCCGACAGGCGCCGGCATGGCTCTCTGACTTGCAGGCCCTGCAACCCCAGACGCAGGTGCCTGTCACCGAGCTGCTCCAGGCCCTGGCGACATTGCCGGCCCAGGATCAGGCGCGTCGGGTGCTGCTGGACGTGGTGCTCAGCGCCGCGGATGGCCGGCTGGCCGGCGAGTTGGGCAGCCGTCTGCGGGTCAAGACCTGGAGCTGGCTTGGGGACCAAGGTCCCTCGTCCCGCCAGGGCGGTTTCGCCGGTTGGCTGGCCGACGGTACCCCGGTGTGGGCCGGTGGGCGCGGCACCAGCCAGCAGGTATTGAAGGGGTACGGCGAAGGTTTGGCGGCGGCACTGCCGTCGCGCTGGCCGGCGGAAACCGGACGCTGCGTGGAAGTCGGCCTGTTTGCCCGCTATCCCTTGCAGCGGGTGATGTCCGGCGATCGCCCGGTCTCGCCGGGTCAGTTGCGCGGCGACTACCGTGTTGAATTCACCAACGGCAACCAGTTGGATATCCACAGCGACGGCGAGCTGTTCCTCACGCCCGGCAAACTAGTGGCGCGACTGGAGCGGGAGGAATACGTCGCCCGGGTCCTGCAGCGTGAAGCCAAGGCCGAGCCTGTCGAAGCGGCCAAGGCATTGGCCGTGGCGATCCGCACCTACCTGCTGCAAAACGCCCAGCGCAACGGCGATTGCCTGAGCATCGACGACAGCAGCCACCGCCAGCGTGTCGCGCCACGCCCGGCGACGCCTGAAACCCGTGCCGTCGCGGCCTGGACCAGCGACCTGGTCCTGGCCGGCACCGATGTCACTTATCACTCCGACCAGCCTGGCCCGGACAAGCTGTCCTGGGCCCAAGCCGTGGAGCAAGCCAACGCCGGCCAACGCTACGACGCCATCCTGCTGCACGCCTACCCGCGCGCCAGCCTCAGCCGCTGGGACAATCCGGTGGCGTCCTGCGAAGCGCTGCCCGCCGCCCAGGATTGGCTGCTCAAGCAGCGGCGGGGCTGGCGTGAGCGGTTGGAAAACGAAGTGGGCTACAACGAAATCAGCGCTTTCGCCGTCTGCCGCGTCGCCTTTGGCCGTCCCTATGTCGACCGCGAGCGCCAGCGCATCTATGTGCGCGGCGTGTTGTCGCTGCAAGACCGTCTCGACCTGACCCATGAATATCTGCACCTGGCCTTCGAAGCTCATCCCAATGGCCAGGACGAAACCTATATCGAAGGGCTCGCCCGTCACCTTTTGCTGGAATAGACCATGACACTCCGTTATCCACAGGTCTTGCTGTTGCTCTGCGCCCTGACCGCGTTGCCCCCGGCCCTGGCCGCCGACACCCTCAAGCTCGACACTCCGGTCGGCGGCTGGCGCAGTGGTGCGCCGGGCGGTGAAGGCGAGAACTACAGCCAGACCGTCAACTACCCGGCCTCGTCGGTCAATACGCCCCCAGGCCAGGCCAGCACCGCTCGTATCAGCGGCCAGATCAAAGGCACGCCCAAGGACACGGGCGAGCCGGGCAAACTGATCGTCAATGGTGTGAGCCTGCCGTTGAAACTGGATGAAGAAGGGCGCTTCGACCGGCCGTTCTCGTTCCCCAACGGCAGCAACAGCGTCGAGGTGCGCAGCGCTGATGGCCAGCAGCGCCACCGCACGCAGTTCCTCAACACCAGCGGCGGCGCGACACCGGCGAAGCTGCGGGTCCTGCTGACCTGGGACAGCGACGGGACCGACCTGGACCTGCACCTCATCACCCCCGACGGCGCGCACATCTGGTACGGCGACCGCGTCGCCCCCAACGGCGCAGCGCTCGATGTCGACGTCACCACCGGCTACGGCCCGGAAATCTCGTCCATGCCCGCACCGATCAAGGGCCAGTACCTGGTGTACGTGAACTACTACGGCGGCGGTTATCGCAACCAAGAAGACAGCGAAGAGGGTGAAGAAGGCGAAGGTGGCGGCGGGCAAGTGGAGCAAGCACAACAAGCCCTGACCACGGCGCAGGTCACCATCATTACGCAAGAGGGCACGCCGAGCGAGAAGATGGAAACCTTCGTCGTGCCGATGCGGGCGGTGGGTGAGCTGACGTTGGTCAAGAGCTTTAGCTACCCATAAAGCCGTGCTCGGCAATCCCTGGCTGATGGGTATCAGTTGGTAAATTTATAACCTGTGGGAGCGGGCTTGCTCGCGAAATCGGTGTGTCAGCTTCCATTGATGTTGAATGTGCAGCCATCTTCGCGGGCAAGCCCGCTCCCACAGGTTTACCTTTGTTTGTGACAAAAAATCTCACGCGTGAGCTATTGTGAGGTTTAGTACTTGCCTGTACTGTGGCTCACGCGTGAGTTTTTCACAGTGAGGTCCGCACCATGCAAAGCAGCTCTCCAGCCGATCCGCCTGACGGATCTGTGACCGATTCAGCGAGCCACAAGGGAGAGCGCTCGAAACCTTCCGCAAAAAAGCCATCCAGCTTCTACATGAAGCAGATGCGGGCGGGATTGAGTGGCGCCGGGTATGTGAAACACGAGGCTTGGGTGCTTCCCGAAAACCGAAGCCTGCTCAAGCAGATGGAGAAGCAGCTACGCCAACCGATCCTGGCTGGCTCATTCATGACGGAGAATTTCATGAGCGCAGGTAATAACTGGAACATCGATCGCCTCTACAGCGCCCTCCAGGCCCTGGACGAGGTGGTTGCGAACGACATCACTCTTTCCCTCGTTCAAGGTTCGGAATCCAGCATCAAGCTGGAAATGAACGATTTCGGCGGCTTGCCGATTTACATCGCCGTCGTGGGCGAACAGATCATCGTCGACACCGTTCTGGTGGACGTGGAATCGATCAATGACGTCGCCGCGTTCAATGATGCGGTCTTGCGCAGCCGGGAGATGTTCCCGCTGTCCTCGATCGGTATCGAGTCCATGCCCAACGGGCAAGTCGTCTACAACATGTTCGGTGCCCTGAGCTCCGATTCCAGCCTGACCAACGTCGTGACCGAGGTCAAAACTCTCGTCGACAACGTCCAGCGCGCCAGCGAAGCCTTCGAACGCTTCTTCATCTAATTCGCCGAACAGGAACTATCCAATGACTCAGTCCATCTGGAGCAAATTGTTCACCGCGCTGCGCGGCGGTGCCAACGAAGTCGGCGAATCGATCGTCGATCAACAGGCCCTGCGCATCCTCGACCAGGAAATCCGCGACGCCGACAGTGCGCTGGCCAACGCCAAACGCGAGCTGGTCACCATCATGGCCAAGCACAAGCTGGCGACCGATCGCGTCGGCGAATACAACGCCAAGATCAAGGATCTGGAAGCCAAGGCCTTGGCCGCGATCCAGGCCAACCGCGAAGACCTGGCGCTGGAAGTGGCCGAAGCCATTTCGACCCTGACCAATGAACTCGATGCCGAGCAAAAGCACGCGACTGAGTTCGGCGGTTACGCTGACAACATGCGCAAGGACATCACCAAGGCCGAAAGCCGCATCAAAAGCCTGCGCCAGCAGGTGGACATGGCCAAGGCCCGTGAGAGCGTGCAGAAAGCCCAGGTCAGTGCCTCGATCGCCAGCGGCGGCGCCAATGGCAAGCTGGAAACCGCTGTCGGTACGCTCAACCGCTTGCAGGCCAAGCAGCAACAGCGCGCGGCAGAACTGCAAGCCCAGGACGAGCTGGCCGAAGCTTCGACCGGCTCTGATCTTGAGCGCAAGCTGCGCGACGCCGGCATCACGCCGAACGAAGGCAGCGCCAATGCGATCCTGGAGCGCCTGAAGAAAAAGTCGGCTGAATGAGCTGGTTGAGCTGATCAGGGCAGGCCGAACACAAGACCTGTGGAAAGGGAGCTTGCTCCCGCTGGACTGCGCAGCAGTCCCATTTATGGGGGCCGCTTCGCGCTCCAGCGGGAGCAAGCTCCCTCGCCACATCAGTGTCCGCCGCCCGACGAATTTAATTGCGGTGCAGGTACTTCTATCCAAGCCCCGCAGCAGGTTTAATGCTGTCCGGCCACTACGCTCGAGCAAGCAGGCAGCAGAGCGAGTACCCCGCCCAGGAACAAAGCCCCACGGAGTCAGGGACGAATGTCGATCTTCCTTTTGCTGCGCACCTACGCATCGTCGTTCTTCCATCGGTTCGGTTGGGTGGGGCTGGTCATTGCGCTGGGCGTTCACCTCTCCACGGCCTGGATCGGGCTGGTGCTGCTGGGCGAGCAACACCTCATCGCCGCCGCCACGTTTATCTACTTCTATCTCACCACCACACTCACCGTCGGCTATGGCGATCTCGCGCCACAGACAGCGGCGGGACGGGTGTTCGTGGCGACCTGGGTCATGCTCGGGGGTATTGCGCTGCTGACGGCAGCCATCGGTAAAACCACCAGCAGCGTCATCGATGTATGGAGAAAAGGCATGAAGGGCAAAGGCGATTTCACCGGCCAGACCGGCCACACCGTCCTCATCGGCTGGGAAGATACTTCGAGCGAGCGGGTCATCGAGTTGTTGCTTCAGGACGAAACGTCCAACGACAACCTGATCGTCATCTGCGATTGCGACCTCGAAGAAAACCCCATGCCCGGCAAGGCATCGTTCATCAAGGGCGACAGCCTGTCCTCCGTCGCCCTGTTGCAGCGCGCCGGCGTGCCGGGCGCCGAGCGCGTGCTGGTGCGAACCCACTCCGACGACTTGACCCTGGCCACCGTGCTGGCGGTCAATCAACTGGGGCCGGCCGGGCATGTGGTCGCCCACTTCAACGACAGCGAAATCGCCGCACTCGCCAGCGCCTATGCGCCAAGCCTGGAATGCACGTCGAGCATGGCCATTGAAATGCTGGTGCGTTCTTCCCAAGACCCGGGTTCGTCAGTGGTCATCAATGAATTGCTGTGCGTCGGCCAAGGCGCGACCCAGTACTTGATGAAACTGCCCGAGGCTTTTGAGGCAACGTTCGGCGAGCTGTACGCCCGGATGAAAGAACAGCATAACGCTACGCTGATCGGCTACCGCGCCAAAGGCGCCCGACAACCTTCGATCAATCCGCCCGGCGCCACGCGCGTCGAGGGTGGCGAACTCTTTTACATCGCCTCCACGCGTCTCAAGGAAATTTCCCATGGGGTGGTTTAAACAGTTGATGGGGCTCGAGGCCCCGAACGCGAACAACTCTTCCAACCGGACGGCCGGCGCAAACCTGCCAGCCGAAGGTCCGCTGGGCCTGGCCTCAGGCAAAGGCGTGGTGTTCGATACCACGTTGAAGTTGTTGCTCGACGGTAATAGCGCCGTAATCATCCCGGGAGCCCAGGAAATCTGGAGCCTGGGCATCGTCGACCTCGGGCAGTCGAACTGGCTGACCCGCTGCTACATGAACGACGAGGACTACTGGCTGCAAGTGCACACCAGCGGCGCCGTCGCCGGGCAGGTCGAGTCGGTGATCCTGTTCAATTACCTCAGTTACGTCACCCTCAACAGCGAGGCGGAGCTGCGTCGCCTGGCCGGCCCCGACAGCTTGATCGGCCTGCCGACCTACACCCACAACGGCGTCGAATACACCCGCGAATGGGGTACCGAACCTGGCCAGACAGAACTGGTGGGGTTGAGCGAAAGCCTGACTAATCCGGACGAGTCCTACAGCATCGAGCATCGCTCGATGTTGTATGCCCGCGACACCGGACTGACGGATCGCCGGGAGTTCTTGTTGTTCTCGGTCGAAGAAGACGCCGAAGGCAGCGTCAGCCTGAGTACTTCGTTGGGCATTTCGCTGTACACCACCGATTTGAACGTCATTTAAAAAGGAAGAAGTCATGCTTGAAGCGCTTTCCATTTCCCTGAACAAAGCCGCCGTGCTCGGCTTCGTTCTCTACATCCTTGGCGCCGCCGTGCTGTTTGCGCTGTTCCAGTTCATCTATACGCGCATCACCCCGCACAAGGAGTTTGAACTGATCCGTTCGGGCAACGTTGCCGCAGCTGTGGCCCTGGGCGGCGCGATCATCGGTTTCGCCATCCCGGCCAGCAACGTGATTGCCTACTCGGTCAACATGCTGGATTTCATCGTCTGGGCCGTGATTGCCGCGTTCGTCCAATTGTTGGCATTCCTGGTCACCAGCCTGGTGCTCAAGGGCGCTTCCGAACGCATCCGCAAGGGCGAGCTTGCGGCGGGTATCTATATCGCCGCCGTGGCCATCAGCGTCGGCATGTTGAACGCCGCGTGCATGACGCCTTCCTCCAACTGATTGCGCCACGGAGAACCCGATGAAACGAAGCAAGTACGTCCAGCTTTCGCTGGCCGCGTCGGTCGCCCTGGCGATATCCGGCTGCGGGCCAACGGAAAAAACCTACAAGCTGCAGAAGAAATACAACTTCCAGTCTGTCCAGCAATGTGTCGATGAAAAGCTGCCGGTGGACATTTGTGCCGACGCCTACATGACCGCCATGACTGAGCATCGCCGCATTGCACCGGTGTACGACAATCAGGCCGATTGCGATGCCGACTTCGTCGCCGATTGGTGCCAGCAGGACTCGGCCGGCAAGTTCATCCCCAAGCTGGGTGGTTTCGAGCTGAGCGCCGATGGCGAGGTCACCCAATCCCAGGTGGACGCCGCCAGGGCGCAATTGCCGGCGTCGGAAGCGAACGTGGGGGGTTCAGGCTTCGGTAACCTGCTGACGGGCATGCTGATCGGCAACATGCTCAGCGGCAACCGCAACAGCTATTACTCCGAACCGGTCTACCGCTATCGCGATGATCGCGGTGACTATGGCTCCTCGACGCTGAGCCAGCGGGTATCCCAGGGGTCGACCTTTACCAAGTCCAACCAGGCGCGCTACGGCAGCTACACCGACTCCATCAAGACCAGCAAGCCGATGTCCGTCGCTTCCTCCACGTCTCGCGGTGGCTTCGGCAGCAAGTCCAGCGCCCGCAGCGGTTGGGGCGGTTCGAGCAGCTCCGGCGGCTGAGGAACCAGGGCCATGAAGAAGATCCATTGCGCAGAACGTCATGACTGGAAACAGACGGCCGAGCAACTCGGCTTTCTGTTCCACACCATCGACGACGAACCCTATTGGGACGAAAGCGCGTACTACCAATTCACCCTCAGGCAGATCGAGGACGACCTGGAAGACTCGACCACCGAGATCCACGAGATGTGCATGGACCTGGTGGCCCGGGTGGTCCAGAGCGAAGAGTTGCTGGAGCGCCTGAGCATCCCCGCGCCGTTCTTCGATCTGGTGCGTACCTCATGGCTCGAAGGCCATCCGCATCTGTACGGGCGCATGGATTTCTCCTACAACGGCACGGGTCCCGCCAAGCTGTTGGAGCTCAACTACGACACGCCGACCAGCCTCTACGAGGCGGCGGCGTTCCAGTGGGGCTGGTTGGAACAATGCATCGAGCGCGGTTTGTTGCCGGCCCACGCCGACCAGTTCAACAGCATCGACACCAAGCTGCACCAGGCCTTTGCCCAGTTGCAGCTCAAAGAACCGTTCTATTTCGCCTCGATGAAAGGCTCGGTGGAAGACAAGGGCACCACGGACTACTTGCGCCTGATCGCGGAAAAAGTCGGCATCGAGTCGCGGCACATCGATGTCGAAGACATCGGCCTCAACAGCGATGGGCGTTTCGTTGATCTGGAGGAGCGCTGGATTCCTCACCTGTTCAAATTGCATGCCTGGGAGTTCATCTTCCATGAGCCTTTTGGCGCAGCGATTGCCCAGAGCGACACGCAGTTTTTCGAGCCGGCCTGGAAGTCGATCATCTCCAACAAAGGCATCCTGCCGCTGCTGTGGGAATTCAACAAAGGCCACCCGAACCTGCTCGCCGCTCACCTGGACACTGACCCGGGCAAGGCCGTGCCCAAGGGCTGGGTGCGCAAGCCGTTCTTTTCGCGCGAGGGCGCCAACATCGAGCTCCAGACCGCTGACGGCCTGATCGTAAAAGAAGACGGCCCCTACACCGACGCGCCTTTCATCCTTCAGGAATTCGCCCCATTGCCCCGCTTTGACGACAGCTACACGCTGATCGGTTCGTGGGTCATCGGCGACCAAGCCGCCGGCATCGGCGTGCGGGAAGACAACAGCCTGATCACCAAAGATTCAAGCCGGTTCCTGCCGCACCTGATCCTCGACTGACCGCTGCTCTTTTGTGGTGAGGGGATTTATCCCCGATGGGCTGCGCAGCAGCCTCATATGTCTAACTGACACACCGCAGCGCCTGGTTCAGAGGGGCGCTTGGCGCCCCAGCGGGTGCAAGCTCCCCGCCACACCAGTGCCTCGCCGCCCGTCGCCTTTGCGGAATTCCCCCGGTGCCTCCCAGTCGATTTCAAAGAGTCGATCAACAAACCGAAACAAATGCTCGCCCGCCAAAGGAGGCCACCCATGCGCGTCCACCATCTGAACTGCGGTTGCATGTGCCCGGTGGGCGGGGCGTTGTTCGATGGTTACAGCCGGGGGCTGACGGCCTGCCTGGTGTGTCATTGCCTGCTGATTGAAACCGATACCAACGGCTTGATCCTGGTGGACACCGGTTTCGGCCAACGGGATATCCAGACCCCTGAGCGGCTGAGTCGATTCTTCCGGGTGTTCAACAACATCAAGTTCGAGCATCGCCTCACCGCGCTGGATCAGATACGTCGCCTGGGTTTCGACGCCCATGATGTGCGGCACATCCTGCTCACTCATCTGGACTTCGATCACGCCGGCGGGCTGCAGGATTTTCCCCAGGCACGGGTACATGTCATGCGCGATGAAATGGCCGCCGCGCGCGACGCCAGCAGTTGGATTGGGCGTCGGCGGTTCCAGGCGCGTCAGTGGCAGGGCGTGGATAACTGGGAGTTCTATGCCACCGAGGGCGACACCTGGTTCGGCTTCGATTCGGTGCGTGCCCTGGTGGGGGCCGAGGAAGAAGATATTTTCCTGGTGCCGTTGCAGGGCCACACCGCCGGTCACGCCGGCATTGCCCTGCGTACCACCGACGGCTGGATGCTCCACGCCGGCGATGCGTACTTCTTCCACGATGAAGTCCATCAACTCGAACGCCATTGCCCGCCGGGGATGCGCTTCTATCAGTTCATGATGGACACCGACCGCTCGGCTCGCGTGCTTAACCAGAGTCGCTTGCGTGAACTGGCATTGGCGCACGAGCGCAAGGTGCAGGTTTTCTGTAGCCACGATGCCAGGGAATGGGAGCGGGCCGTGGCCCAGGCTCCCACGGTGCGCGCCGACTCCACCGTCATGCCTTCTGCCGCCGGCAGGCAGTCAAGCTGATCCAACCTTGCGTCCAAGACTTCCCTTTTGCCCACGTTAAGTGGGCTTTTTTTGGGCGCAGTGCCGTTCGTCACCGTATCCGGATGTTTCTCTCAACTAAGGGCAAGGGCGTAATTCTAAAAAATCGTGGACCCATCATTCCTTCTTAAAGGAGAGCGTCATGCCTGCTTCTCACGACCTTTACCAGGATTTGAATTGCAGCAAAGAAGCCATTCAGGAGCGTCGACAACAGGATCCGGAACTCGACCGCTTGTTGGATCAATACGTGGATGTGGACAACCAGGTATTGGCGGCGGAGTCGATCTCGGCAGGTAACGTCGAAGATGACGACATTCGCAAACTCAAGGCGCAACGACTGGCGATCAAAGATCTGATTGCCCGGCAACTTGAAAACCAACCATAAGCGAAGCGTCGGATTATGCGTACAAGACTGCCTGGTTACCTGACAAGGACGTTGCTGATCGCCGCAGTATTGCTGCTGGGTGGTTGCGACATGGTGTTATTCAATCCCAAGGGACAAGTCGGCCTGGACCAGCGCAATTTGATCATCCTGTCGACGTTATTGATGCTGCTGGTGGTGGTGCCAGTGATTGTCATGGCCCTGGTCTTTTCGGTGAAGTACCGAGCCTCCAACGAGAAAGCCCGCTACACGCCGGAGTGGGCGCATTCGCGCAAGATAGAAACGGTGGTCTGGGGTGTCCCGCTGTTGATCATCATCGTACTGGGTGTGGTCACCTGGAAATCCACCCACGCCTTGGACCCCTACCGGCCGCTGGATTCGGACGTCAAGCCGCTGGTGGTCCAAGTCATCGCGACGGACTGGAAGTGGCTGTTCATCTACCCGGAACTCGGCATCGCGTCGGTCAATGAATTGGCCATGCCGCTGGACACGCCGGTGAACTTCCGGGTGACCTCCGACGGCGCCATGACCTCGTTTTTCATTCCAGCCTTGGGTGGGCAGATCTACGCCATGGCCGGCATGCAGACTCAACTGCACCTGATCGCCAACGAGGCCGGGGAATACCGGGGTATCGCCGCCAACTACAACGGCCCGGGTTTTTCCGACATGCATTTCAAAACACTGGCCACCGATGCCGCTGGTTTCGACAAGTGGGTCGCAGGCGTCCGGGCGGGCCAGGCACGCCTGGACAAAGACAGTTATGCCCGACTCGCCCGGCCCACGTTCAATCATCCAGTGGAGCACTACGCCTCGATCCAGCCGGACTTGTTCCAAAGCATCATCGATAAATACGAAGGCATGAACCGTTCCCGTGAAGTCGAGCATCGCATGGAGCACATGCAAGGGCGCATCGAATCATCCGTCGGGACTGGGCAGCAAGTGAGCAAGGAGTAGGACATGTTTGGGAAACTGAGCCTCGAGGCAATCCCGACGGATGAGCCGATCATCATGTGGACCCTGGCGGTCGTGATGTTGATCGCCCTGGCCGGCATCGGCGCCGTTACGTACTACCGCAAGTGGACCTATCTGTGGACGGAGTGGTTTACCTCGGTGGATCACAAGCGCATCGGCGTGATGTACATCGTCGTCGCCCTGGTGATGCTGCTGCGCGGCTTCTCCGACGCGATCATGATGCGCACCCAACAGGCCATGGCCTCCGACGGTTCGGCCGGTTATCTGCCACCGGAACACTACGACCAGATCTTCACCGCCCACGGCGTGATCATGATTTTTTTCATGGCGATGCCATTGGTGGTGGGGCTGATGAACATCGTCGTGCCGTTGCAGATCGGAGCGCGGGACGTGGCGTTTCCGTTTCTCAATGCCTTGAGTTTCTGGTTGTTCGTGGCCGGTGCGATGCTGGTCAACGTCTCCCTGGCGATCGGTGAATTTGCCCGCACCGGCTGGGTCGCTTATCCGCCGTTATCGGGATTGTCCTATAGCCCCGGGGTGGGGGTGGATTACTACATATGGTCACTGCAGATATCAGGGGTAGGCACCTTGCTGACGGGGGTGAATTTCTTCGTCACCATCCTGAAGATGCGCACCCCGGACATGACCCTGTTCCGCATGCCGGTGTTCACCTGGACGGTGTTGTGCACGTCGGTGCTGATCCTCGCGTCATTCCCGATCCTCACCGCCACGCTGTTCATGCTCAGCCTCGACCGCTACCTGGACATGCACTTCTTCACCAACGAACTGGGCGGCAACCCGATGATGTACGTCAACCTCATCTGGGCCTGGGGCCATCCAGAGGTGTACATCCTGATCCTGCCGGCGTTCGGGGTTTTCTCCGAGGTGGCGTCCACCTTCAGTCGCAAGCGCCTGTTCGGTTATCACTCGCTGGTCTGGGCGACGATTGTGATCACCATCCTGTCGTTCATCGTCTGGGTGCACCACTTCTTCACCATGGGCTCGGGGGCGAACGTCAACGCGTTCTTCGGCATCATGACGATGATCATCGCCGTGCCCACCGGGGTGAAAATCTTCACCTGGCTGTTCACCATGTACCGTGGGCGGGTGCGCTTCGAAACGCCGATGCTATGGACGGTCGGCTTTATCGTCACCTTCAGCATCGGCGGCATGACCGGCGTGTTGCTGGCGGTGCCGGGCGCGGATTTCCTGTTGCACAACAGCTTGTTCCTGATCGCCCACTTCCATAACGTGATCATCGGTGGCGCCGTGTTCGGCTACCTGTGCGGCCTGACCTACTGGTTCCCGAAAGCCTTCGGCTTCAAGCTCCATGACGGCCTGGGCCGGGCGGCGTTCTGGTGCTGGATCACCGGCTTCTACTTCGCCTTCATGCCGTCCTACTTCCTTGGCTTCATGGGCATGACCCGGCGCCTGAACCATTTCGACGTTCCAGAATGGCGGCCTTGGCTCGAAGTGGAGTTGCTCGGCGTCGGCATCATCTTGTGCGGCGTCGTCTGCCAGATCCTGCAGTTCTTCTTCAGCATCCGCCATCGTCATCAGAACCGCGACGTGACGGGCGACTCGTGGGGAGACGGCCGGACGCTGGAGTGGTCGACCGCCTCGCCGCCGCCGTTCTATAACTTTGCCCAGCAACCGGTGGTGGATGGCATCGATGCCTACTGGGGCATGAAGGAGCGCGGCCAGAAGACCGCCGTCGAGGCCGACTTCCAGAGCATCCACATGCCGCGCAACACGAGCATGGGCCTGGTCATCAGCCTGTTCAGCCTGGTCATGTGCTTTGCCCTGGTCTGGCATATCTGGTGGCTGGTCATCGTGGGGCTGGTCGCGACCATCGCGGGCGTCATCTGGCGCAGCGCCGACGACGATATCGATTACTACGTCCCTGCCGAAGAGGTGGCGCGGATCGAAAATCAACGCATCAAGGCGTTGGCGGAGGCCTGATCCATGTCCAATCTCGTTCAGCCAGACGCCACCGCACCGGAATCAGAACACGGCCACGCGGACACGGGCTCCATGACCTTGTTCGGATTCTGGGTCTATTTGATGACCGACTGCATCCTGTTCGCAACGTTGTTTGCGACCTATGCGGTACTCGGCCAGAGCGTCGCCGGCGGCCCGGGTGCCGCCGACATCTTCGAATTGCCCTACGTCCTGACGGAAACTTTTATCCTGCTGTTCAGCAGCATCACCTACGGCTTCGCCATGCTCGCGTTGAGCGCCGGCCAGAAGCAAAAGGTGCTGGCCTGGCTCGGCCTGACTTTCGTCCTCGGCCTGGCCTTCATCGGCATGGAGGTCTACGAGTTCCACAAGCTCATCGCCGAAGGCAACGGTCCCAACCGCAGCGCATTCCTCACCGGCTTCTTCACGCTGGTCGGCACCCACGGCCTGCACGTCACCACGGGGCTGCTATGGATGGCCGTGGTGATGTTCCAGGTTCAACGCAACGGCCTGACCACGGTCAACGCCACGCGCATGGGCTGCCTGAGCCTGTTCTGGCACTTCCTCGACGTGGTGTGGATCTGTGTGTTCACCGTGGTCTATCTGTTTGGAGTGATGTAAATGAGCAGTCTTCAGAGCAGCGTCGAGGCCAGCCATGGCAGCGCCAAGTCCTACCTTACCGGGTTCGTTCTGTCGGTCATCCTCACCGTCATTCCGTTCGCCCTGGTGATGTATCCCACGCTGCCCAAGCCGATAACGGCCGGGGTCGTGGTGATATTCGCAGTGATCCAGATCGTCGTGCACCTGATCTATTTCCTGCACCTCAACTTCTCACCGCAACAACGCTGGAACCTGACGGCGCTGGTGTTCTCCGTGGTGATCATTGCGCTGCTGGTGGGGCTGTCGCTGTGGATCATGTACAGCGTCCATCACAATATGCTGGCGCACTGAGTGGGCGCTGACCTACCTCAGGTCCACCAGTACCGCACCAAATGAAAGAAGATCGGCGCAGCGAAGCACACGGAGTCCAGGCGATCGAGCATGCCGCCGTGGCCTTCGATCATGTGGCCCCAGTCCTTGACGCCGCGGTCGCGCTTGATCGCCGACATGACGATGCCGCCGGCAAACCCCAGCAGGTTGATCAGCAGGGCGATGAGGAACGACTGCCACGGGTTGAACGGTGTGATCCACCACAACGCGCCGCCGATCAGCGAGGCGAGGAAAATACCGCCGGCAAAACCTTCCACGGTTTTTGAGGGCGACAGGTTCGGCGCGATCTTGTGCTTGCCGAACAACTTGCCGCACACGTACTGCAGCACATCCGACAGTTGCACCACGATCACCAGGTAGGCGATCAGCAACAGGTTCCGTCCTTCGAAACCGGCGATGTCGAGCGTCAGCAGCGCCGGCACGAACGAGATGCAGAACACCGCAATCATCAGCCCCCACTGGACCTTCGAAGCACGTTCCAGGAAGTGCGTACTGTCGCCGCCCAGCGAGGCCAGGATCGGCAGCAGCAGGAACACGTACACCGGAATAAAGATCGAGAACAGCCCGTACCAGTCGTAGTAGATCAGCAGGTACTGCAGCGGCAGCGCCAGGTAGAACGCGGCGACCAATGCGGGATAGTCACTGCGCCGGGTCGGCGTCAGGGTCAGGAATTCCCGCAGGGCGTAGAACGACACGGCATAGAACAGCAGGATAACCGCTGCGTTGCCAAGCCAGAACGCGATGCCGATCACCAGCACCATGATCCACCAGGCGTTGATCCGCGCGTTGAGGTTGTCGATGACCGAATTCGGCGCGCCTTTGGTCCGCAGCTTGAGAATGAAACCGATCAGCGAAGCCAGCAGCAGTATCGCGCCGATCCCGCCAAACAACATCAGGGTATATCGATCCATGTCAGACGTGCTCCGGGGCCAGTGCCAGCAGCGCGGCGCGGCTGCGTTCGAGAAATTGCGCTTTGCTTTCATCTTCTTCGATGCGCAGCGGCGCACCGAAGCTGGTGGTGCATAACAGTGGCAGGGGCAATACGCGGCCCTTGGGCATGACGCGGTTGAGGTTGGCGATCCACACCGGGATCACCTCGACCTCGGGATGAGCCGTCATCAAGTGGTAGATCCCGCTCTTGAAGGGCAGCAAGCCTTCGTCGGGGTTGCGCGTGCCCTCGGGGAAGATGATCAGCGAATCGCCGTTCTCCAGCGCCTCGAGCATCGGTTGCAATGGGCTGTACGACGGGTCCTTGCGCTCGCGGTCCACCAGCACGCCGTTGAACACCCGGTTGATGATGTAGCGGCGCATCGGGCTGGTCTGCCAGTAATCGGCGCCCGCCACTGGCCGTGTGAGCTTGCGCAGCGCTGGTGGCAGCGAAGCCCAGAGCAACACGAAGTCGCCGTGGCTGCTGTGGTTGGCAAAGTAGATTCGCTGCACCGGTTTCGGCGCACAGCCGAGCCACAGGCTGCGAGCACCCGTGACCATGCGGGCGGCGGAGGTGATGAGGTTGGCGACCACGGGTTCGAACATGAGGATTCCTTATCCTGAAAAGGCTAGCCAGGGACTGGCCAGGATGAAGCCCAGCGTCAAGACGACTTGTGCAGCCAGCAGCCGCGATTGTCGGCGCAGCAGCAATAGCGCGCCATGCCGGCGTTCGGTCCAGAGACGGCCGGCGCGTGCGGCCGGTTGCAGGCCAAGCGAGGTGAGGGCTTGGTCCAGGGTGTAGGTTCGTTCGGCCAGGGATTGGGTGCTGTCAGCCATGCGCTGGAACAGATCGGCATCGAACGCCACGCGCAGCGCCCAGTACTTTTCCAGTACGCCGAGGACGATCAGTGCAGCGCTCAACAGCAGCAACCATGGATCGATCACGCCTACCAGCCACTGCCCGAATCCCAGCAGTGCCGCCAACAGGGTCAGCCCGGTGGAGAGCTGATCCAGGGAATGACCCCGCCGGAGCAGGCTCGCCACGGTGTGAAGCTCCATATCACTGATCATGGACAGTCCCCTGGGGTGTGGATAAGTGTTCCAGCGCGCGACGGTGCGCCGCATGCAAAACGATGCGTGGCTGGGCTCGCTGGATTTGCACGATCGCCGCATCGACGCTGGCGGCCCGCCCACTGTGCAGCAACCACGCTGCCACCGCAGTGGCGCTGCGCGAATAACCCAGTGCGCAGCAGACCAATACCGGGCCATGCTGGCGCAGGCTCTCGACGAATCGGGCCGCCGTCAGGCATTGCTCGGCAGTGGGCGCCGTCAGGTCAAGCACCGGCAACGAACGATAGGCAACGGCGGTGCTGTCCACTGACAACTCGGCGCAAAGATCGACCACGCCGCTGAACGAGCTGTCCTTTAATTCCATCGGCGTAGGGACGCGGCCCAGCCAGACGTCATCAGCCACTTGAACCGGCTGCGGATGCTTGCGCGTCCACCAGCGGGAATTGATCCACGCCGCCGCCAGATACGGCGCCAGCAACCAACGCGCCGCCGGGCTCAGCCGGCCATCGGCGCGTTTTTGAAAGCCATCGGCACCGACCACCAAGTAATTGAGCGCCACCACCAGCACCGCCACCGCCGGCCAGATCAACCACAGCCACGCGCCGCCCAAGGCAAACGCCGGAATGAACAGCGCCGCAGCACCCAAGGCATAACGCAGGCCCAGCCGCAGGCGGGCAGGGTCCGAGGTCAGGCGTGGGTTTTTCAGCGGACTCGGTCGGTCCAGCGGCCATAACCAGACACACAGCCAACCCGCCAAGGCTCCGGTAGGCAGGTCAATGAAGTGGTGCTGATAGGTGGTCAGCACCGACACGCCAATCAGCGCGAACCAGCCGTGCATCAGCCAACGCCAGAAGCCTTGCAGATGACGCTGGTAGCAAACCCAAAGGATCACCAGCAACGCAATGTGCAGCGACGGCGCCTGGTTGAAGGGCTTGTCGAAACCGGCCAGCACCTCGAACAACCAGCCGAACACCCCGTCCATTTCTGGCCGGGGAAAGGTGAAGCGCAACGGCCAGAGCAGAAAGCAACTGACCGCAATCACCTGGGCCGTGAGCAGGCGCAAGGCGTGGCGCTTGAGTTCCAGGCGGCTGGTGGGCAGCAGCAGGGACAGGCCATAAAGCAGATCGATCGACCAGTACGGCACGATGGTCCAGGCCATGAACGGCATGTGGCGTTCCCAGTCGAACACCAGCGTGCCGACGTCATCACGCTGGGCCGTTACCCAGGTGGCGAAGCCATAGGTGCTGAAAAACAGCGGTGCCAACAGCAGCAACCACAGTACCGCCGGTTTCAGCAGCGCAGGCTCACGGGCCGGGGCAATGACGGCGCTCATCAACGCACTCGCTGAGCCAGCGAAACGCTGAAAATGCCCCATTCATCCACACGCAGGGTGATCTTGCGGAAGCCCGCCGCCTCGACCAGTTGATCCATTTCCGCCTGGCTGCGTCGACGCATCACCCAGGCCTGCCCAGCACGGTGGCTGGTGAGGGCGCGAGCGATCAGCTCCAATTGCGGGTGCCACGGCTGGCCGGTGTAGACCAGGAAACCGCCAGGCTCCACCGCTTCGGCCAGGCCGGCGAGGGAGCCGCCGACCATCTGGTTGTCGGCAAACAACTCGTACAGGCCCGACACCACGGCGAGGGTTGGTTTCGGTTCCAGCGCCGCCAGATCCTGACGGTCGAAGGCGTCGCCTTTGACGAACTGGGCGATGTCGCCCAAGCCTTTTTCGACGATCAGCGCGCTACCGTCGCGCACGTTGATGTCGCTGTAGTCGCGCAGCAGGATCGACTCCGGCAACGGGCTGACGCCCTGCAACGCTTCGAGAATGTAGCGGCCATGGCCGGCGGCGATGTCGACGATGCGTACTTCGCGGTCCTCTTCGCGCAATTTGCCCATGGCCAGGCGCAGCAGCTCTTCGACGTGCAATTTGCGCTGGCGAATACCACGCCAGCCGATGGAGTTCAGGTAGTTCTGGTCAATCATCCGGCCCAGCGCCGAAGTGCCGGTAGGGCGATTGCGGTAGACATAATCCAGGGTACTGCCGGAGTCGAAACCGGTGTCGAAGCCCAACTTCACCCCGGCGGACAAGGAGCTGCCGAAGCGCATGCTGGCGCGGGTCATGCGCCAATAAAGGTCGCGCAACGAGTTGTGCGGCAGCGGCGTGGCCAGGGTTTCCGCTTCGGCGCAGGTCGCGCCCAGGCGATCGGCGTCCAGCAGGGAGGGGCGGTCCAGCGGCCGTGCGAAGTTTTGCAGGATGAAGCGCCGGGCACTGGCGATGGCCGGTGCCCGATTCTTCTCGCCCAGGGTGTCATGGAAGAACCCCGGCAGGATGTGTTTTTCCTTGTGCAAACTGCCCAGGCGTTCGAAGAACTGCTCCTGGGGTTTGCGGTGCACGACGAAGTCGGAACCGGAGATCAACAGCTGCGTCGGCACCTGGATCGCCTGGGCATCGGCGACCACGCGGTCTGCCGCTTCGTACAGGCCCAGCAGCACGTTCACCGAAATGGCCTTGGTGATCAGCGGGTCGCTGTCGTAGGACGCCACGCGCTCCGGGTCATGGCTGAGGAATTTGGCCTTGACGTAGCTGTTGACGAAAAAATTGCCGCGAAACTTGCGCATCAATGCCAGGCCCGGGCGGGCGAAGGGCACGTAGAGCTTCACTTTGAACGCCGGCGACGCCAGCACCAGGGAACGAATGCGCGGCGCGTAATCGTGGACCCAGGTGGACGCGATCACCGCACCGACGCTTTGCGCGACTACCGCGATGTTCTGTTCGTCGATCTGGTGCGTGGCGCCGATGTGGTCGCAGAACGTCTGCACATCCCGCGCACTGGTGGCGAAGCTCGGGCTGTCGCCGCGAGCGCCGGGGGACTGGCCATGGCCGCGTGCGTCCCAGGCAAAGAAGTCGAAGCCGGGCAAATCCAGCTCATCCACCAGGTGCGCAATACGCCCGGAGTGTTCATGGCCGCGGTGGAACAACAGCACCGCCTGGCGGGGCTCACCTGCTGCCGCGTCAACGGCTGGCCAGTGTTGGTAGAACAATTCCACGCCATCATGGGTGGTGAACGTCCGGTGTTGGGCTTCGCGCATTGCAAGATCCTTTATGCTGAGGGAGCGTTTTCCTTCACTTGGTCCAGGCCATGACGCACCCGATTGACCAAGGTATAAACCAGCAGGGCGGCAACCACCGCCATCACACCATTGACCCAGAGCGCCCCGAGCCAACCCAGGGCAATACCGGTGGCCAACACGCCAAACACAAAGGCCCGGTCGCTTTTGCCCATCGGCCCGTCATACCGCCGCGAAGCCCCGACCATCGCCCCCAGCACGCCGGCGTATTCGCTGAACAACGCCAACAGCGTGACCAACAGCACGAGCAACAGACTGGCATCGGGAATCAGGGCGAAAGGCAGGATCAAGGCGGCGTCGGCGATGATATCGCATAGCTCATTGAGATAGGCGCCCAGATGCGATTGTTGCCCGAACTCCCGGGCCAGCATGCCATCCACGGCGTTCAATGCCATGCGCAGGAACATCCAGATCGGCACCAGCACAAACACCCACGGGTGACCGGCAAACCAGGCGATCACCGCTCCCACCAACACCGAAATGACACCGGCCAGCAGCGTGACCTGGTTGGCGGTGACGCCCTTGTCGTAAAGCCGTTGGACGGTGGGACGCAGCAGGTTCTGGAAGGCGGGTTTGAGTTGGTAAATGGAGGGCATCAGGATGAGGTCTCGGCCGGTTGCGGGTGTGAACGCTTCTGGTGGACGAGATTACGACAGGTTCGGGGTTTGCTGGTGGGTATTTGTTGGGATTGGGCAGCGGTAGGCATCTCTCGATGCAATTTGACCGTGGCGCCAGCCTCCACGGGCTGGAATTGACCTTGAATCGGGGGCTTCAGCCCCCGGCACGCAGCGGGCCACCGACCGGAACATACTCGACGGGCGCATCCCCTGGCAGCGTCTCGATGGGATCGTCGGCATAGCCGAAGCCTTCCTCCTTGAGATTGATCGAATGCACGCTGTGCTCACGGGCGGTATCGGCAGTGAGCTTGGTGAACAGACGATGATCGACGGGCAGGGTGAAGCGATCGCCGGGGTACAACTGGGCAAAGGTGAGGGTTGGGTTCATGGCTGGACTCTCCGAGAGTACGGGTCTCTTAGGCATTGAGGCGCGCGCGAGGCTTGGGGTTCCCTTTTTCGACAATGGAATGCCGGGGCTGAGCTAAAAAACTGCGGGAGCGGTGGACGCGGAATTTTGGGCAGCAGAAATCAAAACTGTGGGAGCGGGCTTGCTCGCGAAGGCGGTGTAACAGCCGCCGACGATGTTGACTGACGCACCGCTTTCGCGAGCAAGCCCGCTCCCACAGGGGATTTGCGGTGGACGCGGAATTTTGGGCAGCAGAAATCAAAAACTGTGGGAGCGGGCTTGCCCGCGAAGGCGGTGGAACAGCCGACGACGATGTTGACTGACGCACCGCTTTCGCGAGCAAGCCCGCTCCCACAGGGGATTTGCGGTGGACGCGGAATTGTGGGCAGCAGAAATCAAAAACTGTGGGAGCGGGCTTGCCCGCGAAGGCGGTGGAGCAGCCGCCGACGATATTGACTGACACACCGCTTTCGCGAGCAAGCCCGCTCCCACAGGGGATCTGCGGTGGACGCGGAATTTTGGGCAGCAGAAATCAAAAACTGTGGGAGCGAGCTTGCTCGCGAAGGCGGTGGAACAGCCGACGACGATGTTGATTGACGCACCGCTTTCGCGAGCAAGCCCGCTCCCACAGGGGATTTGCGGTGGACGCGGAATTTAGCGAATCGCCCTACGTCCGCCGCTTCTTTCCCTGACTTATTTCCTCAGCCATCGTCGGCAGAGTCTCGCGTTCGTTCCCGCACCGCGAGATTCCCGCATGCTTGCCCCCGACAAACTCCTGGCCCTGAACAACACCATTGGTAACTTGGTGGTGGCGGCCATGGACCCCGAACAGCCGGATGTCGAGGCGGTTTTCAAGGACTTTCGCAACTGCCTGAACGACTACGACGCCTGGGCCGAAGGTTTCTGGACCGGCTGGGCGCTGGATGTCGAGCAAGTGTTCAAGGTCGGTAACGAGGTGTCCCTCGCGGCACCGAAAAACCACGACAGACCCGTCAGCGCCACGGTGGTCGCCTGTCCGGCGGGCGGACCACTGACGCTGGTGCACATGTTCCAAGCGGCGCGCTTCGTGCCAATTGGCGACACCCCGGTGATGCTGGAGCCGGTCACCGGCGGTGAGCCGGGCAAGGAAACCTTCGGCGAGCCGGTCCACGATGTAATCGGCCCCAGCGGCATCCTCGAAGTCCCAAAATGCTGGCGCGGCCAGCGTTACCGCATCACCTTTTTTCCCCATGTAACCACCGATCACCTCAAAGCCTTGTACGCGTCCTACCAAGACGTGATTGGCGAGTTGGAAGGTTGGCTCAAGGCGGAGTGGGAAAACGAATTTCAACCGCTGTGGACGGAGTTTTCCGACGCCGGGTTTCTCGAACGCTACGGCGTATTGCAGCAAGCCGATTGGCGCGGCTTCGAAAACGCCCTGCACGCACTGTGGGACGACGTTAAACAGGTCTTCGAATTGCTGGCCGACCTACAGGCCAACAGCGAAAAGTTGCTCGAATACCTGACCCAAACCGAGCTCGAACAATTACTGAAAGCTTCTTCCGAGGCGATTGCCAAAGCGCTGATGGTGTTGAGCGACGAGCCGTTGCTCTTCGTCCATATGGCGGCATTCGGCAGTTGGCTGCGGATGCTGCCGCCCCAGTACGTTGCCGAAGTCGTCGGGGAGATGCGCGCCTCAGTCCTGATCAACTTCCTCTTGATACGTCTGGCCGGTCCCTTGGGCCTGGGCGTGCAGATGAGCGGCAAAGTGCTCCGGCAACTGCGCTCGGAGCGGGCCCGGGAGTGGCTGCTGGCATCGAGTTTGAGGTTGGGCCAGCTCAGTGCCGATCGGCTCAAGCAACATGCCGACGTACTCAAGCCAGTGGCGATCAGCGCCCAGCGTGCGCCATTGAAGCCGACGCCTGTCGGACCTCTGAACATCACCCCTGAGCATTCACCACCGTTGTCGGTCAGCAATCCGGCCGCCGTGGCGCGGGAAAAATCCCAAGGTTCTACACGGCTGAGCAGGCACGAACCCCACGACGACGCTCCAGCCCAATCGAAAAACCCCAACGGCGACAGCGCCGACACCGCAGCCCAGACCCAAACCAGCGGTTGCCCGGTGTCGATGGTCACCGGCGAAGAACTGCTAACCCTCGAGGACGGCACGCTCGAGAGTCGGCTGCCGTTTGTCTTCACCCGGCTGTACCGCACCAGCGCCGTGGACCTGGACGTTGGGCTCGGACGCGGCTGGAGCCATGCCCTGGCGCATCGCTTGGAGCTGGAGGACGAGCAGGTCATCTGGGTCGACCAGGAAAACCGCCGCACCCCGTTTCCACTGCCCGATACCCGGCGTCCGGCGATCCACAACAGCCTGGCCCGCGCCGCGATTTACCTGGGGACCGAGCCGGACGAGCTGATCATCGCCCAGCCCGGCGAGCAGGCACCTTTCCTACATTTTCGCGACGGTCGTCTGACCGCCCTCAGTGATCGGTACGACAACCGCCTGACGATCCAGCGCAACCTCCACGGCGACATCAGCCGCCTCGACAACGGTGCCGGACGCGCCCTGCGGCTGCGTTACGAGCAGCGTCAGCTGATCGCCGTGGATTATCAATCCTTCCACCCAGCCGCCAGCCTGGATGAAGCCTGGCGTACCGAACAGACCCTGGCGTCCTACCGCTACGACGGACGTTCCCGACTGATCGAAGCGACCAACGCCGTCGGTGAAAGCGAGCGCTACGACTACGACGACCAGCACGTCATCCTCCAGCGACAACTGGCCGGCGGGGCCAGCTTCTACTGGGAATGGCAGGGCGCCGGGCGGGCGGCTCGTTGCGTGCGGCACTGGGCCTCGTTCGCGCAGATGGACAGCCGCTACACCTGGGGCGAGGACGGTCGTGTCACGGTCCAGCACCTCGACGGCAGCCAGCAAGTGTATGTCCACGACGACCGGGCGCGGCTGGTGCGCCAGGTCGAACCCGATGGCGGCGAGCACCTCAAGGCGTACGACGAACAGGGCCGGTTGATTGCCGAGCAGGATCCGCTGGGCGCCGTCACCGAATACCGCTACGACGAAGTCGGGCGACTGGTGGCGCTGATTCCGCCCATCGATGAGCCCACGTCCTACGAATACCGCAACGGTTTCCTGCACAGCCGTTCACGCGGCAAAGCCGTGTGGACCTACCGGCGCAACGCCCAGGGCGATGTGACCGCAACCGTCGATCCTGATGGGCAACGTACCGCTTATGGCTACGACGGCCATGGGCAATTGCTGTTTATCCGTTACCCCGACGGCGGCGAACACCGCTTCATCAGGAATCGCCTGGGCCAGCTGACGGAAGAAATCCTGCCCGATGGCGGACGCTGGTGTTTTTCCTACGACGCCCTGGGACGGCTGCTGACCCGCCAGGACGAACACGGCGCCCTTACCCATTACCGATGGGACGCGGTAGGGCGAATGCTTCAGGTGACCTTGCCGACCGGCGCGACCCGGGCCTGGAGCTACAACGCTTACGGCAAGGTCACCAGCGAGCGCGACGAACTGGGGCGCGTCACCCGTTACGAGTACGCCGACGACCTGCACCTGATCAGCCGCCGCCTCAACCCCGACGGCACTGAGCTGAAGTATCGCTACGACTCGGCAAGGCTGTTGCTGACCGAGATCGAAAACGAATCCGGTGAAAAATACCGGCTGGACTACACGCCCAACGGTTTGATCCGACAGCAGATCGGCTTCGACGGCCAACGCACCGCCTACGCCTATGACCTCAACGGCCATTTGCTGGAAAAAACCGAGCACGGCGAAGACGGTTCCCTGCGCGCCACGCACTACCAGCGCGACGCAACCGGGCGACTGCTGCTCAAGACCCTGCCCGACGGCCAGGCGATCGAGTACCGCTACGACCGGCTCGGCCGGCTGGTGCATGTCGATGACGGCACGGACCATCCGCTGGCCTTCGAATACGACGCCCACGACCGACTGATCACCGAGCATCAGGGCTGGGGCACCCTGCGCTATGGCTACGACGCCTGCGGACGGCTCAATCACCTGCGCCTGCCGGACCACAGCAAGCTCGACTATCACCACGCCCGAGGCGGTGCGCTGACTGCCATCGACCTGAACGGCGCACGGCTCACCGAGCACCAGATGCGCGGCGGTCGAGAATTGGAGCGCCAGCAGGGCCTGGTGCTCAGCCGGTACGACTACGACGAACAAGGCCGGCTCAAGGCCCAGACGGTGTGGCAGCACCAGGAGCAATTGTTCTGGCGCGATTATGCCTACAGCGCCAAGGGCAACCTTGAAACCCTTTCCGACAACCGCAACCGCCGCAATTACCGGTACGACCCGCTGGATCGCCTGATCCGCATCGACTATTCCCACACCGAGCCGCCGGAACACTTCGCCCACGACCCGGCCGGCAACCTGCTGATACAGGATCGCCCCGGCCCGACCACCCTCAAGGGCAACCGTCTGTTGAGGGAGGGCGACCGCCACTACGACTACGACGCCTACGGCAATCTGGTCCGCGAGCGCCGCGGCACCGCCCCCAGCCTCGTCACCGAATACCGCTACGACAGCCAACACCGGCTGATCGGCGTCACCACGGCGGACGGTCGCGAAACGTCCTACCGCTACGACGCCTTCGGCCGACGCATCAGCAAGACCGTGGACGACCTGACCACCGAATTTTTCTGGCAGGGCGACCAAGTCGTCGCCGAAAGCAGCCCACGCCACCACCGCAGCTACCTCTACGAACCCGGCACCTTCCGCCCGCTGGCCATGCTCGACGGCAAAGGCCTCAACGCCTGCCCGTTCTACTACCACCTCGACCACCTGGGTACGCCCCAGGAACTGACCAACTATGGTGGCCAGGTCGTCTGGTCGGCGCGCTACAACGGCTATGGAAAAACCACCGAACTGACTCATGGCGGCGGCGAACAACTCGAACAACCGCTGCGCTTCCAAGGCCAATACCTCGACCCGGAAAGCGGCCTGCACTACAACCGGCACCGCTACTACAATCCCGAGACCGGTCGTTACTTGACGCCCGACCCGAGCAAGTTGGCGGGTGGGCTTAACGGGTATCGATACACCGTGAACCCGACGGGGTGGGTGGATCCGTTGGGGTTGGTGGACTGCCCGGGAAAGGGTGGGTGCAAGCCGGCGGTTGGGGAGCAGGATCCGGCGGCGAAGGTTGGGGTGGATGAGGGGGAATCGAAGCTTCCTCAAACCAAACCAAAAGATATCTATACCTATCGAGGTGACTCACGAGAGCCTTGGGAAATATTTGAGACTGGATTCGAGCCGTTAGGATGGAGTACCGATCTATTTTTGCATGCTAAAGATAATCGAAGTCCGCCTAGTATTTATGTAAGTACAACCCCTTCAAGGAAAGAGGCAATAAAATTCGCGACCGGTTTTGGATATGAGCCCGGATACGTATACGTGTTAAAAAATGTGCCGGGTATTGATGTAAATAAAAAACTAGGTCTGATGTCGCCACATCGAAGGGAAGTGGAAATAGCTGTGCCCGGAGGAATTGATAGGAAAGATATAGTAGGGGCAACCCCAGTGAATGAAGATGGAACCTATGCAGGGTACTCGATACCTAATTTTGACAGGCGATAATATGACTTCTAAAGCAGTAGCAATTGAAATTGATGGCGTCGTTAAGCACGCGGTTTTTGAATGTGACCGAAAAATTATGGCTATGACCGTAACGATGCCGGATGGATTGGTGCGAAGTTACACAGCGGCGGATTTATATTTGTGTTTGGGGATGGTTAGAAAAGATTTTCCGGATGTGAAGTTTTTATGCAAAGGAGCCAAAATCAATGTGTTCCCGTCGCGAATGTGTTCGCAAATGGCAGGTGGTGTGGTGGCCTATGAAGTCCGTTGGGGAGAGGCAGCAGATGAAGCTGATATAGTTAATATTTTCGACTATGAAGATAAAGATTTAACCAATGATATTAATGAGCAGGCTGATTACCATCGGCGCTGGTTACAGTCTATGAAGGCTGGTTCGTGATTTGCTCCTGCTGGGCTGCGGAGAGTTCCCTACCGACTTTCAACACCATGACACCTCGCGCCCGCCTGCCATCAAAATCAACAACGCGCCAAAAAATGTGGGAGCGAGCTTGCTCGCGATAGCGGCGTGTCAGTCACCATCAATGGCAACTGACCCACCGCCATCGCGAGCAAGCTCGCTCCCACAGGTTTATCGGTGAATTGCAGGTCGCTGCTTCGCACCCAGCCATTAAAAAACCCACCCCTTTGGCACCGATAACATCGTTTCTCGACCGCGCGGCTTTTCCCTATATTGGCCCTCAGATCCGGCGGATGGCTCAACGTCCGCCTCCTCAGTGCGAGTAGTCCCAATGAATAAAAAACCTGACAGCGCAGGGCTTGATAACGCAGGAGCGGGGACCCGGGCGGTTTGGGGTGGGGAGCAAGTCAGGCATCCCTACAACGCCACGCAAACCCCCATCGTGGTCAGCGCCGCATACGGTTATGACGACATCGACGTCTGGTACGACGTTGCCCTGGGCAAGGCCCCGGGCTTTATCTACAGCCGCATGAGCAACCCTACTGTCGAAACCCTCGAAGCCAAGATCGGCGAGATGGAAATGGCCGAGTCCGCGGTGGCGTTCAGCAGCGGCATGGCGGCGATCAGCAGCGTGCTCTACACCTTTCTGGCCCATGGCGACCGTGTGGTGTCGACCAAGGACAGCTACGGCGGCACCAACAAGATTTTCGAAGAATTCCTGCCGCGCACCGGCGTGGCGGTGACGTTGTGCGAGACGTTCGATCACGAAGAAATCGAGCGTGAAATCGCCAAGGGCTGCCAACTGGTCTACCTGGAAACGCCGACCAACCCGACCCTGAAAATTCTCGATATCCAACGCCTGGTGGCGGCGGCCAAGCGTGTCGGCGCCGTGGTCGTGGCCGACAACACTTTCGCCACGCCGCTCAACCAGAACCCGCTGGCATTGGGCGTGGACGTGGTTATCCACAGCGCGACCAAGTTCCTCAGCGGCCATGGCGATGTGCTCGGCGGCCTGGTCTGCGGCAGCGAAGCCCTGATGGCCAAGGTTCGGCACTACCGCGAAATCAACGGCGCGACGCTCGATCCATTCTCGGCCTACATGATCATCCGTGGCATGAAAACCCTGGTGCTGCGCATGCGTCAGCAGCAATCCAGCGCCCGGGCCCTGGCGGAATTCCTCTGCACTGAACCGCTGGTGGAATCGGTCAATTACCCCGGCTTGCCCAACCACCCGAATCACGCCGTCGCCTGTGCACAAATGGCCGGTTTCGGCGCCATCGTCAGCTTTGTGTTGGTCGGCGGCATGGACACGGTCAAGGCGCTCTTGCCACGTCTGCGCTTCGCTCACTGCGCTGGCAATCTCGGTGCGGTGGAAACCATCTACGGCCCGGCGCGCACCACCAGCCACGTCGAAAACACCCTGGAAGAACGCCTGGCCCTGGGCATTTCCGAAGGGCTGGTGCGGGTCTCGGTCGGCATCGAAGACACCGACGATCTGCTCGACGACTTGAAGCAGGCATTTGCCTTCGTCAGGTCGTTGCGGGATGAACCGGCACCGGCCAACAAACAACCCTCCACGCATCACGCACGCACCGCGACCGCGAACTGAAGTTTCACCGGTGATACCCCACGACAAGGCTGTCAGTGGGGCGTTCATGAATAGGAATAATAATAAAACTTAGCGGCGACGCGTTCTGACTCTGCCTTATGACTTATCGCAGACGTAACGGCGCGCCCTAACAACTTTCATGAGAACAACCATGTCCATAAAAGAACAACAACACACCGGCTTCAAACAGGAAATGCAGACGCGCCATATCGTCATGCTCGCGTTGGGCGGCGTCATTGGCACCGGGCTGTTTCTCACCTCCGGCTACACCGTCAACCAAGCCGGGCCCTTGGGCGCGGTAATCGCCTACATCATCGGCGCGCTCATGGTGTACATGGTGATGATGTGCCTGGGCGAACTGGCCGTGCAGATGCCGGAAACCGGCTCGTTCAGCACCTATGCCACGCGATACCTCGGGCCCGGCACGGGTTACACCGTGGCGTGGTTGTATTGGCTGACCTGGACGGTCGCGATCGGCTCCGAGTTCACCGCAGCGGGCATCCTCATGTCGCGCTGGTTTCCCGACACGCCGGTCTGGATCTGGAGCGCGCTGTTCGCGGGCCTGGTGTTCCTGACCAACGTGGTGTCGGTGCGCTTGTTCGCCGAGACCGAGTTCTGGTTGTCCCTGGTCAAGGTGATGACCGTGGTGGTGTTCCTGTTGATCGGCGGTGGCGCCATCCTCGGCCTGCTGCACATCGATCAGGCCCACAGCATCGGACTGAGCAACTTCACCCGCGAAGGATTGTTTCCCACCGGCTTCATGCCGATTGCCATGACGCTGCTGGCGGTCTCGTTTGCCTTCTCGGGCACTGAACTGATCGGCATCGCCGCCGGTGAAACCAAGGACCCTCAACGCAACGTGCCGCGCGCCATTCGCACCACGGTGCTGCGCCTGGCGATCTTCTTCGTGGGGACCATTTTTGTCCTGGCGACCTTGCTGCCCCGCGAACAGGCCGGGATCGTCGAGAGCCCCTTCGTCACTGTGTTCACCTACATCGGCATTCCGTATTCGGCCGACATCATGAACTTCGTGATCATCAGCGCCTTGTTGTCGGCGGCCAATTCCGGTCTGTACGCCGCCTCGCGGATGCTCTGGACCCTCAGCGACCAAGGTCACCTGCCCAAGCAATTCTCTTCACTGACCCGCATGGGCACACCGCTCAACGCCATCATCGTCAGCATGGCCGGCGGCGCCGCCTCGTTGCTCAGCAGCGTGTTTGCCGCCGACACCATTTACCTGGCGCTGGTGTCGATCTCCGGCCTGGCGGTGGTGGTGGTGTGGATGAGCATCGCCGCGAGCCAGATCGCGTTTCGCCGCCACTACGTCGCCAATGGCGGTGATGTACGCAACCTCAAGTTCCGCGTGCGCGGTTATCCGTGGGTGCCGCTGGGAGCGTTGGCTTGCTGTGCCCTGGCCTGCGTCGGCATCGCGTTCGACCCGGAGCAGCGCGTGGCGCTGTACTTCGGCTTGCCCTTCATCGCCTGGTGTTACTTCGTGTATTACATTACCCGCAGGAGCCGCGAGCGGCGCTTGTCGATGGCCGTCCTGGGCCAACCGTCCGATGCGTTCTAGCCATCGACGGGGCAGGCAAAAAGAGGTGTCAATGAGGTCCGTAGGATGAAGCAAAAGACGTTACCTCCATTGAACTGGCTGCGGGCCTTTGAAGTGTCGGCCCGCTGCCTGAACTTCACCCACGCTGCCGAAGAACTGTTCTTGACCCAAGGTGCGGTCAGCCAGCAGATCCGCCAACTGGAAAGCCATCTCGGGGTGGCGCTGTTCAAGCGCTTGCCCCGAGGGCTGGGCCTGACCGAAGAAGGCCAGGCTTACCTGCCGGTGGTGCAGGATGCGATCACCCGCTTGGCAGTCGGCACCAACGAAATCTTTGGCCAACATAAACACCGGCCGATCAAGGTGCGCGGCAGCCTGGCGTTCTTCGTCCATTGGCTGGCGCCCAAGCTGGTGGGCTTTCGCCAGGCCCATCCCCACGTCGACATTCGCTACATCAGCAACATCTGGGTCAAGGAACTGGACGGCGAAGACGACATGGAAATTCGCTGGGGCCACGGTCAATGGCCTGGCCTGGTTTCACAGCGACTGACCTGGGACACGTTGTTTCCCGTGTGCTCGCCGGCGCTGATGGCCAGCTCGCCGCTGAAGGTGCCGGCGGACGTGGCGCGGCATCCGCTGCTGCACGTGTTGGGTTACGAAGAGGGCTGGGGTTATTGGTTGAACCGGGTCGGCGCCGACACCGTCGACTCTTCCACCGGCATGCAATTCGACACGCTGATTTCCACCCTGCGCATGGCTGAGCTGGGGCAGGGCATTGCCCTGGCGCGCTCGTCGATGGTCGATGAGATGCTCGGCGACGGGCGCTTGATCGAGCCCTTCACCCTGCGCATCGAAGCCAGCGAATCGTTCTACCTCGTGCGCAGTTCCGGGGCCGATCAACACCCCGACGCGGCGATGTTTTCCACCTGGTTGGTCGAACAGGCACACCGTTTCAAATAAATGGCCGGAGCCAAGCATGCGTTATGTGAGTACCCGCAATTCGGCCGTGCAGGTCGATTTCGAAAAGGTCGTGCTGTCTGGCATCGCCGAGGATGGCGGGCTGTTCGTGCCCCTCGAACTGCCGCTGTTCGAACCCCAGGACATCGCCAACTGGTCGACCCTGGCCTACGACGAACTGGCCTATCGGGTCATGCGCCCGTTTGTGGGCGAAGCCATGCCTGAGGCCGATCTCAAGCGCGTGCTCAAGGAGGCCGGCAGCCAGTTCAGCCACCGCTCCCTGGCGCCGCTGCATCAGGTGGATCGCAACGAGTGGGTGCTGGAGTTGTTCCACGGACCGACCCGTTCCTCGAAGGATTTCGCCGCCCAATTGCAGGCGCGACTGGTGCAATACTTCTTGCAGAAACACCAGCGTCGCGCCGTGGTGATCGGCGCCACCAACGGCGATACCGGCCTGGCGGCCATCGAGGCTTTCAGACACTGCGAAGAAACCGCCGTCGTGGTGATTTATCCCGAGGCCGGCGTACCCCACGAACAACTCCAGCATTTGCAAGCGGCCGCCCATCCCAGGGTTCATCTGTTTGCCGTCGATGGCAGCTTCGACGAATGCCAGACCCTCGTCACCCGCTTGTTCCGGGACTGGCCCTGCGCCGGACACGAGGCGATCAGCTTCAACTCCAGCAACTGGGTCAGCGTGCTCGCGCAACTGGTGTTTTATTTTCACGCCGTGCTGCAACTGGGCGGTGGCCAGCGCCCCATTGGTTTCAGCGTGCCGGCGGCAAGTTTTGCCGAGGTCTACGCCGGCTACATTGCGCAGAAGATGGGCTTGCCGATCACCCAGATGATCGTGGCGACCAACCAGAATGACGCACTGCACCAGTTGTTTTCGAAGAATCACTACTCCCGGTTGCGCGCCAACAAGACCTTGTCGCCGGCCATGGACCTGTCGATCTTTTCCAACCTGGAGCGATTTCTCTGGGAGCTCTACGGGCACGATGACCAAGCGGTGAGCGCGCTGATGGCCACCTTCGAAACCAGCGGCGAGATGACCATCGCCAACGAGTTCTGGTTGCAGGCGCGGATGATCATCGACTCTTACGCGGTCAGCGATGAACAGACCCTGGAAGAAATCACCTCACTGTACCGCGACACCGGTTACATCATCGATCCTCACACCGCCACTGGCGTGCTCGCGGCCCGCTTGTACCGGCGCAGCCTGGTGGCGCCAATGGTGACCCTGGGGGAAATCTCCCCGGCCAAATCGGCGACGCTGCTAGGCGAGCTGGGGATCACCATTGCGGCGCAACAGCCTCCAATTTCCGAGCATGGCCCGGCGCAAATCCATCGCATCCAGCCGGACGACCTCGACACCCTCCATCAACTGCTCGGCACGCTGTAAGGAGGCCCCGTGAAGCGAATTCTCGACCCCCTCGACGAACGCATCATCGCCGAACTGCGCCTCAACGCCCGCGCCGCCCACGCCGAGCTGGCGGCCAAGGTCAACCTGTCCCGCAACGCCGTGCGCCAACGCATCGAACGCCTCGAACGCGACGGCGCGATCCAGGGCTACACGGTGCGCACGGGGGAGGGCGGGCAAGCGTCTTCAAACATCAACGCGGTGATCTTCGTCTACCGCTACGACCGCATGCGCGGCGCCGAAGTCTTGCAAGTCCTGCAAGCCATGCCGGAAGTGCTCCAGTGCGACGTGATGAGCGGCGAGTTCGACCTGATGCTGCGCGTCGGCGCGGCCAGTCCGGAGCGGGTGCACAAAGTATGGAAGGACATCTCCGCGTTGCCGGGCGTGGAAAACACCGTGACTTCGTTCGTGCTGTCATCGGTGGTCTAAAGCCAGTCATCCCCCCGTGGCGAGGGAGCTTGCTCCCGCTGGGCTGCGCAGCAGCCCCCGCTTTTCAGGCGGTCGCTGCGCAACCGAGCGGGAGCAAGCTCCCTCGCCACATAGGTCTCATCAGCCTGACCTACAAAGCCAACCCTCATTGACTTTTTTCCAGGCCTGACAGCTTGCCCAACCCCTGGTCAAAACGCCCATAAAATAGAGCAAATTGGCATATTTCACTGCCCACCCCACGGCCCTAACCTAGATCCCAACAAACCCATCCCCCGGATCAAGGGCATAACAAAAATGACTGAATACAAACTGGCGCTGGTCGGCTTCGGCGGTGTGAACCGGGCATTGGCTCAACTGATTGCCGAGCGCAACGACCGCTGGAAAACCGAACTGGGTTTCACCCTGAAAATCGTCGGCGTGACCGACCTGTTCCTCGGCTCGATCATCGGCCGCGAAGGTCTGGACGCCGCACTGCTGGCCAAGCTGCCAGCGACCAAAGGCGTCTTCGCCCAATGGCCGGGCGGCCACGCTGAAGCCCTCAACGAAGCCGTGATCAAAGACTGCGGCGCCGACATCATCGCCGAAGCCACCTTCACCAACCCGGTGGACGGCGAGCCCGCCACCTCGTTCTGCCGCTGGGCCCTGGAGCGCGGCAAGCACGTGGTCACCACCAACAAAGGCCCCATCGCCCTGCACGGCGCCGAGCTCAAAGCCCTGGCCCAGCGCAACAACGTCGCCTTCGAATACGAAGGCTCAGTGATGAGCGGCACCCCCGTAATCCGCCTCGCCAAGCAGTCCCTGGCCGGCAGCGAAATCACCGGTTTCGAAGGCATCCTCAACGGCACCTCCAACTTCGTCCTCACCTGCATGGAAGGCGGCCTCGGGTTTGCCGAAGCGGTCAAAAAAGCCCAGGAATTGGGCTACGCCGAAGCCGACCCAACCGCCGATGTCGAAGGCCATGACGTGCGCCTCAAAGTCGTCATCCTCGCCAACGAACTGCTCGACGCCAAACTCACCATCAACGACGTCGCCTGCAGCGGCATCTCCGCCCTGGGCTTGGACGACATCGAAAAAGCCCGCCAGGACGGCGCCCGCTGGAAACTCATCGGCGCCGCCACCCGCAACGCCGACGGCGCCATCAGCGCCAGCGTCGAACCGCGCCTGCTGAACAACGACCACCCGCTGGCCAGCGTCAGCGGCGCCACCAACGCCGTGTCGTTCACCAGCGAATTGCTCGGCGCCGTCACCGTGTCCGGCCCAGGCGCCGGCCGCACCGAAACCGCCTTCGCGCTCCTCTCCGACATCATCCACATTCACCAATCCGCTACGCGCAGCCAGGAGTAAAGCCAAATGAACGTCTCACGTCTGGCCCTGGCGATTGCCGAGCCGCACATCGAAGTCCTCAACCCGTTCGACGGCACGCTCGTCGGCACCGTGGCCGACGTCTGCGCCACGCAAGTGCCGCAGTTGCTGGAGACCGGACGCAGCGGCGCGCGAGCCTGCGCCGCACTGCCACGTCATCGCCGCGCCAGCATCCTCGAACATGCCGCCGCGAACATCCAACGCGACGCCAAAGCCTTCGCCCGGCTGATCGTCGACGAAGCCGGCAAGACCCTCAAACAGGCGGAAAAAGAAGTCAAACGCTGCATCAACACCCTCAAGCTCTCCGCCGAAGAAGCCAAGCGCAACGCCGGTGAAGTGGTGCCGTTCGACGCCTACGAAGGCGCCGAGTCGCGCCAGGGCTGGTTCAGCCGCGAACCCTTGGGCCTGATCGTCGCCATCACCCCGTACAACGACCCGCTGAACCTGGTCGCCCACAAACTCGGCCCCGCCATCGCCGGCGGCAACGCGGTGATCCTCAAACCGTCCGAACTGGCCCCATTGTCGGCGCTCAAGTTGGTCGCCTGCCTGGTCGAAGCCGGCCTGCCCGAATCCGTGGTCACCGTCGCCACTGGCGGCGCCGAACTCGGCAAAGCCCTGGTCGCCGCCCGTGAAGTGCGGATGATCTCCTTCACCGGCGGCTTCGTCACCGGCGAACAAATCGCCCGCACCGCCGGCCTGAAAAAACTCGCCATGGACCTGGGCGGCAACGCCCCCGTCATCGTCATGGCCGACTGCGACCTCGACGCCGCCGTCGAAAGCTGCGTCTCCGGCGCCTTCTGGGCCGCCGGGCAAAACTGCATCGGCACCCAACGCCTGCTCATCCAGGCACCGATCTACGCAGCCTTCCGCGAACGCTTCGTCCAGCAAACCAAGGCCCTCGTCGTCGGCAACCCGCTGCTCGCCAACACCGACATCGGCCCGATGATCACCCACCAAGCCGCGCAAAACGCCGAGCATGTGGTCAACGAAGCCCTGCAAGAAGGCGCGACCCTACTCTGCGGTCACCGCCGCCAAGGCAGTTGCTACGCCGCAACCGTCCTGGAAAACGTCAACCACGCCAGCCGACTCTGGCGTAACGAAGTCTTCGCGCCGGTGGTGGTGTTGCAGGCGTTCGAGACGTTTGATGAAGCGGTGGAGTTGGCGAACGAACCGGAATACGCCCTCCATGCCGGGATTTTCACCAACAATTTGGCAACGGCGATGAGCGCTGCTCGGCGGATCGAGGCGGGCGGGGTGATGATTAATGACTCATCGGATTTTCGTTTTGATGCGATGCCGTTTGGGGGCTCCAAGTACGGCAGCTTAGGCCGGGAAGGGGTGCGGTTTGCGTATGAGGAAATGACCCAGCCGAAGGTGGTTTGTTTGAATACGTTGGGGTGATGGGTTCAGGTCGTTGGCATTGGGCAGGTTTGGTCACCTGCCCGATGCTTTTCTGCATAAACCACACAACTACCGCATACCCTGCGGGAGCGAGCCTGCTCGCGAAGAGGCCAGCCAATCCAACCCCTCAACCAAGCCAAACCCTTTTGGGAGCAAGGCTTGCCCGCGACGCCCTTCGCCCCCTCACGATGACATAACAACCCACCATCCCGATCGCGATAGCGATACACCCGTCACCATCAGAACCGCTGACTCCCCGCCTTGTTGAGCTTTGCGCACGACGCCCAAGCTCAGTCGAGCAATCCCTCTATGCACTACCTCCACCTGTAGCCAGTTACGCAAGCGTTCTACTGAGTAGCGGCTCAGAGCACCGAGCGTGCAGGCAACGTCGTCGATCTGCCCGATAACAAACTTCTGCGAACGCTTAAGGCTGAAACGTATCAGCCACAAGAAAAAACCAAATTATGCACAAATGCATTTTTTTCTTGACCCGCATGCATGAGCCTCTATAAGGTGGCTTCACTGTATGCGCATCCAGTATTTCTCAAGCATCATTTATTTGAATCCATTCATGGACGAGGTCTTACCTTATGAAAACCAACACTGAAAAATTCGGCGTAACCCCCCATCAACCCAGCCTCTGGACCCGCGCTGATGCGTTGAAAGTCCGGGCGGACGATCCCACCACCACCCAACCGCTGGTCAGCGCGGATTTCCCGGTACTGAACAACGACGTGTTCATCTGGGACACCATGCCCCTGCGCGATTTGGACGGTAACGTGACGTCCGTCGATGGCTGGTCGGTGATCTTCACGCTGACGGCTGATCGTCATCCAAACGACCCGCAGTACCTCGACGAGGACGGTAACTACGACATCCTCCGCGATTGGAACGATCGTCACGGTCGGGCAAAGATGTACTACTGGTTTTCTCGTACCGGCAAGAACTGGGAATTCGGTGGCCGTGTGATGGCCGAAGGCGTTTCGCCGACCGCTCGCGAATGGGCCGGTACGCCGATCCTGTTGAACGACCGAGGTGAAGTGGACCTGTATTACACCGCCGTCACCCCAGGCGCGACCATCGTCAAAGTGCGCGGTCGGGTAGTGACCACTGAACACGGTGTCAGCATGGTCGGCTTCGAGAAGGTCAAGCCGCTGTTCGAGGCTGACGGCAACATGTATCAGACCGAAGCTCAAAACGCTTTCTGGGGTTTCCGCGACCCATGGCCTTTCCGCGACCCGAACGACGGCAAGCTGTACATGCTGTTCGAGGGCAACGTGGCCGGTGAGCGAGGCTCGCACAAAGTGGGAGAGGCCGAAATCGGCGACGTGCCGCCAGGCTATGAAGATGTCGGCAACTCGCGCTTCCAGACCGCCTGTGTCGGCATCGCCGTCGCCCGCGACGCCGACGGTGACGACTGGGAAATGCTGCCGCCACTGCTGACGGCCGTGGGCGTCAACGACCAGACCGAACGCCCGCACTTCGTGTTCCAAGACGGCAAATACTACCTGTTCACGATCAGCCACACCTTCACCTATGCCGACGGCGTGACCGGCCCGGACGGCGTGTACGGTTTCGTCGCGGACTCGCTGTTCGGCCCTTACGTGCCGCTCAACGGTTCCGGCCTGGTGCTGGGCAACCCGTCCTCCCAGCCATTCCAGACCTACTCGCACTACGTGATGCCAAACGGCCTGGTGACCTCCTTCATCGACAGCGTACCGACCGACGAGACCGGCACGCAGATTCGTGTCGGTGGCACTGAGGCACCCACGGTGGGCTTGAAAATAAAGGGGCAGCAGACGTTTGTGGTGGGCGAGTACGACTATGGGTACATTCCGCCGATGCTGGACGTGACGCTTAAGTAATAGCAATACAGGGTCAGGCAGCGGGTTTGAGGTCGATGACAAAACCGTTGTGGGTATGATCGAGATATCCCGCCTGATTCGTTGCGATGGTGTTCGCAAGCGCCATTGAACAACGAGTCGTCACCCTCTTCGCGACTGGCTGCAAGGATGCAGCCAGTCGCGTTTTCGTCAGTCCTATTTTTGAAACGCCTGACGTGTCGCCATTCTTTGATTTCGGCGACACGTTCTATCGTCATGTCGCCCGCAGCGACATATACACACCAGCTCCTCTGTGGGAGCTTGCTCGCGATAGCGGTGCATCAGCAACCTTCCGGACAGCTGTTTATCGTGACTCCACGAGACTAGCCACGACCGACACCGCCTTGCGCCATTGCCTACAACTACGCCAGAATCCGCCGGCTTGTGCGTCTTGAGTCCCCTAGGTAGTTTGAATCCGTCACTGCTCATCAGTGATCGGGTTTCGCAGCCCGGACTCTATAGGCGCACAACGTCACCTTCGAAAGCAGATTACCCATGTCTGTGATTTCGTCAGAGGTGGCTGTGCGTGGGAGACCCCTTGGGTCTGCCGGTCCCTAGAGTCCCGGTCTGCGAACCCGCGTACAGCTGCCACCCCATACTTCGTTTCGCAGCGAAGGGTGGTAGCTCCAACAGACTCTAGGAGCTTTACCATGGTCAAAATTACACCGAACCCGCCAGCTACAGATGAGCATGTGTCTCGCGCTCAGTCTGCTCGTAACAAGAAGCTCGATGAAGCTGCTGAACGGGCTTTGGATTTTTATCTGAAGCCTACGCCCAAGAAGGAAACGTCTGACAACCCCAACAGCATCTTCCGCATCGCGCCTGATGTTGATTCGGAGTGTCTGCTCGCCAGTCTCAGTGAAAACCTGGCTGCGGCCAATGCCATGATCAATGATTTGGCGTTTGACCTTGAGGGTTCGCGACGGCGCGTTGCGATGGGGATTTTGCAGGTGATTGAGGTGAGCGAGCTGTTGGCGAATCGGGCTTTGGATATTGTTGAGGTGAGGTAATCAGGGGACGCGCTTACCCCAGGTATGAAAAAGGTCTTGCAGGGCAAGGCCTTTTTTATAGTCGAGAGATTGGTAGAGGGCTGTCAGGTTTGGGAGCGTCAGAAGATTCATCGCTCAATTTGTGCAACAGGGTGCTGCACTACTGCCAAATAGGAAACTTGTAGTGTTGTGTCTCTAGGGCTACAGTAATCAGCAGAATCTAGATTTTTGATGCACGGGGGCTACAAATGACCACCTTGTTTGACGTGGCTGAGATGCTGAAACGGGCTCGAGGTGAGGCCGATTTGAGCCAGGATGCCTTGGCCAGTCGCGCTGGCGTATCCCGTTCAACAGTGGCACGTATGGAAACAATGGCAAAAGGGGACATGAGCGTCTCGGCCCTTGTCCGATTATTGGAAGCGGCCGGATACGACTTGAAACTGGTGAAGGCTGGCCATGAACGCACGGTTGAGGACATCCTTGCCGAGCAACGTTCCGGAGTTTCTGAATAATGATTTTAGACGTACACGTCAGCGGCAAGACGGTCGCCAAGCTTTACCGAGAGCGTGATGAGTACGTCCTGAAATACCTTCCAGGTACCAGCGCGGCGGACTTTGTCAGCTTGGCATTACCCGTGCGTGAAGAGCCGTGGCGCTGGCCCCGAGACCTGTTCCCGTTTTTTCGGCAGAACCTGCCTGAAGGGTACTTGTTGGGCGTTATCCGTGAAGAGTTTGGTGCCTTGCTGGATGGCACGGATTTATCGCTGCTAGCCGTAATCGGCGGAGCAGGCGTTGGGCGGGTGACGGTAACGCCGGAAGGCGTCATGCCGGGCGTCGAAATGGAGCCCTTGGAAATCGATCATCTGCTGACTGCTGAAAACACAACCGAGCATTTTGCGACGCTGGTACGCCGTTATGCACGTGCGGCCATCTCTGGCGTCGTGCCCAAGTTCATCGCGCAGGATATCGAGCACGACGCGTTACCTTTGGGCAAGCCTACTCTGCGCACTGGGTTTCATATCATCAAAGGCTCGGACGAGACGACGCCTTACCTGGGCTTTAACGAGTTTTACACCATGCGTGTCCTAGAGCGGTTACAGGTCGTACCGGTAGCAACGTGTCGTATGTCAGAAGATGGCCGAGTTCTCGTGGTGAATCGTTTTGATGTCGATGAAAACGGCCTGCCGCGTTGTGGGCTGGAGGACGCATGCGGACTCCTGGGCTTGCCGCCCCATGAGAAATACGCGACCACCACTGAAAGAGTGTGGAACGCCACTCGGGTATACATTTCTGGAGAGCGGTTGCGCGAACAGCGTGAGCACTTCGGTTGGCATCTGCTGACGAACTACGTGGTACGTAATGCGGACTGCCACGCTAAAAACATTGCGCTTTATTACACCTCGCGAGCAGACGTAGCGTTTACGCCTGTCTATGACTTGGTGACTACTCAGGCCTATCCGCGTTTTGCCGCCAACCCGCCCGGTTTATCCGTAGGCGGTCGGCAAACTTGGATGCCGGGCCGCACGCTTGAGATGTTTTTCAATGGCCGCTTAAACATCCCTCCGCGTCAGTACGCCGCGATGGTTGAGCAACTGTGCGAATCCGCTGTCGCCGTGGGTAACGAAGTTATCGAGGCCGCAAAGAACGAGCCTGCTTGGCGGGATGTGGCCAAACACATGGTGCACGCGTGGAATGAAGGTATGGAAACGCTACGTAGCCCAAAATCAGCCCCGCATTTTCGGGGACTGGATACGGCCATTACCGAGGCAGGTTTCTCGGGGCTTCGAGCGCCGGAACAACATCGAGTGCAGGTCGGTCGCTCTGAGCTACTTGCGCCACGTAAGCGCTAAGGAATAAAACTAGCAGGCAGCTATCTCAGGCCTTACTTGACGTAAGCCGATTCAGCGCGATAACACGCGCCTGATCCTCGACAGCAGGCTTTCACGAGCAGCAGCACCAGCGCCGTCACCCATTACTCGATGCCTCGCGCGCGGTAGCAACAGTCAGGGATACACCCTCCTGGCTCAACGACCAATCAACCGCCGATAACAACTCCTTGCCGAACGACGATTTGAAGCCATCGACTCAGCGGTATGCGCCAATACCTGGGCGTGCTCATTGGCCTCTGTCGGATCGCCGGTTTGGCCATCAAGCTACTCCTGACCAATTGCCTTGGATCTATGTAGTGAAGCTGTTAGCTCCGTTGAGATTTGCTTACCCACCTGTTTTAACCCGGTTAAAACAGGTCAAATCCGCTAAGATCCCGATCTTGTTTTTGTGGATTTTAGTCATGACAGATCGCTGGCTGAGCGTTGAAGAGATCACTGAGCACCTCGGCATTAGCAAAGACACTGTGTACGCTTGGATTGCGAAGCGCCACATGCCGGCTCACAAGGTCGGCAGATTATGGAAGTTTCAGAAGACAGAGATAGATGCCTGGGTTAAGGCCAACGGTGCCAGTGACAACAGCGTAACAGGCTCGCAGTGATGGCTGAACGCTATCGCTTCTCTGATGTCCTGAGCGTATTGTTTGCTCGGGGGGCTGAGCAAAATACCGGTCGCAATTTGTTAATGCACACCGTTCGGAGTCGCGGGTATCTGAGAGGCTGTGTGTGTATCGTATTTAAGCGTTCGCAGACGCCCGAAGGCGAGAGCAACGTGTTCATGACTGCTGATTATCAAATCGAAGTGGAAGGAGAAACAACGCATGGATAATGTATTCAATTTCCGCGATCAATTGATAAATGAATACAGCAGCTTTTCCCGCAGCTTCTCCCGGATTCAGGCTGTCGACATCCGAGAGGAAGTTGAGCGTCAGTATGCCAGCGGCCGTTATTGGCCTGAACCGCTTATCCAAATCAACCCAAACTATCAGCGCAAGGGGACGGTGCAGCAACTTGCTGCGGACGGTCTATTGCACAAAGCCTGTGCCGAGCTTTTTCAGGTAGGCAAAACTGAGGGTCGTCCGGAACCGCTACACCTTTATGCCCACCAGCTCCAAGCCCTGGCGAAAGGTCAGAGTCGTCAGAGCTATGTGGTCACAACTGGCACAGGATCAGGTAAGTCCTTGTCCTTTTTTATTCCTGTGATCGATCGGATCTTAAAAGCCAAGGATCAGGATCAAAGTCCGCGTACCCGCGCCATCGTAATCTATCCAATGAACGCCTTAGCCAACAGCCAGCTGGAAGAGCTAGACAAATTCTTGCATGGTTACCCAGAAGGGTTGCAGCCATTCACCGTCGCTCGTTACACCGGGCAGGAGTCGCGTATCGAACGCGCCGCCATTGCTGACAATCCTCCGGATATTCTCCTCACTAACTTCATGATGTTGGAGCTTATTCTTACTCGGTTTGATGAGGACGATCGGCGGGTGGTTGAGCATTGTCATGGCCTGGAGTTCTTGATTCTTGACGAGTTGCATACCTATCGCGGGCGGCAGGGGGCTGATGTTGCGTTGCTGGTGCGACGGTTGCGCGAGCGCTTACAAGCCGATGAGCTAGTTTGCATTGGCACCTCTGCGACTATGTCCAGCACAGGAAGCCAAGCTGACCGCAACAAGACGGTGGCTGAGGTAGCTAGCAAGCTTTTTGGCGCTTGCATTACTGAGCAAGACGTCATTGGCGAAACGCTGGAACGGGTAACCGATCCGCTCAAGGATGTCTCGGCCATTCTGCCGAAACTGAAAATAGCATTGAGCCGCAAGGGGTTTGCCTGGGATGGATTCGAGTCTTTCCGCACAGACCCGATGGCAATCTGGGTAGAGCTAAATCTTGGGATCGATTTGCCGGATAACGAACCTCCACGTCGTGCTAAGCCCATGACTTTGCATGATGCCAGCGCCAAACTTGCGAAGGAGGCCGGAATCACTCCGGAGGACGCTCGCGTTAGTTTGCAACGCTTTTTAGTAGCTGCTCATGAAATCAGAACCCCGCAAGGCCGGCCGCCCTTTGCCTTCAAGCTGCATCAGTTCATCAGTGGTCCGGGCAAAGTTCTGGCTACTCTGGAGGCTCAGGGTACGCGCCATGTGACTCTCGACGCACAGCGCTTTGCGCCGGGACGGCAGGACGAAGGCGTTCATCTGTATCCAGTACATTTCTGTCGCGACTGCGGCCAGGAATACCACCCGGTTTGGCTTTCCAAGCAACTGCCCACCAGCTATCAGCCGCGTGAAATCGATGATATAGCCTCCGATGACAACGAAGACGTTGCCTTCGGTTTTCTCTGTCCGGTGCAACCCGGCCAGCAGTATGGTGGACTGTTAGAGGATTTACCCGAGACTTGGCTGGACTTGAGCAAAGACGAACCTAAGCTCAAACAGAATTACAAAAAATTAATGCCCTACCAAGCATCAGTGAACGTGAGGGGTGATGAGGGCTCCGGCGAGTCTTTCTGGTATATCCCCGGCAAGTTCCGTTTTTGCCTAAAGTGCGCGCAAGCGCATGAAGCCCACGGCAAAGACATAAACCGCCTCGCTAGTCTTTCGGGCGAGGGCCGTTCATCTGCCACGACAATCCTTACCTTGAGTGCGTTGCGTCAACTGTTTGCTGAGGGAGAACCAAGCCCAGGGCAAGCCGATCCCCGTAAACTGCTGGGCTTTACCGACAACCGTCAGGATGCCGCCCTACAGGCTGGGCATTTCAACGATTTTGTTTTTCTTTTGACTCTGCGTTCTGGCTTGATCGGCGCTCTGCAAAATAGCCAGGGGCTCCTTACCGAAGAGCAATTGGCCGACTCGGTGTTCAAGGCGCTCGGCTTTGACCAACTGAATGACGCAACTCTCGTTGAATACCTGCGTACTCCCAAGCTCATGGGGCTGGCACGACAGGAGGCGCAACGCACGCTGCGTTTCATCATCGGATATCGCCTGCTGCGTGACCTTCGTCGAGGCTGGCGTTTCAACAATCCGAACCTCGATCAGTTGGGTCTGCTTGCCATTCGCTATCGCAGCCTGGATGAGTTCTGTGCAGACGATGCGTCCTTTGCCAAAAACTCCACACTGAGCAAATTGAATGCGCACAATCGCGCACTCCTCTGCCAGCAAGTTTTTGATGCCATGCGGCGCGGCCTGTGTTTGGAGAGCCGGTATCTAGATGCCGTGGAGCAAGATAAAGCCCGTACTAGTGCTTTCTCCTACCTCAATGATCGCTGGGCCTTTGCCGCTGACGAGCAGTTGGAAACCGCCAAGTACCTAATCCTGGACAAGCGCCCTGACTACAAGGGCAAACCGCGTACCGATCTGATGCCAGGTGGCCCACGTTCGCGTCTGTTGCGCGATATAAAAACAGCGTCTTTCTGGAAGCAAACTTCAATAGCTGGCCAAGTGGCGAGCTGGAAAGATGCTGACTGGCGCGACTTAGTGGAAGCCTTGCTGCAGGCCGCTAACCTTTATGGCTATGTGCAAAAGCACCCGATTGACCAGCGGTTGGTGGGTTGGCGTCTGAATGCTGCCGCGCTGGACTGGTGTCTGATCACCGACGATACGCAGGGTGACGATAGCCGAGCCAATGCTTTCTTCCGTACGCTTTATCTCAGTGTCGCCACAGTGCTGAGACAGAGTGGTCATTCGCTATTCGACTTTGAAGCCCATGAACATACTGCCCAAGTCGATGCAGGAAGGCGGCAATTGCTGGAGCAGCGCTTCCGCTACACCGAGAAAGACCGTAAGGATTGGGCGAGCAACCCAGCACATGAAGCGCCGCTTGAGCGTTTACCAGTCATGTTTTGTTCGCCAACCATGGAGTTGGGCGTGGATATCTCTGCGCTCAACACTGTTTACTTACGAAACGTGCCACCTACCCCAGCTAACTATGCGCAGCGTAGTGGCCGGGCAGGGCGCTCCGGACAGCAGGCGTTGGTCATCACTTACTGTGCTTCTCAGAGTCCGCACGACCAATGGTTTTTCCATCATGCCAACGAGATGGTATACGGCGTGGTGCGGGCGCCCACCCTCGATTTGGCCAATCGCGATCTCGTCCAAAGTCACCTGAACGCCGTCTGGCTGGCCTGCGCGCAAGTAGCCCTGGACTCCAGCATCGCACTTATGCTTGATTTAGATCCGCCAGAAAAACCACTGATCCAGCATTATTACGATGCCCTCAATGACCCCGCGGTTCAGGCAAGAGCACAGATCAGCGCTTCTCGAGTCATCGCTCAGTTGCAAAACGAACTAAATGGCAGCGACTGGTTTAAACCCGACTACGTGCAGCAGGTCATTAAAGAGGCGCCACAAGAGTTCTCCAACGCACTTGAACGCTGGCGGGTCTTGTTCGATGCCACCCGCGCACAGATGAATATGGCTGACCAAATTGTAAAAAGTCATACAGCCTCCCACAGCGAAAGGCAAAACGCCCAGCGTCGCTATGGGGATGCCGCTCGCCAATACGCTGTACTGCTTAAGAGTGGCAATACGCAGAGCTCGGATTTCTATACTTATCGCTACTTGGCCAGCCAAGGCTTCCTGCCCGGCTACAACTTCCCACGCTTGCCGCTTATGGCTTGGATTCCCGCCCGTGGCGGTATTTCTAATTCCGGCAAAGACGACGAAGGCAGTATGGTAAGCCGTCCGCGTTTTCTAGGGCTCTCGGAATTTGGCCCGCGCAGCCTTATCTACCACCAAGGTCGCATGTATCGCGTGGTGCGTGCCAAACTTAACGTTGGCTCATCTGATCACATATCGGGCAACAGTCAGTTGGCTACTGTTGCCTCATTGGTCTGCAACCAGTGCGGCTATGGTCACGTGGGCGATCCTGGCTGCGGGCAGCTCGCCGTTAATACCTGTGAAAACTGCGATGCACTGTTAACCGAGCATGATTGGGTGCGTGAGCTTTATCGCGTCGAGACTGTGGAAACCGTAGCTGTCGAACGCATCTCCATTAATGATGAGGACCGACAACGTCAAGGTTTCGACTTACAAACTACCTACCGTTTCCTGCCTGGGCCTGATGGTGTCATCCAAAAGCGTAAGGCGGAAATCCAGCAGGGCGGAGACGTACTGGCCGAGCTCACCTATGCTCCCGCCGCCCGCTTGTGGCGGATAAATCGAGGCTGGCGCCGGCGTAAGAACAAGGAACAGCTCGGCTTTTACATTAATCCCATAACCGGTACCTGGAGCAAGCAGGACGATCCTAGTGGCAGCGAAGACGGCGGCAATGACGAAGCCTTACTCGACAAAATACCCAACCAGCGCATCGTTCCTTTTGTCGAGGATCATCGAAATCTGCTGATTTTGGCACCGCTGCACCCGCTCTCCACCGAGGCGATGGCTACCTTGCAGGCGGCGCTTAAGCGCGGTATTGAAATGACCTTCCAGATCGAAGAATCCGAACTGGTCGCTGAGCCGTTGCCTAAAGGCGACGAACGCCGAGCGTTGATGTTTTACGAGGCGGCCGAAGGCGGTGCAGGTGTGCTAACTCGCCTAGCAAGCGAGCCTGCCAGCCTTGCGCAAGTCGCCAGCAGTGCCCTGAGTCTTATGCATTACAACGTACCGCAAGGTGAGTGGCAGTTCGACAACCTACCCGAGCTGGAACAAACCGACGTGCTGGGCAACCGTATCTGCGAAGCTGGATGCTACCAATGCTTACTTTCCTACTTCAATCAGCCCGATCACGAAAACATCAATCGCCGCAATGCTGATGCACTCAAGCTTCTGGTGGCGTTGGCCAACGCTCAAGTACAACCGAGTCAGATGCCTGTTGTTGCGGCGGCACGCAGCGGTGATGAGCTTTTGGAGCAATGGCTGCAAGTCATTAGTCGGGCAGGGCACCGCCAGCCCGATGCCATTAATGTGTCAGTCCTTAATGGGATGGCTGCTGTAGCCGGACAGTACAAATCTGTCCGCGCATTAGTATTCCTTAAGGCGGTATCCAATGAGTTGCATAGCCTACTAGTCGACAAAGGCTGGCAAGTGCTTGACTTTTCCGACCCATCACAATGGTCAGTCCAGTTCGCCCGCCATGCCGACGTGTTTGACATGCCAGAGAAACAACAATGACTACGCTCGAACACGATTTCATGCCCGGCAACTTGATTCGCGCCCGTGGGCGCGAGTGGGTAGTACAAAGCGACTCTCGACGCGACTGGCTGCGTTTGCGCCCATTGGGTGGCGCAGATGACGACACCATTGCCTTGATTCCTGAGCTGGAGTTTGAGCCCGTTGAACCTGCTACCTTCCCATGGCCACAGCCCGACCAGGCCGGCAACCATGCGGCGGCTCTGTTACTGCGCGATGCTTTGCGATTAAAGCTTCGCAACGGTGGCGGCCCGTTCCGCTGCTTTGGCAATATCGCCGTCGAGCCGCGTGGTTACCAGTTGGTGCCGTTGTTGATGGCCCTGCGCTTGACGACTGTACGTTTACTGATTGCCGATGACGTAGGTGTCGGCAAAACAATCGAAGCCGGCTTGATTGCCCGCGAGCTGATGGATCGTGGGGAGATCAGCCGCCTTGCTGTACTTTGTCCGCCGCACCTCGTCGAACAATGGCAAAGTGAGTTGGAAACCCGCTTCAATCTGCAAGCCGTGGCGCTTACCTCTAGTAGCGCTAGCCGCATTGAGCGCGACCTGCCACACGGAGTTAGCCTGTTTGACCACTACCCTGTGGTGGTAGTTAGCCTCGACTACATCAAAAGCGAACGACACCGCGAACACTTCCTTTCCATTGCTCCGGAATGTGTAATCGTCGATGAGGCACATACCTGCGTTAGGAGTGGTGCTGGCAAGCAACTGCGTTTTGAGCTGTTGCAACGCTTGGTGAAAGACGAAAGTCGCCATCTTCTGCTGCTCACTGCCACCCCGCATTCTGGCGACGAAGTCGCGTTCTACAACTTACTTTCCTTGCTTGACCCGCGCTTTGTTGCCCTGCAAGGACGTATGTCTACCACTGATCCGTTGCGCCAGGAACTCGCCCGCCATTTCGTCCAGCGTCGCCGCAAGGATATAGCCGAATGGCAAGCGGAAACCGGCGATGGCCGTGGTTTTCCGCGCCGCATGAAAACCGAAGTTACCTACCAGCTTAGTGGTGACTGGGGCCGCTTTTTCGATGCAGTACAAAGCTACTGCCGTGAGCTGGCCGAAAGCATTGAGCAGACAAAGTCTGGCAGCGTACGTCTGATCTGGTACGCCACCCTTGCCCTGTTGCGTTGCGTTGCCTCCTCTCCGGCAGCGGCAGTTAAAGCCTTGACCACCCGAATTGAGGGCACTCTCGAATTCGACGATCTGCTGACCGACGAACGTTTGCATGACGGCGAGGCTGACGACCTGGAAAGCAGCGACTTGGAGCCACCAGCTCAACTCCAAGATGCCAGTCGCCTGCAAACCCTCATCAAAGAGGCTGAGCGCCTTTCTGGCAAAGCCGGCGACCCTAAACTCTCTAGCCTTATTCAGCACCTGCAATCCCTGATTAAGGACGGGTATCAGCCGGTGGTGTTCTGTCGCTATATCGCTACCGCGCACTATGTAGCCGAGCACCTGAAAAAAGCCTTCCCAAAGGTCATCATCGAAGCCGTTACCGGCGAATACACACCAGAAGAGCGTCGCGAACGGGTCGATGCGATGGAGGAGTGCAACCAACGTATTCTGGTCGCCACAGACTGCCTTTCTGAAGGCATTAATCTGCAGCACTTGTTCACCGCCGTGGTCCACTATGACCTGGCTTGGAATCCTACCCGTCACGAGCAACGTGAAGGCCGTGTCGACCGCTTTGGTCAGCAAGCGGCGGAAGTGCGCTGCACGATGCTCTATGGGCAGGACAACCCAGTTGATGGCTTTGTGATTAACGTCATTCTGCGCAAAGGCGAGGCCATCCAAAAAGAACTCGGCGTATTAGTGCCCATGCCCGAAGACGAGCAGCGCATCAGCCAGGCGCTGGTGAAAGCTGCCCTTATGAAGCGCGGCGGCATCACCGCTCCCTATACGCCAGATATGTTTGCTGCCGCGAATGTCGAACTGCAGCCGCTGCAAGCCCAATGGCAGGACGCATTAGAAAAAGCCAAGGCCAACCGCACGGTGTTCGCCCAACGACGTATCCGTCCTGATGAAGTGTTACCCGAATGGCAAAAACAGCAGCAGGCTCTGGGTACCCAGGCCGACGTTCAACGCTTTGTACAAAGCGCCTGCGCCCGATTGAATTCCCCGCTGGAACCCACGCATAAGCCGCATCACCAGCGATTGCTGCCACAGCACTTGCCCGACGCTTTGAGGATGCGTCTAGCCGATGAAGGTATCGGTAAACCGCTGATAATTGATTTCAACGAGCTGCACCGCAGCCATCCACTGGTCACCGTACTAGCGGAATATCTGCTTGAAGATAGCCTTTCGAGTGAGCATGCCATCGCTGCCCGCAGCGCTGCCACTCTCACCGATGCGGTGGACGTGGTTACCACCATTTACCTGCTGCGCCTGCGCCACCAGCTCGGCTATGTGCGCCGTCGCGAACCTTTTCAAATGATGGCTGAAGAAACTGTGGCGCTGGCCGTTATTGGTCGCAGTAATCCGCAGTGGTTGAGTGATGAGTTGGCCAGCAAACTGCTGCAATGTACGCCTAGTGGCAACCTACCCATTGAGACCATGCAGCGCGAAATCCGCACCGCTCTTGATTTCCTTGTCAGCAACCAGCAGCGACTAGAAACGTTGGCTACCGAACGCGCCAACTCGTTGTTGGAAGATCATCGGCGAGTGCGCGAAGCCGCTCGAGATGTTGGTCAGTACAGCGTTAGCCCCTGTCTACCAGTGGATGTGATTGGTGTGTATGTGCTGCTACCGGATTCGCTGTAAGCGCGCCTAAGGAAAGTCAAAATGAGAAAGCTCCGCAAAACCCAGGCCGCGCTCAACCTACCTACGCTTAAGCTCGAAGGCGGTCTGTTCCTGCCTGACCAGTTGGAAAAGGCCGCCCTTGGAAGTGCCAAATGGCAAACCGAAACTGATTACCTCATCCCCAAGGGGCTTAAGCTCAAGGACGATTACAGCCGGGCCTTCCAGATTGCCAGTGCTCAGTACAAACACTTTGCTGCGCAAATCGATCGTGCAGATGTGGATGCTGCTGCGATCACGCAGCACCTAGTGCTCGAGCTGCTGCGCGATGCATTTGGCTACAGCAATCTTTCGCAAGTTAAAAGTATCACCGTGGGTGAACGGCACTACCCAGTGCAGCTACTCGCAGGCAACCTGCCCATCGTTGTCGCACCGCACACAATGGGACTGGATGATGCCGATACACGTTTTGCTATCACCGACAGCGGTAGCCGGAAAAAATCTGCGTTCCAGCTCGCGCAAGAACTGCTTAACGCCAGCTCCGAACACCTCTGGGCTATTGTCAGCAATGGCAAACAACTACGTCTGCTGCGAGATGCAGCCACACTCACTCGCCCCAGCTTTCTGGAAGTGGACCTGCAAGACCTACTGAGCGGTCAGCGTTATGCCGAGTTCACCAACGTCTGGCGTCTGTTGCACGCCAGCCGTGCCGGCGATGATCTGCAAAGCTGCATCTGGGAGCGCTGGCGCGAAGTTGGTCAGGAGGAGGGGACCCGTGTGCGCGACGGTCTGCGCCTGGGCGTCACCCAAGCCCTGCTCACCCTGGGCGAAGGCTTTTTGCAACACCCAAGCAACGAGGTTCTGCGCCGCGCCTTGCACTGCGGCGAGCTGAGTAAGGATGCCTATTTCCAGCAATTGCTGCGCCTTATCTATCGGCTGATCTTTCTGTTCAGCGTGGAGGAGCGCGGCCTGCTGCATCCAGCAGACGACAATAAGGAAGCTATTGCTGCCCGTCGTGTTTATGCCGAGGGGTATGCTGTAGCTCGCTTGCGCGAGCTATGCCTGAAACGTCGTGCCCGCAATCGCTTCGATGACCACTGGCAAGCTCTACGTATCGTCTTCAGGGGCTTGACCGAAGGAGAGCCTCGCTTGGCCCTACCCGCACTGGGTGGCCTGTTTGCACAAAGCCAGTGCCCGCAGCTCGATGCCGCCAGCCTGAGCAACGCTCACCTTCTGGCCGTGATGCAAAACTTGCGTTGGGCCAATCATGGCGGAACGTTGGCTCCGGTGGACTATCGCAATATGGGGCCGGAAGAACTGGGCAGCGTGTACGAGAGCCTGCTAGAACTGGTGCCGGAAATCGATCTGCCCGCCAAACAATTTGGCTTTGTCGGTTTAACCAGCGAAGGCAGCACCGTCGGCAACGCCCGTAAGCTAACCGGCAGTTATTACACGCCCGACTCGCTGGTGAAGGAGCTGATTAAGTCCGCTCTCGATCCCGTGATAGAGCAACGTTTGGCGGCCAATCCGGCCAACCCCGTGGAGGCACTGCTGGCGATTCGCGTCATCGATCCCGCCTGCGGTAGTGGGCATTTTTTACTGGCTGCCGCTCGCCGCCTGGCGGAAAAACTGGCCCAATTGCAAGCGCCTGACGACGCCATAAAGCCGCAAGACTACCGCCATGCTCTGCGCGAAGTAGTGAGTCGTTGCATTTTCGGTGTGGATCGCAACCCTATGGCGCTGGAACTGGCGCGCATGGCTTTATGGTTGGAAGGTTTTGAAGAAGGCCGCCCGCTGGGCTTTCTCGACCACCACCTGCAATGTGGTGATGCGCTACTTGGGCTGACTGACCTGAACGCGCTGGAACTGGGTATTGCTAAAGAGGCGTTTAAGCCTTTGCCTGGAGACGACAAAAATGTGTGCAAGGCTCTAGTCAAAACTAATGCCATTGGCCTTAAGCAGCTGGAGCGCGATCTGAAGGGCAAGCAAACTTCTCTGCGATTTGACGATGCCGTTGGCCTCACAGCTCTGCAATCCATCGAAGCCTTACCGCAAGACAGCACGCAACAGATTGCAAGGAAGGAAGCCGCTTACCGCGAGTTTCTGGCGCAGGCCAAAACCAGCCGGTTGGCGCACGCCGCCGATATTACGCTTGGCGCGTATATGATGCCCAAAACCAAAGAGAGCGAAGCACATATCCCCACTAGTGCCACGTTGTACCTGACCCTGCTCACCGACAGTCTAAGCGCCGAACACCAGCAACAACTCGCTACCGCGCAAGCGTCATGCCGCGAAGCCCGTGTGCTGCACTGGCCGTTGGCCTTTCCGCAGGTGTTTGCCGCCGGGGGATTTGACTGCGTGCTGGGTAATCCCCCGTGGGAAGTGTCGCAAATGGGCGAAGAGGAGTTCTTTGCGTCGCGGGCACCTCACATTGCGCAACAAGCTGGTGAAAAGCGCAAACGAGCGATTGTAGCGCTGTCGGCGGATGACCCGCGCCTCTGGAGCGAGTATGTGGTGGAGAGCCATCGCATTGCGGCTGCCAACAACTTCTACCGTGAGTTTGGGCGCTTTCCCATGACTGCGGTGGGTAAACTCAATACTTACCCGCTATTTGCGGAAACGATGAGTCAGATTACTCAGGAGCATGGCCGCGCAGGTTTTATCGTGCCTACAGGTATCGCTACCGACGATAGCACCAAGGCTTTCTTTGCCTATCTAACGCAAAACGGGCGATTGGTCAGCCTCTATGATATTGAAAATCGCGACAAGCTATTTGCCGCCGTCGATAGCCGTATGAAGTTCTGCTTGCTCACCCTCGGAGCTGCCCCCCAAGCCGAGTTCGTCTGCTTTGCCACGCAGGTAAGCCAACTGACAGACCCGCGTCGTAGCTTTGCCCTCACGCCTGCCGAGTTCTGCCTGATTAACCCCAATACGCTCACCTGTCCGGTTTTTCGCAGCGAGTACGATGCAGAGTTGACCAAAAAACTTTACCGCGCAGCACCGGTGCTGATTGAAGACGGTCAGCCCAACGGCAACCCGTGGGGCATTACTTTCTCGCAAGGGCTGTTCAACATGACCAGCGATAGCCACCTGTTTGCGGATACGCTTGGCACTGAGTTGTTGCCGCTGTATGAAGCCAAGATGGTCCACCAGTTCGACAACCGCTGGGCCACCTACACACCCGATGGAAGCAGTCGTGATGTGAGTCGGCTTGAGAAGGCCGACCAGGACTACACCGTCACTCCGCGCTATTGGGTGAGCTCAGCCGAGGTGAATGAGCGACTACAAAGTAAAGGCTGGGACAAGGGCTGGTTGATGGGGTGGCGGGACATATGCCGCGCCACGGACGAACGTACGGTGATTGCCAGTGTGGTGGGACGGGTGGGAACTGGCGATACACTGTTACTGATGTTCCCGGACGCTAAACATGGTTCGCGAGTTGCGTGTTTACTGGCAGACCAGTGTTCGCTCGTGCACGATTATGCGGCTCGGCAGAAAGTTGGTGGGACACATCTGAAATATCACGTCAAGAAGCAGTTGCCGAATTTGCCCCCCGATCGCTATATCGAAACTGACCTCGCATTTATCGTCCCTCGGGTGCTGGAGCTCACCTACACTGCCCGCGATCTTGCAAGCTGGGCAAAAGACCTTGGCTACGATGGTCCACCGTTCGCCTTCGACCCTGATCGCCGTGCAGAACTGCGAGCAGAGCTCGACGCCTACTACGCCCGTCTCTATGGCCTGAGCCGTGATGAGCTGCGTTATATCCTCGATCCTTCAGAAGTTATGGGTGAGGACTATCCCAGCGAAACTTTCCGCGTGCTCAAGAACAACGAAACCAAATCGTTCGGGGAATATCGCACTCGACGTTTGGTCATGCGTGAATTCGACCGAATAACCTTGGCGGAAGCCAGCGGCGAAACCTATGTCAGTCTTCTGGTTCCTCCACCTGGACAGCAGGCACCGCCAACTTATTCGGAGCGTGGCGTTATTCGCGATGAGCTAGATGCTCGCTTGGCTGGCCTGCTGCTCACGTTGATTCAGCAAGCAGGGCGTTTACCGCGCCGTCAGCTGTACGATGCCTCGCTTATTGCAGCCCGCTCTGAATTGTTGTTGGCTTATGTAGGGGAGACGAATGCAAAAAATGTTGCGACCTTTCAAGATCAGTACGCCGGGATCTTCGAGTCCACGCGACTTGAAGGTGGTCGGATACAGGATTGGATTCGTTATTTCGAGGCCGCTGGGCTGGTACGGGTGGAGTCCAATCAACTCGTCGCGCTAAAGGGACAAGATATCCCAGCTCATCTGATTGTCGATACCCAAGCTACCTCAGTCGCCAGCATTCTGTTGAACGCTGCGGAACAGATGCAGCTTGGTGCCGGTGACGAAGGGATTCAGCTCAGTCAACAGTCAAGCAAACAAGCCTAAGCAGGGAGCGAAACGGTGCAGGAATTGATCCAGCAATTGTCGGAAGTCAGGCACAGTCCGCGTTTATGGTTCGAGCGTCTGACCCTCTTTAGTGAAACGGGTCCTGAACACGTTCTTCGCACCGTTACTTTTAAGCGTGGCCTGAATATTGTCTGGGCTAAGGAACCGGTGGCTGGTAGCGCCTCTGGAGTACGTGCAGCAGGCCATGGAGTTGGCAAGACCTCGTTATGCCTGTTATTGCGTTTGTGTCTGGGAGATACAGCCAAGGCCGTCAGTGAGGTGCGTGAGGAGTTGTTCGGTGAGTTCCCGCAGGGTGGTGTCGCGGCCGTTCTGCATGTAGAGGGCCAAGTATTCACCCTGTTCCGCCATTTCAATACCTACAAGGAAGGTATTGCTCTGGAAGGTGACGACATCAATGCTCTATGGGGCGAGGAAACCGGCGATACAGACCGCTCATTTATACAGCACCTTTCAGACACCATGATGGCTAAGGTCACGCCCCGCGCCATCCCGGAAACAGATCAGGCTATTGAATGGCGCCACCTTTTGGCTTGGGTCAGCCGCGACCAAGGCTCGCGCTTTAAGTCTTTTTTCTCTTGGCGCGAGGGCGAGGGCACGGGTTTGCAGCGCAGTCGCCAGGATCCACCCATTATCATGCGTGCAGTGTTGGGTTTGCTGGATCAAGCGGAATCAAGCCTCATGAGTCGCTTGGCTGAGTTGGAAGCGGACCTGGAGCTTGCGAAGAAGCAAACGGCCGCGTTGTTGCTTGAGCCAGTATTGATCCGCCGGCGCATTGAGTCGGACCTACGTGCTTGGCGGAATCTACCGGATAGCTTACCGATGCACGCTGAGGATTTGTTTGCTAACTCAGTGGTAAAGGAAGTGCGTAACGCTGCAGATAAGACAGAATCTGCATTGCAGGACTGGAATGAACGCCAAGAGGAGGCCGAACAAAATCTAGCAAAGCTGCGTGCAGAAGTAACGGAACTACAGACTCAGCTCAACAGGGCGTATTTGGAGTATGACCATGTTGAGGCAGCAAGGGTGGGAGATGAGGATGCCTATAAAACAATTGGCATGAAGTTACTGAGGCTCACTCAACTTGCAGGGGACTGTCAAGAGGGAAATATTCCGTTTTCGAAATGCCAGCACATCCAAGCAGAAGTTGCGCGTTTGCAGGTAGCTAATCTAAGAGATGAGCGTGATAAGAAAGCCTTGAGTCGTGCCATGGAAGAGTCTGCGTCACGGGCGGTAGTTGTACTTCAGCGTAAGAAACAGCTCGAAGTAAAACTTCAGAGTCTGGAGGTGGCCGAAGCTGATTTGGTTGATAAACGCAATAAAATTCGTGAAGTGCGGGATAAAACGTCTCATGAAGCACGTCGTGGAGAGGAACTGCTTGTTGAGATGAATCGTTGGGAGACGTCGGCAGGCTCGTCAGTTTCCCAAGCTGCTATTGATCAGTCCTGTGCCAAGTCTGACGGCATCGGGCGCGATATAAGTAGCATCCGAACTCGGTTGGCGATAGTACAGAAAGATTTATCAACCCGAGAAAAGCGTATAGCCAGCATCATGGATCGTTTTACGAGAGAACTGCTTTCCAATGATGCGTTCGGCGCATTCGATCCTCGCGATGAAAACCGACCCTTCCGTATATCGATGCGAGGCGGTGAAGCCTACCGTGTGTTGGAGGTTCTATTGGGCGATATCGCATGCCTTATGGAAAGCGCAGGGGATGGTAATGCGTTTCCTGGTTTGGTCATTCACGATTGTCCACGCGAAGCGGATATGAGCGCCGGGTTGTATGAGGGGTTCTTACTATTAACTGATCGTCTGCAGAAAGCTTTTGACGTCGGCGCGAATATTCCGTTTCAGTACATAGTGACCACGACCACCCCTCCACCAGGGGAGCTGATCGGTAGCGAGCAGGTGTGCCTGGTACTTGATCCGAGTTTTGACGATGGCATGCTTTTCAAACGTCGATTTTCTGAGACGGCATGAAACCGCGGATTTCTCTCAATGGTTTAGCCAGGTTTGTCGGTTACGACTCAATTGTCGCATTTTCTAGATACAGGGATTTTTTGTCATGAGGTTACCTGGAAAATCCCGAAATAGTGAGTTCTGTTGCCTATTCGAGCAGCATAAGTTAGCGCGGATGAGTTTCCGATGAATTCTCTTCAGCGAGCCCTAATAGAAAAAATCGGCATGGACAATGGTTTTGAGCACACACTTATTGTCGAGATGGGTAGCGTCACCCTTGCATCGGCTCGACATCCAGCCTGTGCCACAGTCGTGGTAGTGGGCAGTGGTTTCAAAATCCACTTCAAGTCAGATAGTGCTTCTTTGCCTCCTGAGTTGTTATGCAGCTCTCCAGCAGAACAGCAGGCCGGCGACGGACTTAGAGTAGCCGACGAAGCCGCATTAGCAGCTTTGCTGCGTCGAACTGCTGGATTATGCTGTGCGCTGCCTAGTCAAATTGCAGTTGGCTACGATAGGGCCGTTGCTGAGGCGTTGGCGGCTTTACCTTGTCGAACGGCGGATACCGAAATCGAGCGCTTTGTGCGTCTGCGTGTGGGCCAGCAAAAATTCCGTCAGGCATTGCTTGAATATTGGCGGGGCTCATGTGCCGTGACGGGTGTTGCGCTGCCTGAGGTATTACGTGCCAGTCACGCCAAACCATGGGCAGAATGTTCATCTGATGCTGAGCGACTAGATGTGTTTAACGGTTTTCTGCTTATTGCCAATTTGGATGCTCTATTCGATCGATTTCTGATCAGCTTCGATGATCAGGGCGGTCTGCTGATTTCTCCTCAACTTCCTGTGATTGATTTACAACAGCTCGGAATTCATTCCGGAATGAGGCTTCGTTGGTTGGCTACTGAACATCAGAAATACCTGGGCTTCCACCGCTCGGTTTATGAGGCTTACAGCATAGCAGCACGATGATTAGGGTTCAGCGGTCTGCTAGACAACCGTAATAGATGTTTTAAACAAGTCTGAGGGTGGTCGCTTCGAGCACTGCCGACCCTATTGTTCAATTTTGGTAGACGGAAGTGCTTTCCAACAGACATTAAAAAGCCGGCTTATGGCCGGCTTCTCGTTGACTAACTCAGTTCGTTTTTGACAAACCTCACCAGCCTTCAAAACGTACATCCGGCTCTTGCGGCCGGCTGTGGGACTTGGTCAGAAAGTGATCTGCCTTGTCGGTGCGAGGCGTGGGCTCGCAAATGTGGGGCGGAGGGTACTCGGGTTTTCTTTAGAATCCAAGTGGTAAGTGGTGTGGAATCATTGGGTTATCGGTGGTTCAGGGGGAAAGCGGGGGGCTGCTGCGCAGCCCAGCGGGAGCAAGCTCCCTCGCCACGGGGGGATGCAAATGCTTCAGTCGAATACGGGTGGTCTCTGTTTGTTGAGGGTGGACCACCAGAACACCCAGCCAATCACGCGGATGTTCTGCGCGTCGATCTGCTCGGCATTGAAGACTTCGTCCGGGTAGGCCGCGCTGTTGTGGCTGCGCAGGCGCAGTCGGTTGCCGGGGATGCGGTGCAGGTATTTGATGCGCAGCATGCCGTCGTGCTCAAGCGCATAGATTTGGCCGTCGACGATTTGGGTCAGGCCGCGGTCGATGGCGAGGGTGGAGCCGTCTTCGATGCGTTCGGCCATGCTGTCGCCGACCATGGTGATGCAGATGGCGTCGCTGGGGTTGATTTCGAGGGATTCGAGGTGGCTGCGGGGCAGGCGGATGGATTGGTCGGGGATTTCGACGATGTGGGTTTTGGTTTCGCCGGGGGCGATGGGGACTTCCTTATAAAAAGGCAGTTCGATGTCCGTGGGTTCCAGCACGCTGTAGACGCCATCGTTTTCGGCCGCCTCGTAGGTGGTGCCGGGGCCGAGGCCCAATGGGGTTTGCGGGCCTTCGCCGTGGGCGAGCCATTCCGGGCTGACGGTCAGCAGGCTGGCGATGGAGTGGATGCGCCCTGGCGGGATGCCACGGTTGAACCAGTTGTTCACGTGTTGGGATTTCACGCCGTATAACTTCGCGAAGTCGGCGGATCGGATGTTCGCTTCTTTTAGAAGGGCTCGGAAGCGGTCGCCACTGGAAAGTATTTTCATAAACGGAAAGTTTAGGGGCGACTGTGTTTTCGGCAATAAACATGTCGTTCAAATATATAAGACGATCTTTCCGTTTTTGGGATTTGAAAGGCGCGGGCTAAACGTGGGTAAACGGTGTTAATACGGCTTCGTATTAGAAACCATTAAGGCATAAAAAAACCCCGGGGCAAACCGGGGTTCTTTTCAAGTTTGTTTCAGCCTTGGTAGGCGGCAACCGACTTGGTGATCGCTTCGCGGGCGGCGTCTGCGCCGGCCCAGCCTTCGATCTTGACCCACTTGCCTTTTTCGAGGTCTTTGTAGTTCTCGAAGAAGTGTTCGATCTGCTGGATCAGCAGTGGCGGCAGGTCGGTGTATTCCTTCACGTCGACGTACAGTTGCGACAGTTTGTCGTGTGGCACTGCGATGACTTTGGCATCGCCGCCGCCGTCGTCGGTCATGTTCAGGATGCCGACTGGACGGGCGCGGATGACCGAGCCTGGGGCCACTGGGTATGGGGTCACGACCAGCACGTCGAGGGGGTCGCCGTCGTCGGCCAGGGTGTTGGGGATGTAACCGTAGTTGGCCGGGTAGAACATGGGGGTGGCCATGAAACGGTCAACGAACAGGCAGTCGCTGTCTTTGTCGATTTCGTATTTGATCGGGGCGTGGTTGGCCGGGATTTCGATCGCGACGTAGATGTCGTTCGGCAGGTCTTTGCCAGCCGGAATCTTGCTGTAGCTCATTGGGCGGTGCCCCCGTTAGTTGACCAGAACACTGGTCGGATTGACCAAAAAGTGGCGGCGATTATAGGCATATTCAGCCGTCGATGCCACGTCAGCAGGGTCTTAGAGACCTTAGTATGACGCCTGATAGACCGGATCTTCGGCCTGAAGTTGCCGCAGCCGGGCCAGCGGATCCTGGCGGTAGAAGGCCTTGAGCTGTTCATAGACCTTTGGATAGGCCTGGTGCAGCAGGTCCGGGGCGCTGAAGAAGTATTCGCTGGTGACGGCGAAGAACTCGGCGGGGTTTTCGGCGGCGTAGGGATCGATGAGGGTTTCTGCGTCTGGGTCGTGGTCGAGCTGGCGGTTGAGGTCGTCGAAGGCCTGTTGCATGGCTTCGGCCCAGTCGCTGACGCGCATGTCGGCGTGGAGTGGCGGCAGGCCGTTGGCGTCGCCGTTGAGCATGTCGAGTTTGTGCGCCAGTTCGTGGATCACCAGGTTGTAGCCTTCCCAGCCGCCGCTGGCCATCACACCGTCCCAGGCCAGGATGATCGGGCCCTGGGGCCAGGCTTCGCCGCTGTGTTCGCCGTCCCATTCGTGCTCGATGCCGCTGGCGTCGCGGTGGCGCTGGGGGCTGAGGAAGTCGTCGGGGTAGAGGACGATTTCGTGGAAGCCCTGGTACCAGTTCAGCTCGCCCAGGTGCATCAGTGGCAGTTGAGCCTGGGCGGCGAGGAGCAGGCGTTGTTCCTGGTGCAGTTCGACGCCGGGCAGGGCGGTCAGGTGTTTGTCATGCAGGAACAGCACGCAGGCTTCCCGCAGCCACTGGTCCTCGGCGGCGCTGATGCCGTCGAGGAAGCTCAGTTGATGGCGCACGCGTTGCCAGGTGTCCTCGGCCACGGGGTGCTTGGCGAGGGTGCGCTGGCGGCGCCAGGTGCTCAGGGACCACATGGTGATCAGGCTTTCGAGGCGCGCTGGTTCAGTTTGCTGCGGACCAAGCTGATGATCATCGGCAGCAGCGACACGAGGATGATGCCCACCACCAGCAGCGACAGGTTCTGCTTGATGAACGGTACGTTGCCGAAGAAGTAGCCGAGGGTCACCAGGCCGCCGACCCAGAGGACGGTGCCGAGGACGCTGAAGCCGAGGAAGCGCAGGTAGTTCATCTTGCCGACGCCGGCGACGAAGGGGGCGAAGGTGCGGATGATGGGCAGGAAGCGCGCCAGGGTTACGGTCTTGCCGCCGTGTTTGTCGTAGAAGTCGTGGGTCTGCTGCAGGTAGTCGCGGCGGAAGATTTTTGAGTTGGGGTTGCTGAACAGTTTTTCGCCAGCGGTGCGGCCGATGAGGTAGTTGGTGCTGTCGCCGAGGATGGCGGCGAGCATCAGCAGGCCGGCTAGCAGCATTGGGTCCATGGCCCCACCGGCGGCGACGGCGCCAGCGATGAACAGCAGGGAATCGCCGGGCAGGAAGGGCATCACCACCAGGCCGGTTTCGCAGAAGATCACCAGGAACAGGATGGCGTAGACCCAGGTTCCGTAGTTGGTCACCAGCAGGTCGAGGTAGACATCCAGATGCAGGATGAGGTCGAGGGGGTTGAAATCCATGTAGGCACCTGTGGTGGCGGCCTGGCTCGGCAGGCTTTGGGTCTGGCTTCTTAGTAGGGCTACAGAGTGTGTAGCTTTTTCTTACAAGCTGGGAAGAGCGGCATTATACGGCGCGGATTGTGAAGCGCGTGTTGAGTTTGTAGCCGGGGATTTCGGTGGTGTTGTGGCTGGGTGGAGGGCTCTTGTGGCGAGGGAGCTTGCTCCCGCTGGGGCGCGGAGCGGTCCTAAACCCAGCCGACTCGATCATCTGATATACCGCGTGCTCAGGTTTTGGGGCTGCTGCGCAGCCCAGCGGGAGCAAGCTCCCTCGCCACGGGGTGTGGTGTTGTGTCAGGGGGGAGGGGATAAATCCCCTCACCACAGAGGTATTGCTATCGGGTCAGAGCCCTTCGCTGATCGGCAATACGTAGTTCTTGAACTCGGTGTCTTCCTTGAAGCCGATCGACTCATAGGTTTTCTGCGCGACTTCGTTGTTGCTGCTGGTGGAGACGCGCATGCGCACGGCGTTGGTTTCCTTGGCCATTTTTTTCGCGGTGCGGATCAGGTTGTCGGCGACGAGTTGGCGGCGGGCGTCTTCGGCGACGTAGATGTCGTTGAGGATCCACACGCGCTTGAGCGACAGCGAAGAGTAGCTCGGGTAGAGCTGGCAGAAGCCCAGCAGCCGGCTGTCGTCGTCATCGGGCAGGGCCAGGTAGATCACCGATTCCTTGCGGCGCAGGCGTTTTTCAAGGAAGGCTCGGGACGAGTCCGGGTAGGGCAGCGAGCCGTAGAATTCCCGGTATTTGACGAACAATGGGGTCAGCAGGTCCAGGTGTTCCAGCGTCGCTTGGATAATCCGCATGGTAGGTCTCGCTTGAAAAGGTCGACATGAAGTCTGACAACAACGGCGGACTGCCGTGCCAAGATGCTGCCTGAAAGCGGATCAAAAGCGCAATGCAGTTCCGGATCAGCTTGGGGGCGGCGCCAGTAGGAAATTACCTTTCATATCGGCGGCGTTTTCCGCGTCTAGAGTGTGGAGCTGGGCTTCGTCCTTCAGATTCACCCCCGAGAGCTGTCGGCGACAGGCTTCGCGCATCAGGTAGATCAGGCGATGCGCCGCCATGCCGTAGCTCAGGCCTTCGAGGCGCACGTTGGAGATGCAGTTGCGATAGGCATCGGTCAGGCCGACCTTGGGGGCGTAGGTGAAATACAGCCCCAGGCTGTCGGGCGAGCTGAGGCCGGGGCGTTCGCCGATCAGGATCACCGACATTTTTGCGCCGAGCCGCTGCGCCACTTCATCGGCCACCGCGACACGGCCCTGTTCCACCAGCACCACCGGCGACACCGACCAACCGTCAGCGGCGGTCTGTTCTTCCAGCCGCGCCAGGAACGGCAGCGTATGCCGGTGCACCGCCAGCGCTGACAGGCCGTCGGCCACCACAATCGCCATATCCACGCCGCCGGGATGGGCCGTGGCGTAGTCATCGAGGATTTGCGCCGAAGCATCGTCGAGCCGTCGGCCCAGGTCCGGGCGCTGTAGATAGCTGTGTCGGTCGGCCGCCGCGCTGTGCAGCAGCAGGCTTTCGCGGCCGCGTTCAGTCAGTTGCGCACGAATGCCCTGATGGTCGAACGCCAGGTGCACCGCATCGCGGGCCTGGGCGTGGGCGTACTGGAAGTCCAGTTGCGCCGAGGTCGGCAGGCTGGTGCCGGTGCGACCCAGGGCGATGCGTGCCGGCGTGAGGTTGCGTAGGTTCAGCCAAGGGTTTTGCGATTCGACAGGTTTTTTATCCATGAGCAGGTCTCTCATCCCCAATGTGGCTTATCCCAAATGCGCGAGGGCGTGACGAAACGCCGGAGGCAGGTTGTCGCCGAACCGCACCCGGCCATCGGCCTGGGTGAAGATGCCCATGTTTGCCAGCCAGGTTTCGAATTCCGGTGCCGGTTTCAGGCCCAGGGTCTGGCGGGCGTAGAGGGCGTCGTGGAACGAGGTGGTCTGGTAGTTGAGCATGATGTCGTCGGAGCCGGGGATGCCCATGATGAAGTTGATCCCGGCCACGCCCAGCAGGGTCAGCAGGGTGTCCATATCGTCCTGATCGGCTTCGGCGTGGTTGGTGTAGCAGATGTCGCAGCCCATCGGCACGCCCAGCAACTTGCCGCAGAAGTGGTCTTCGAGGCCGGCGCGGATGATCTGTTTACCGTTGTACAGGTATTCGGGGCCGATGAATCCTACAACCGTGTTTACCAGAAACGGGTTGAAATGGCGTGCGACGGCGTAGGCCCGCGTCTCGCAAGTCTGTTGATCGACGCCGTGATGGGCATTGGCTGATAGCGCGCTGCCTTGGCCGGTTTCGAAGTACATCAGGTTGTTGCCCAAGGTGCCGCGATTCAGGCTGAGCCCGGCGTCGTAGCCTTCTTTCAAGATGTTGAGGTTGATGCCAAAACTGGCGTTGGCCGCTTCGGTGCCGGCGATGGACTGGAACACCAGGTCCAGGGGCACGCCCCGGTTCGCCGCTTCGATGGACGTGGTGACGTGGGTCAGCACGCAGCCCTGGGTGGGGATGTCGTAGCGCTGGATGATGGCGTCGAGCATTTCCAGCATGGCGCAGATCGAAGCGGTGCTGTCGGTGGCCGGGTTGATGCCGATCATGGCGTCGCCGTTGCCGTAGAGCAGGCCGTCGAGGATGCTCGCGGCGATCCCGGCGGGTTCGTCGGTGGGGTGGTTGGGTTGCAGGCGGGTGGACAGCCGACCGCGCAGGCCCAAGGTGCCGCGGAATTTGGTCACGACGCGGATTTTCTGTGCCACCAGCACCAGGTCTTGCACGCGCATGATCTTCGACACGGCGGCGACCATTTCCGGCGTCAGGCCCGGCGCCAGTGCCCGCAGGCTCTGTTCATCGGCAGCGTCGCTGAGGAGCCAGTCGCGAAAACCGCCAACAGTGAGATGACTGACGGTGGCGAAGGCGTGTTTGTCGTGGGTGTCGACGATCAGCCGGGTGACTTCGTCGGATTCGTAAGGGATCAGCATTTCTTGCAGGAAATGGCTGAGGGGCAAGTCAGCCAGCGCCATTTGCGCGGCCACCCGTTCACCGTCATTGAGCGCGGCGATTTCGGCGAGGAAATCCCCGGAGCGCGCCGGGCTGGCCTTGGCCATCAGCTCTTTGAGGCTGTCGAAGCGGTAGGTCTGGGCGCCGACGGAATGGGCGAATGCGGCCATGGGCGGTGTCCTCCTGATTCTCTAAAAAACTTAACACCACAGATCCAACCCTGTGGGAGCGGGCTTGCTCGCGAAGGCGGTATGTCATCCGACACCTGCGCTGAATGACACACCGCATTCGCGAGCAAGCCCGCTCCCACAAGGGCGGGACTGCGTGCACTTCTATATGGCAGGCACCGGGCCCTCGGCCCGGCGCCGGTGCAACTTCAGATACCTGTGAGCATAGCGTCCGCCGGTGCGTCGGAGCGTTGCTTGGCGGTCAGTTGGAAATACAGGTAACCGACAATCATGAAACCGAGGAACACCAAACCGATCACGGTGTTGAACCAGGCCATCGCCACCAGGCACACCACCGCCAGGAACAGCGCGATGCCCGGTACGATCGGGTAGCCCGGGGCGCGGAAGGTGCGTTCCAGGTTCGGTTCGCTCTTACGCAATCTGAACAGGCTGAGCATGCTGATGATGTACATCACGATGGCGCCGAACACCGACATGGTGATCATCGCTGCGGTCAGGGTCATGCCTTGCAGGTTGACCAGGCCATCGCTGTAGATCGCCGCGATGCCGATCACGCCACCGGCCAGGATCGCCCGGTGCGGGGTCTGGAAGCGCGACAGTTTCGCCAGGCCCCGTGGCAGGTAACCGGCCCGGGCCAGGGCGAAGAACTGGCGCGAGTAGCCGAGGATGATCCCGTGGAAACTCGCCACCAGGCCGAACAGGCCGATCCACACCAGCATGTGCATCCACGTTGAATTATTGCCGACCACAGCCTTCATGGCCTGGGGCAGCGGGTCGTTGATGTTCGACAGGGTGCGCCAGTCGCCCACGCCGCCGGCCATGATCATCACGCCGATGGCCAGGAACACCAGGGTCAAGATGCCGCTGACGTAAGCGCGGGGAATCGTGCGTTTCGGGTCCTTGGCTTCTTCGGCGGCCATGGCCGCGCCTTCGATGGCGAGAAAGAACCAGATCGCGAAGGGGATCGCCGCGAAAATGCCTGGGATAGAGGCGAGGCTGAATTCATTCGAGCCGGACCAGCCGTTGAGCACGAAATTGCTGAAACTGAAGCCCGGCGCGACCACGCCCATGAACACCAGCAGTTCGGCGACTGCCAGCACGGTGACCACCAGCTCGAACGCGGCGGCAATGCTGACGCCGAGGATGTTCAGGGTCATGAACACGATGTACGCGCCGACTGCCGCGAGCTTGGGGTCCAGTTCCGGAAATTGCACATTGAGGTAGGCGCCGATGGCCATGGCGATGGCCGGGGGCGCAAAGACGAATTCGATCAGCGTGGCGATCCCGGCGATTAATCCGCCTTTCTCGCCGAAGGCCCGTCGGCTATAGGCAAAAGGCCCGCCGGCGTGGGGAATCGCGGTGGTCAGTTCGGTGAAACTGAAGATGAAGCAGGTGTACATCAACGCCACCATGAGGGCGGTGACGAGAAAACCCAGGGTCCCTGCGGTGCCCCAGCCGTAGCTCCAGCCGAAGTACTCGCCGGAAATCACCAAGCCAACGGCGATGCCCCATAAATGCAGGGTGCCGAGTGTGGGTTTGAGTTGGTTGGTAGTTGTCATAAGTCCTCTCTGTCTTTTTTATTGTTTGATCTGTTGGACTTTCGGGTTTGCTGTGGAACGGGCATGCAAGGCTCATGCCAGAGCAGTGGGGCATTGATTCTGTGTGAGAATGAGTGCGCCATCGCGGGAAGTCGGGTCACCCGAAATGAAGCGCCATTCACTGATTCCTGTGGGAGCGGGCTTGCTCGCGAAAGCGGTTTGTCAGTCACTGATAAGGTGAATGTGCCGCCGTCTTCGCGGGCAAGCCCGCTCCCACAGGTTTTGTGGCGTTATGGAGTTAGAAGAACCCCAACGGATTGATGTCGTAGCTCACCAGCAGGTTTTTGGTCTGCTGATAATGGTCGAGCATCATCTTGTGCGTCTCACGACCCACGCCGGACTTCTTGTAGCCACCAAACGCAGCATGCGCCGGGTACAGGTGGTAGCAGTTGGTCCACACGCGACCGGCCTTGATCGTCCGGCCCATGCGGTAGGCGCGGTTGATGTCGCGGGTCCACAGGCCGGCGCCGAGGCCGAACTCGGTGTCGTTGGCGATCGCCAGGGCTTCGGCTTCGTCCTTGAAGGTGGTGATGCTCACCACTGGGCCGAAGATTTCTTCCTGGAACACACGCATCTTGTTGGTGCCCTTGAGCAGGGTCGGCTGGATGTAGTAACCGCTGGCCAGGTTGCCTTCGAGTTTTTCCACCTTGCCGCCGGTCAGCAGCTCGGCGCCTTCGCCCTTGGCGATTTCCAGGTACGAAAGAATCTTGTCGAATTGCTGCTCGGACGCCTGGGCACCGACCATGGTGTCGGTGTCCAGCGGGTCGCCGCGCTTGATCTGCAGGACTTTCTTCATCACCACTTGCATGAATTCGTCGTAGATCGATTCCTGGACCAGCGCCCGGGATGGGCAGGTGCAGACTTCGCCCTGGTTGAAGAACGCCAGCACCAGGCCTTCGGCGGCTTTTTCAATGAAGCTCGGTTCGGCCTGCATGATGTCTTCGAAGAAGATGTTCGGCGACTTGCCGCCCAGTTCCACGGTAGACGGGATGATGTTCTCGGCGGCGCATTTCATGATGTGCGAACCGACTGGGGTCGAGCCAGTGAAGGCGATCTTGGCGATGCGCTTGCTGGTGGCGAGGGCTTCGCCGGCTTCTTTGCCGAAACCTTGCACCACGTTGAGCACGCCTGGCGGCAGCAGGTCGCCGATCAGTTCCATGAGCACGCAAATGCCCAGTGGGGTTTGCTCGGCAGGCTTGAGCACGACGCAGTTACCGGCGGCCAGGGCCGGAGCGAGTTTCCACGCGGCCATCAGCAGCGGGAAGTTCCACGGGATGATCTGCCCGACCACGCCCAGCGGTTCGTGGATGTGATAGGCCACGGTGTTGCCGTCGATCTCGGCGGCGCTGCCTTCCTGGGCCCGCAGGCAACCGGCGAAGTAGCGGAAGTGGTCGGCGGCCAGGGGGATGTCGGCGTTGAGGGTTTCGCGCACGGCCTTGCCGTTGTCCCAGGACTCGGTGATCGCCAGCAGTTCGAGATTCTGCTCGATGCGGTCGGCGATTTTCAGCAGGATCAGCGAACGGGCCTGGACCGAGGTGGCACCCCAGGCATCAGCGGCAGCGTGGGCAGCGTCCAGGGCTTTGTCGATGTCTTCGGCGGTAGAACGTGGGAATTCGGCAATGGGCTGGCCATTGACCGGGGACGTATTGGTGAAGTACTGACCTTTGACAGGCGCGACGAACTCGCCGCCGATGTAGTTACCGTATTTTGCCTTGAACGAAACGATAGCGCCTTCAGTACCGGGGTGAGCGTAACGCATGATGAGTTCTCCTTGGCTTTTGTGCTTATAAGGGAGCCGCGCAAATACGCGCTGGTACTTAAGCCTAGAGCAAAGGTTGGGCCATTGCCTTGCAGGGCCCGTAAATCAAGACCTTAGGAGGAGTTGGTCGGACAAACGGATGGGGGGTGTGACGCTTGCGATACAGCGGGTGTGACAGTTTGTGCCAGATGCGAGACAGTCTGTGACTGGCAGGTCGCGCCAGCATTGCAAAGGCTGTTGGGCTGGAGGATGCTGGGCTACACCCAGTTGGCCTGCCAAGCACCGTTGTGGCGAGGGAGCTTGCTCCCGCTGGAGCGCGAAGCGGTCCCAAGGCCGCCAACTCGGTCAGCCTGATACACCGCAAACTCAGGTTTTGGGGCTGCTGCGCAGCCCAGCGGGAGCAAGCTCCCTGCCACGGGGTAATGTGTCGGCAGGTCCAAAAGGTCCTTCGGGGAGAACAATAAGAAATGCACAGCAACCACTTGAGTCGCCATGCCCAGCAAGTCCTGACGGTTACCCAGGGCAAGGCCCATCTGCAGGGGCCGGGCAGCGACCCGTCGATTGCCCGTTCCTGGCTGCGCTGCCTCGAGGACTATCACCTCGACCCGGCCCAGAACCTGGCGCCGACGGTGCTCGAACATGGCCGGGTGCTGGAAAGCCGCGAGCGCCTGCAACAAGTGCTGCACATCGCCGGCAATGAAATGAACAGCCTGCATCAACAACTCTCCGGCGCCGGCCACGCCGTGCTGCTGACCGACGCTCGCGGCGTGATCCTCAACTGCGTCACCGCCCCCAGCGAACGGAAGATTTTCGAACGGGCCGGTCTCTGGCTCGGCGCCGACTGGAGCGAAGCCTGCGAAGGCACCAACGGCATCGGCACCTGCCTGGTGGAACGCCAGGCCCTGACCATCCACCAGGAAGAACATTTTCGCGGCCGCCACACCGGCCTGACCTGCTCGGCCAGCCCGGTCTTCGACCCCCAGGGCGAACTGCTGGCGGTGCTCGACGTGTCCTCGGCCCGGCCGGACGTGTCGCGCCAGAGCCAGTTCCACACCATGGCCCTGGTCAACCTCTCGGCGAAGATGATCGAGAGCTGCTATTTCCTCCGTTGCTTCGAGAATCAGTGGCTGCTGCGCTTTCATTTGCAGGCCGAGTCCGTGGGGCTGTTCAGCGAAGGGTTGCTGGCGTTCGACGGCGAAGGCCGGATCAGCGCCGTCAATCAGAGCGCGCTCAACCTCTTGGGGCATATTCGCGGCGGTCTTCTGGGCCAGCGGGTGGAAGAGTTTTTCGACTGTTCTTTGGACGAGTTGCTCGGTCGCGCCAGCGCCCAGGCCAGCGCAAGTTGGCCGTTGCGCACCCGTGACGGTCGGCATCTGTTCGCCGTACTGCGCGGCCAACCCCGCAGCGTCCCGGTGCCGGTCGCCCCGGCGCTCAAGGTCATCGAGCCTGCGCGATTGCCGGGCATCTGCCTGGGAGATGCGGCGTTGCAGGAGCATTTTCGCAAAGCCTTGCGGGTGTTCGAACGCGATGTGCCGCTGCTGATCCACGGCGAAACCGGCTCCGGCAAAGAAGCCTTCGCCAAGGCTGTACACCACGCCAGCCAGCGCGCCGGCAAACATTTCGTCGCCCTCAACTGCGCGGCCATCCCGGAAAGCCTGATCGAGAGCGAGCTGTTCGGTTATCGCGGCGGCAGCTTCACCGGCGCGCGCAAGGAAGGTATGCGCGGCAAGCTGCAACAGGCCGACGGCGGCACGCTGTTCCTCGATGAAATCGGCGACATGCCTCTGGCCTTGCAGACCCGTTTGCTGCGGGTGCTGGAAGATCGCCAGGTGGTGCCCATTGGCGGCGAGCCCGAGGCGGTGAACGTGCGCATCATCAGCGCCACCCACCGTCAGTTGCTCGACCGGGTGCGGGACGGCAGCTTCCGTGAGGATTTGTATTACCGGCTCAACGGCTTGGAAATCCCGCTCCCGGCGTTGCGCGAGCGCAGTGATAAGTCTCAGTTGCTGGACTTCCTGCTGGCCGAAGAGGCGGGCGCTGACGCCGTGACCCTCGACGAACCGGCGCGCCAGGCATTGCTGGGCTTCGACTGGCCGGGGAATGTGCGGCAACTGCGCAATGTGCTGCGGACCCTCGCCGCGTTGTGTGACGACGGGCGAATCGGCCTGGAAGACCTGCCGGCGATGATTCGCCAGCGTCCAGCGACGGTGATGGTTGAACCGGTGGCCGAGCGGCCGTTGGACGACGCCGAACGGTTGGCGCTGATCGACGCGCTGGAGCGTCAGCGCTGGCACATGACCCACACCGCCGAACAATTGGGCATCAGCCGCAACACCCTCTACCGAAAACTGCGCAAACACGCCATCGCCCGCTGACAACCATCATCCCCCAGTCAACCCAGCTCTATGTGGCGAGGGAGCTTGCTCCCGCTGGGCTGCGAAGCAGCCCCCAGTTTCTTTCCACCCTGAAACCGAAGGCGACTGCTGCGCAGTCGAGCGGGAGCAAGCTCCCTCGCCACATAAAGCCGGGTCGTACATTCAACATTGCTGCCAACTGACCCACTGCCATCGCGAGCAAGCTCGCACACAGGGAATTTGCGGTGTCCCAGCGGCGGGAAATCGAAACACAAGGTGCGATTTCCCCCTCCCTACGCTAACCTGCGGCCATGTTTTACGAGGTCGACTATGCACATCCATATTCTCGGTATTTGCGGCACTTTCATGGGTTCGATGGCTGTCTTGGCCAAGGAACTGGGCCATCACGTCACCGGCTCCGACGCCAACGTCTACCCGCCGATGAGCACCCAGCTGGAAGCCCAGGGCATCGAGCTGACCCAAGGCTACGACCCGGCGCAACTGGACCCGGCGCCGGACCTGGTGGTCATCGGCAACGCCATGTCCCGGGGCAACCCAGCGGTGGAATACGTGCTCAACAAGGGCTTGCCATACGTGTCCGGGCCGCAGTGGCTGGCCGATCATGTGCTGCAGGGCCGTTGGGTCCTGGCCGTGGCCGGCACTCATGGCAAGACCACCACCAGCAGCATGCTCGCCTGGGTGCTTGAGCACGCGGGCATGAGCCCGGGCTTCTTGATCGGTGGCGTGCCGCAGAACTTCTCGGTGTCGGCGCGCCTGGGTGGCACGCCGTTCTTTGTGATTGAGGCTGATGAATACGACAGCGCGTTCTTCGACAAGCGCTCGAAATTCGTCCACTACCGACCACGCACGGCGATCCTCAACAACCTTGAATTCGATCACGCCGACATCTTCCCTGATCTGCCGGCCATCGAGCGGCAGTTCCACCATTTGGTGCGCACCATCCCCAGCGAGGGCCTGGTCATTCACCCGACCACCGAGCCGGCGTTGCAGCGCGTCATCGAGATGGGCTGCTGGACCCCGGTGCAAACCACCGGCGCGGGCGGGCAGTGGCAAGTGAAGTTGCTCAAGGACGATGGTTCGCAGTTCGAAGTGATGTTCGAAGGCGTGTCCCATGGCGTGGTCGAGTGGGACATGACCGGCCAGCATAACGTCGCCAATGCCCTGGCCACCCTGGCGGCGGCCCGCCATGTTGGCGTGGTGCCGTCCATGGGCATTGCCGCGTTGAGCGCGTTCAAGAGCGTCAAGCGCCGCATGGAGAAAGTCGCCGAAGTGCGCGGCATCACCATTTATGACGACTTCGCTCACCATCCGACCGCCATCGCCACCACCCTCGACGGTTTGCGCAAGCGTATCGGTGATGCGCCGCTGATCGCGATCATCGAGCCGCGTTCCAACTCCATGAAGCTCGGCGCCCACCGCGACGGCCTGCCGGAAAGCGTGGTCGATGCCGACCAGGTGATTTGGTACGCACCGGCCAACCTCGGCTGGGACCTGGGCGCCACCGCCGCGCTGTGCACGGTGCCGTCGATTGTCAGCGACTCCCTGGAAGGCATCATCGAGCGCGTGAAGAGCCAGGCCCAACCCGGCACTCATGTGGTGATCATGAGCAACGGCGGCTTCGGCGGCCTGCACGGCAAACTGGCCGAGGCGCTGAAATGAACACTCGCTTGGAAAGCAACGGCCCCGAACGCATCACGCTAGCGATGACCGGTGCTTCCGGCGCCCAGTACGGCTTGCGCCTGCTCGATTGCCTGGTGCGGGAAGACCGCGAGGTGCATTTCCTCATCTCCAAGGCGGCGCAGTTGGTGATGGCCACCGAAACCGACGTGACCCTGCCGCCCAAGACGCAGATGATGCAGGCTTTCCTCACCGAGTACACCGGGGCGGCGGCGGGACAAATTCGTGTGTATGGCAAGGAAGACTGGATGTCGCCGGTGGCTTCGGGCTCCGGCGCGCCGGCGGCCATGGTGGTAGTGCCATGTTCCACGGGGACGCTGTCGGCGATTGCGACAGGGGCCTGCAACAACCTGATCGAACGGGCTGCGGACGTCACGCTCAAGGAGCGTCGCCAGTTGATCCTGGTGCCGCGGGAAGCGCCGTATTCGAGCATTCATCTGGAGCACATGCTCAAGCTGTCGAACATGGGCGTGACCATCCTGCCGGCCTCGCCAGGGTTTTATCACCAGCCACAGACCATCGATGACCTGATCGATTTCGTGGTCGCGCGGATTCTCAATCTGCTGAACATCCCCCAGGACATGCTGCCGCGCTGGGGCGAGCATCATTTGAGCATTGATGAATAAGCTGCTGATGGTCTTGCTGGCGCTGCAGCTGACCGGCTGCGCCACCGCCCGCACCCTCGACGCCGCCAAGCCCGGCGCGCCGGTGGTGTATGCGGGGACACGGCTGGATCTCTACGCGCTTAATGGCGGCTGCTGCGCCAAGGACCGCTTTGGTGCTGAAGCCCCAAGCTACCCGGGTGTCGACCTGCCGGGCAGTGCGTTGCTCGATACCTTGTTGCTGCCGTTGTCGTTGTTTACGGCGATGGGTGTAGGGTTCCAAGCCACTGGCGGGCTATAAAAAACACCACGACCCCCCGTGGCGAGGGAGCTTGCTCCCGCTGGGCTGCGCAGCGGCCCCAAGCTTTTTGCTCTGATTCAAACCCGAAGGCGACTGCTGCGCAGCCGAGCGGGAGCAAGCTCCCTTGCCACAATAAGTGTTCGACTTTGGACCGGCGGTGCGCCCTTCGCGAGCAAGCCCGCTCCCACAGTTGACCAAATTTCTCCAGAAAGAATGCGATCCCTGTGGGAGCGAGCTTGCTCGCGATGAGGCCCAGTCAGACGCTGCAGAATCATTTGCCCAGCTTACGCAACTCATCCGACTCCACCACCCGCACCCCGTCCTGTTCTTCCAGCGCCAGGCGCCACATGGCGCGGGCCAGTTGGCAGGCTTCGATGCCGTGGTATTTGCCCGGGATGAGTTTCGACAAGGGCCCGGCCAGTTGCTCGGCCAGGCGTGGTTCGACGCGCTCGCCCAGCAGCAGTGAAGGACGGCAGATGGTCAACTGCGGCCAGTCCTGGGCCTTGAGGGCCGCCTCCATTTCGCCTTTGACCCGGTTGTAGAAAATCGATGACTTGGCGTCGGCGTTCAGGGCGCTGATCACAATCAAATGCCGTGCCCCCAGTTCCCGGGCACGCTTGGCAAAGGCCACGACCAGGTCCAGGTCCACCGCGCGAAAAGCCTGTTCCGAGCCGGCCTGCTTGATCGTCGTGCCGAGGCAGCAAAAGGCGATGTCGACCTGGCCGCCGAGGCGGGGCAGTACATCGGCCGGTTCCCCAACCGGGTTTTCCAGGTGTGGATGTCTGGCCAATGGCCGACGGGTCGGCGCCAGTACTCGCGTGATCGTCGGCTCGCTGAGCAGCCGATCGAGCAAGTGTTCCCCGGTCAGCCCGGTGGCACCGGCGAGCAAAACATGCTGAGGCGTCAAGTACATAGTGTTTCCCCCTTGATACGGTTCAGCTTAGTTGCTCTTTTTGGCCTCGTCGTTCAATGCAGCACTTTGCAATGCTTTTCGCGCCTGTTGTTTGCGCAGCAGTCCCCAGTGGGAAAGCACCGTCCGGGGCGCCCATATCTGCGGCTCGGATGCTTCGAAATTGTCTGCCTGTTCCCGCTCGGCAACGATGCCCTTGGCCCGTTTGAAGGCTTGTTCCAAGTCATCGGTCTGGTTCAGCGCCTGGGCGAACAGCGCGTCGCCGAAGTAAGTGAAGTTGGCCTCTTCGGAACAGCCGAAGGACACCCGGTCGGCCCGGGAAGCGGTCATGATCAGCGTGCGTTCATCCTTGAGCGCCGGAATGAAACCGCCGGAATAGCACGCCGAGATCACCACGATCTTGTCGCGGTTCTTCAGCGGCGCCAGCACCACGGCCAGCTCGTCGGCGGGCAGGTCGGCCAGTTCCATGCGCGGTTGATCGAGCACCAATTCATGCTCGCTGGTGCCGTGGCTGGTCAGGTAGATGAAGATCAGGTCTTCCGGGCCGCTGCGTTCGGCCAGGGTGGCGGCGGCGCGGCGCAGGCTTTCGCGACTGGCCATGGGCCGGTCGCCGAGGTGATCGCGATGGTTGACCAGGCGAATCTGGCCGAACGCGCCAAAGCGGCTGGCGAGCATGTTGGCGACGTAGTCGGATTCGCGCAGGAACACGCTCTGCTTGCCGTCGCCGCCCAGGGTCAGGCTGTACAGCTCTATCGCCGGGGTGGAAGCGGGAATGTTCGCCAGGGCATCGTCCAGCAGGCGGCCCTGGGCCAGGATGCCGCGTTCGAGCACATCCGGCAGCAGCCTGCCGTCGGCGTCGCGGATCCGCTGGCCGTTGGCCCAGGTGCCGCTTTGGACGGTGCCGTCGGTCAGCACCAGGGTGCCGCGCCCATGGTAGCTGTCGCTTTCGAACTGGCCGACATAAAAGCTGCCATCGGGCAGGTTGAGTCGTCCCTCACCGGTGAAGCGCCATTCATTGAAGTGGCCAAGATAATGACTGCCATCGGCGCCGATCAATTCGCCCTTGCCGGTCAGCGCGCCATCCTTGAACTGGCCGATCCAGACATCGCCGTCGGCGTTTTCGTAACGCCCGCGACCGTTGAGCTGGTTGTTCTTGAAGCCACCGACATAAACATCGCCATCGGCGCTGTTGAAGGTGCCCTTGCCCTGGAGCTGGCCATCGACGAAGTGGCCGGTGAACTGGTTGCCGCTGGCATCGAAGCGTTGGCCTTCGCCGTTCGGCTTGCCGTTGACGAACGGGCCTTGGTACTGGCTGCCGTCGTCGAGCTCGAGGCGCCCGAGGCCGGAGTACCGATCGGCCTTGAACTCGCCACGGTAGGTCATGCCGTTTTCCTTGAGCGTCCCTTCACCGTCCCGCCGGCCTTGCTTGAAGCTGCCGGTGTAGCTGCTGGTCGGCGTGGTCAGGCTGCCCTGTCCGTGGAACAGGCCTTGCTGGAATTGGCCGCGATAGACCTCGCCATTGCTGCCATGCCACTCCCCGGTGCCGTGCCACTGGCCTTTGTCGAACTGGCCGGCGTACCAGCTGCCGTTGGGATAGTCGATGCGCCCCTGGCCTTGCAGCAGCCCGTCCACGAGGTCGCCGCGATAGCGTCCGCCATCGGGCAGGCGCGCGTCGGGGGGCAGCAGCGAATCGCCATCACCGCAGGCGGTAAGCAACAAGGTCAGGGTCAGGGGGACAAGTGTGCGCATAACAGGATCCAGTTGATCAGGCGACGAGTATGCCGCAGCTATGCGCGTTAGATATACAGAAGCGGTGCGAAACTGCCTGAGCGGTTTCGCCGCCGCGTGGGGCTAGACGAAGCAGAGCGACAGGGGCTCGGCGATGTAGGCGGGTTTTTCCGACCCTTCGATTTCCAGGGTGGCGGTGGCCTTGAGCAGCCATTGGCCGGGTTTTTTCTCGGTGACTTCCACCAGGTCGACCTTGAGCCGGACCTTGGAATCAACCTTCACCGGCTGGATGAAGCGCACGCTGTCCAGCCCGTAATTGACGACCATCTTCACGCCTTCGGGCAGGATCAGGATGTCTTCCATCAGCTTGGGCATCAGCGACAGCGACAGGAAACCGTGGGCGATGGTGCTGCCGAACGGGGTCTGTGCGGCCTTGACCGGGTCGACATGGATGAATTGAAAGTCGCCAGTGGCTTCGGCGAACAGGTTGATGCGGTCCTGATCGATGGTCAGCCATTCGGAACGTCCAAGTTCCTTGCCGACATAATCCTTGAGCGCTGCAACGGGAACGTAGGGCATTGAGACTCTCCTTGGTTCATCTGTTTTGTCTTTTTTTGAAGCGGGGATCTGTGCCCCCGGAGAACCACTGTAGATCAACATGACGCGCGATGAAGGTCACCGACCATGCTTTTTACGAATGCCGACCCATAGCGCGGGCATGCTTATAATGCCGGCGCATTCTTTGAGTAAGCGTTGCAGGGGAGAGGACGGATGTTGCTACGGGGCCTGACCTGGCTGGTGCTGTTTCAATTGCTGGGCACTGCGATCAATCATTTGTTCTTGCCGGTATTGCCGGGGCCGATCATCGGCCTTTTGCTGTTGCTGGGTTATTTGATCATTCGCGGCGAAGTCGGCGAGCCCTTGAACCTGGCCGCCGCAAGCCTGCTGCGCTACCTGCCGTTGCTGCTGGTGCCGCCTGCCGTGGGGGTGATGGTCTACGCCCGGGCCATCGCCGCCGACTTCTGGGCCATTGTCGGTGCGCTGGTGTTGTCGCTGGTGCTGTCCATGGCGTTTACCGGCGTGTTGATGCAGCGCCTGTCCAGGCGTCACGCGCCTGCGCCGGAGGACGGCCAATGATCCTCGACTGGCAAGGCGCATGGAGTTCGGTGATCCATCATCCGCTGTTCGGCATCGGCATTACCCTGGGCGCCTACCAACTGGTGCTGGCGGCGTTCGAGAAGACCCGCTGGGTGTTCCTGCAACCGGTGCTGATGTCCATGGTGCTGCTGATCGGCGTGCTGGTCGGTTGCGGCATCAGCTACGCCGAGTACCGCAAGAGCACCGAGATTCTCAGCATCCTGCTGGGCCCGGCCACGGTTGCCCTGGCGGTGCCGTTGTATTTGAATCTGCGACGGATCCGGCAATTGTTCTGGCCGATTTTTACTACGCTGGTGATAGGCGGGGTGTTTGCCACCGGCTCTGCGGTGGCGCTGGGCTGGGCGTTTGGCGCCGAACACATGATCCTGATGACCATGGCGCCCAAGTCGGTGACTTCGCCGATTGCCATGCTGGTGGCTGAGCAGATTGGCGGCGTGGCGGCCATGGCAGCGGTATTTGTGCTGATCACCGGCGTACTCGGGGCGATTCTGGGCCCGAGCATTCTGAACAAGCTCGGTGTCCATAGTCCTGAAGCCCGGGGCATGGCCCTGGGGCTGACGGCCCATGCGGTGGGCACGTCGGTGGCGCTGCAGGAAAGCGAGGAGTCCGGTGCCTTCGCGGCGCTGGCGATGAGTCTGATGGGCGTGGCCACGGCGGTATTGCTGCCGTTGGTGGTGTCGATGACGGTCTAAGGAACTGGTTATGAACTTGCCGCTTTTCCCGTTGAACACCGTGCTGTTTCCTGGCTGCACGCTTGATTTGCAGATTTTCGAGGCGCGTTACCTCGACATGATCGGTCGCTGCATGAAAAAGGGCGAAGGGTTTGGCGTGGTGTGCATTCTCGATGGCGAGGAAGTCGGCAACGCGCCCGACGGCTATGCGCGGGTCGGTTGTGAAGCGCGTATCACTGATTTTTCCCAGCAGGAAAACGGCTTGCTGGGCATTCGCGTGCAGGGCGGGCGGCGTTTTATCGTGCACAGCAGCAGCGTCCAGCCGGATCAGTTGACGGTGGCTGAAGTCGAGTGGCTGGAGGAAGAGCCGGAACAGCCGCTGCAGGATGAAGACGCTGACTTGGTGGCGCTGCTCAAGGCCCTGGCCGAGCACCCGATGGTCGAAGCCCTGAACATGGGCACCGAAGCGACCGGCCAGCAGTCGTTGGCCAATCAACTGGCCTATCTGCTGCCGTTCAATGAATTGGACAAGATCGACCTGCTGCAACTCGACGATCCCCAGCAGCGCCTGGATGCGATCCAGGCTTTGCTGGATGAGTTGCAGGGCGAACTGTTCGCCTGAATCCATCCGTCCCTACTGTGGGAGCGGGCTTGCCCGCGAATGCGGAGTGACATCCAAGACATGTATTGACTGACCCACCGCATTCGCGAGCAAGCCCGCTCCCACAGGGGGCGCCAACGCTTCGGCATCAATAGGCATACCGCAACATCGCATGCGGCAGGTGCCGCAGTGCAAAGAAGCTGAACACCGCCACCAGCGCCGGCAGGATCAACCACCAGATTTTCGGCGGCATGGCCGGCAGTGGCGCCTGGCGCTGGCTCAGCCACAGGACGGCGGCACAGACGCTGGCGGCGAGCACGGCCCCGGCGACGACATCGCTTGGCCAATGGGCCCCCAGATACACCCGCGACGAGGCAATCGCCAGCGCCGGCAAGCAGGCCAGCAGCAGCCAGGTCAGGCGCAGCCGTGGCGGTTGTCCACGCCCGGCCAGGATGGCGAGGCTCAGGAACAGCGCGAACGCCCCGGAGGCATGGCCGCTGGGCATGCTGTAGCTGGTCAATGGGTCGGTCAGGATCTCCGGGCGTACCCGGGCGAAGAAGTGCTTGCTGCCGGTGTTGGCCAGGGAAGTGAGCAGCATCGTGCCGCCGGCGAAGATTGCCTGGCGCCATTGGCGCGCCAACAGCAGCAGGGCGGTCAGCAGGGCGCTGAAGATCAGCATGTTGCGGAATTCGCCGATCAGCGTGAAGGTCACGGCGATTTCGTCCATCGCCGGGCTGCGATGCTCCTGGACCAGGGCCACCAACCCCTGGTCGAAGGCGGTCAGGTAACGAAAACCGATGAACAACCCGATCAGGATGACCAGGCCAATGCCCGCGATCAGCGCGGAGGCATGGCGATGACGCCGCAGGCTGCTGTTGACGCTCAAGCCGAGCATCACCGCGATACTGCCGATGACGACACCGGCCTGGGGCCAGAAACCCTCCGGCAACGGCAGCCGGAACGCTGCACCCGTGGCCCAGCCCGGCAGCAGGTAAGCCACGGTCCAGCCGGTTGCGGCCAACAGGCTGACGGCGGCGAAGCGCGGGAACGGCATGTCGCACATCCCAGCCACCATCGGCAGCATCGGTCTTAGCGGGCCGATAAAACGGCCGACCAGCAGGCTGGCGATACCGTAGCGCTGGAAATAGCTTTCCGCCGCGCTCATCCATTCGGGATGCTGGCGCAGGCCTGGCAGGCGGCGGATGTTCTGGTGGAAGTTCCGGCCCAGGAAATATGAAATCAGGTCCCCCAGCAGACCGCCGAGCAGGCCGAGCAGCAACGTCTCTCCCAGGGACAGCGCACCGCTGCCGGCCAGCACGGCGATGGCGAACAGCATCACGGTGCCGGGCACGATCAACCCGGCAATGGCCAGGCACTCCACACAGGCAACAATGAACACCGCCACCGCCAGCCATTGCGGGTTGACGCTCAGCCAGCCGGTGATGCTATCGAGCCATGGGCCCATAAAGACAACTCCATTGAATATTGATCGGCATGCAGTTTTCTGTGTGAGCGAGCCTGCTGTGAATGAAAATTCAAGATTACTGAAGATTCAAACTGTGGGAGCGGGCTTGCTCGCGAATGCGGTGTGTCAGATAAATCAATGTCAACTGACACACCGC